>NZ_CP119133.2:8335686-8643982 GCF_001636945.3 Streptomyces sp. FXJ1.172 | reverse complement strand
GCGGAGGCACCAACGGCGGCGGCACCACCGGGGGCACCTCGCCCACACCCACGCGCCCCGGTCGGCACGGGTAAGGAGGCAGTAAACCTTGCAGGTCGTCGGGATGAATACGCCTGACCCGGCCCACAAATTCCTACAAGATGTAGTAGCTTTCTGACTGATCCGAGCCGCCGCGAGCGTTGTCCGAAACCTCACACTGCCTGCATTCCGAGTCAAAGGGCCTGCATGTCCGTCCTGACCTATCCCGAAGCCATAGGCGTCGGCCTGCTGCAAGGCGTCACCGAGCTGTTCCCGGTCTCCAGCCTCGGGCACAGCATCCTGATCCCCGCCCTCCTGGGCGGGCACTGGAAGCACGACCTGGACGTCTCCGCCGACAATTCCCTGTACCTCAATGAGCTGGTCGGCCTCCACCTGGCCACGGCGCTGGCTCTGGTGGTCTTCTTCTGGCGCGACTGGGTCCGGGTGATCCGCGGCCTGTCGACGTCGATCACGCAACGACGCATCCAGACCGTGGACCAGCGGCTCGCCTGGCTGATCATCGCGGCCTGCATCCCGGTGGGCGTCGCCGGCGTCGCGCTCGACAAGGTGTTCCGTACGACGCTCGGGCGCCCCGTGCCGACCGCGATCTTCCTGGCCCTCAACGGCATCGTCCTCTACGTCACCGAACGCCTGCGGCGCGGCGGCACGGGCCGCAGGCGGGCGGCCGACGCCGTGGCGCCGGGCGAGGAGCACCTGAGCCCGGACGAGTTGTCGGACCGGCGGATCACGCGGATGACCATCCGCCAGGCCCTGGTGATCGGGGCGGCCCAGATCCTCGCCCTGCTGCCGGGCATCAGCCGCTCCGGATCGACCATCAGCGCGGGCATCTTCCGCGGTCTCAACCACGAGGACTCCGCCCGTTTCGCGTTCCTGCTCGCCACGCCGGTGATCGGCGGAGCGGCGCTGCTCAAACTGCCTCCACTGCTCGGTCCCGAGGGCAACGGCCTGCGTGGACCGCTGCTGGCGGGAAGCGTCGCCGCCTTCATCGCCGCTTACCTCGCGACCCGCTACCTGGTCAAGTACTTCGAGAACCGCACCCTCGTCCCGTTCGCCGTCTACTGCACCCTCGCCGGCCTCGGCAGCCTGGCCTACTTCGCCATCGGCTGACCGCGGCAACAGGCGGGGGCCGCGGGCGAGGCGGTGGACATCGCGGCCGGGGCGGCGCACAGCCCGGCCGCGTACGCCGGTGCGCGCCGAGGCGCACACGACGGAGCCGCCGCCGGGTGGCCGGCCCCGCGCCACCACCCGGACGTGGCGCCCGGTTGTTCTCCGGCGTGAATGGGCAGTGTCCCGGCCGTCTTTCGCCTAGGGTCGTCGCACCGGTCATCGTCGTGCCGTCACCGTCCCGTCAATGGGACGGCCGGCGGCCAGCCTTGAGGAGTTCGTATGCGCTACTACGACCTCGGCAGCCACGGCCGGCCGGTGACGACGACGTCCGCCGAGGCGCAGACGTGGTTCGACCGCGGGCTGAACTGGACGTACGCCTTCAACCACGAGGAGGCCGTCCGGTGTTTCGAGGCCGCCCTCGCGGCGGATCCCGGCTGTGCCATGGCGGACTGGGGCCTGGCCTACGCGCTCGGTCCCAACTACAACAAGCCGTGGGAGTCCTTCGACGCGGAGGACCTGGGGCGGACGGCGGAGCGTGCGCATGCCGCCGTACGGCGCGCACAGGCGAAGACCGCCGGCGCCACCCCGGTCGAACAGGCCCTCATCGGTGCACTGGGTGCCCGCTATCCACGGTCCCGGGCCCCGGGCGCCGAGGACTGTTCCGTATGGAACACCACCTACGCCGACCGCATGCGGGACGTCCACCGGCTGGCCCCCGACGACCTCGACGTGGCCACCCTGTACGCCGACGCCCTGATGAACCTCACGCCCTGGCAGCTGTGGGACCTGCGCACGGGCCGGCCCGTGCCCGGCTCGCGCGCCCTCGAGGCCAGGGCGGTACTCGAGCAGGCGATCGCCATGGAGGCGGGCACGCGGCACCCGGGCCTGCTCCACATGTACATCCACCTGATGGAGATGTCCCCGACGCCCGAGGCGGCCCTGCCGATGGGCGACCGGCTGCGCGGTCTGGTGCCGGACGCGGGCCACCTCCAGCACATGCCGTCGCACCTGGAGGTGCTCTGCGGCGACTATCGCCGGGTGATCTCCGACAACACCGAGGCGATCGCAGCCGACGAGAAGTTCCACACCAGGGCCGGGGCGATGAACTTCTACACCCTGTACCGGTGTCACAACCTCCACTTCAAGATCTACGGCGCGATGTTCCTCGGTCGCTTCCAGGACGCGGTGGAAACGGCGGCCCGGCTCGAAGCGGCCGTGCCCGAGGAACTGCTGCGCGTGGCCAGCCCGCCCATGGCGGACTGGCTGGAGGGCTTCCTCGCCATGCGGGTGCACGTGCTCATCCGCTTCGGCCGCTGGCAGGACGTGCTGGGCCTCGCGATGCCCGCCGACGCGCAGTTGTACTGCGTGACCACGGCCATGCTGCGGTACGCGCGCGGCGTCGCCCTCTCGGCCCTGGGCCGGATCGACGAGGCCGCCACCGAACGTGACCTCTTCCACGACGCGCTCGCCCGGGTGCCGGCGAGCCGGATGCTGTTCAACAACACCTGTGCGGACATCCTGGCGATCGCCGCGCACATGCTGGACGGGGAGCTGGAGTACCGCAAGGGGAACCACGAAGCCGCGTTCGCGGCACTGCGCCGTTCGATCGAGCTGGACGACGGCCTTCCCTACGACGAGCCGTGGGGGTGGATGCAGCCGACCCGGCACGCTTACGGCGCACTGCTCCTCGAACAGGGCCTGGTCGCGCAGGCCGAGGCCGTCTACCGTGCCGACCTCGGACTCGACGACACCCTGCCGCGCGCACTGCAGCACCCCGGCAACGTCTGGGCCCTGCACGGCCTCCACGAGTGCCTCGTGCGGCTCGGCAAGGAGGGAGAGGCACGGATCGTGGCCCAGCAACTGAAGATCGCCGCGGCGATGGCGGACGTGGCGATCGAGGCGTCCTGCTTCTGCCGGCTGGAGACCGCCGCGAGCACCGCACTCCGAAACGGCTGCTGCACCGCGGAGCACTGAGCCTCGCGTCATGTGAGGGACGTCGACGTCTGTGATCATCGGTGGCGGCGTGATGGGTGCCGGCACCGCGTTCCACCTCGCCGAGGCCGGGGTGCACGATCGTCGTCGTCGAGCGCGCCGACCTCGGCTGCGGCAGCTCGGGCAAGCCGATCGGCGGTGTGCGCGCCCAGTTCTCCGATCCTGGCCGGCCAGGTCCACCAGTGGCAGGCCGCCCGGCTTTCGCGTGCACGAGGGCCGTGGCGCACACCCCATGTCGTTCTCGCCATGGCCATGCCATATTGAGGGGGTCCATCCCCCACGAAAGGTCACCTCCATGGCATACAAACGCCTGGCGGGCCTGACCGCCGGTGCCGTCATCGTCGCCGCGGCCCTGTTACCGCAGGTCGCACAGGCTGGCACCGGCGCGGACGCCACAGCGGGCCGAGCCACCACCACCGGCCGCGCCCACGGCGGGCAGCGTACGGTCGTCGTCTACCGCGTGCCCACGCGCAATCCGCGCACCGACGCCGAACGCCTCGTCGACTCCGGATACGACCTGCTCGAAAAGAGGCAGGGCGACAGCCTGTTCGTCGCCGGCGACGCCTCGACCGCGGCGGGACTGCGACGCCTCGGCTTCACTCCCGCGATCGCCACCACGCTGACCGAGGCGATACCTTCCTCCACCACGGTGCCGCGCGCCGCGGGCGACACCTTCGACGGCGGCTATCACACCGTCACCGCGCAGTACTCCCACCTGGACACCACCGTCTCCCAACACCCCGATCTCGCCAAGGTGGTGACATACGGCCAGTCCTGGCTCAAACAGCACGGGCGGGGCGGCCGCGACCTCAAGGCGATATGCATCACCAAGATCCAGACGGGCGACTGCTCACTCAACCCGAACTCGGCCAAGCCACGGTTCTTCCTGATGAGTCAGATCCACGCGCGCGAGCTGACGACCGGAGAGATGTCGTGGCGCTGGATCGACGCGCTGACCAGCGGCTACGGCAAGGACTCGGCGATCACCCGGCTGATGGACAGCACCGAGATGTGGGTGGTGCCCGACGCCAACCCCGACGGTGTCGACATGGTCGCGGCGGGCGGCGACAACCCTGTCCTGCAGCGCAAGAACGCGGACGACTCGCACGGCTCCCGGTGCGGGGTGAGCGCGTACAGCCAGATCGGCGTCGACCTCAATCGCAACGCCGGCACCCACTGGAACACCTCCGGCACCTCCAGCGCGTCCTGCGACCAGACCTACGGCGGTCCCGCGAGCGACTCGGAGGCGGAGAACACCGCTCTGGAGAGCCTCTTCCGCGAGCTGTTCCCCGCGGTACGCACCGGCACCGGCGACCGGGACCCGGCGCCGTCGACCGCCAAGGGCATGATGATCACCCTGCACAGCGACGCCAGCATGGTGCTCTTCCCCTGGGAGTACAACGCCGGCGTGCACACCGGCAACGACGCCGCCCTGCGCGCGCTGGCCGCCCACATGGGCTCGCTGACCGGGTACCAGTACGGCCAGGCCGGCGAGATCCTCTACAACGCCTCGGGCGGAACCGACGACTGGACCTACGACAAGCTCGGCCTGGCCAGCTTCACCATCGAGATCGGCGACAGCGACGGCGTCGGCTGCGACGGCTTCACACCGCCGTACTCCTGCCAGGACAGCTACTTCTGGCCGAAGATCGAACCCGCGCTCCTCTACGCCGCCCAGCATGCCGCGGCCCCCTACACCACCACGTCGGCCGCACACCACTGACGCCCCCGTTCGCCCGGCGGCACACACCATGACAGTGGCCCTCCCACGCTTGCGGCGGGAGGGCCACGGCCGGCCTAGCGCCCCGGCAGGGGCACTAGGAGGGCAGGGTCCAGCGCTGGCCGGTGCTGCCCGTGCAGGGGGCGAGGGTCAACTGGGTCTTACTGGTCGCACCGTTGCTCGAGTCGGTGAGGCACAGGCCGGAGACCGGGTTGACGAGTTCACCCTTGCTGTCGGGCTGCCACTGCTGGGCCTGGGTGCCGTTGCAGGTGTGGAGCTGGATCTTCGTACCGGAGGTGGTCGCACCGCCGGTGACGTCCATGCAGTCGTTCAGCACCTGCAGGGTGCCGTCGGGGACGACCTTCCAGGTCTGTGCATCGGTGCCGTTGCAGGTGTGGGTCTGGATGGCCGTGCCGTTGGAGGTGCCGGCGCCGGCGTCGTCGACGCACGTGCCGGTGGCCGTCCCGGTGAGCGGGCCGCTGGGCTGGGCCACTCCCGTGCCCGGGCTGCCGGCGTAGGACGGCGGTGCGGCCGAGGCCTGCGACGCCCACTGGGTGTCGGCGCTCGAGGAGAGGGTGAAGTCCAGCTCGGCGGACGAGCCGGCGTACGAAGCCGGCACATAGGGCTTGTTCCAGGCGCTGCCGTTCAGGGTCAGGGCCTGGACGTAGGGCGAACTGTCCGCAGCCGCAGGGGCGTTGACCCTGAGCGTGTGCCCGCCCGCGGTGACGACGGCCGAAGTGAACAGCGGGCTGCCGATGGCGAGGTCCGCGGTGCCCGGTATCTCCGGGTAGAGGCCGAGCGCGGACCAGACGTACCAGGCGCTCATCTCGCCGAGGTCGTCGTTGCCGGGCTCGCCGCCGGCGGCGTTGGTCCACAGCTGGTCCTGGACCGCGCGCACCGTGGACTGCGTCTTGTACGGCTCGCCCACCCAGTCGTACTCCCACGGCAGCCCGATGCTGGGCTCGTTGCCCATGTTGGACTGGGTGCCGATGACGCTGCCCAGGCCCTGATAGCCGCTGAGCACGCTGTCCAGGTACGACGCCAGCGAGGAGCTGCCGCCCTCCAGCGACGCCAGCCCGGCGAGGTTGAACGGGATCATCGGCGTGTAGGTGAAGGCGTCGCCCTCGGCGAAGTCGTTGGCCGAGGTCCCGGTGATCAGTTTGGCGTTGAACCCGTCCATCCAGCGACCGTTGGAGTGCCGTGGCTGGATGTAGCCCGAGGAGGTGTTGAAGATGTTCTCCCAGTCCTGCGCGCGGTCCTGGAACGTCCTCTGGTGCGCGCTGTCGCCGAGTTCGCCCGCGAACACCGACAGCGCGAAGTCGTCGGTGTCGTACTCGAGTTGGGTGGCGGTGGTGGCGTACTCGTGGCAGCAGCCGTACAGCGAGTTGGTGGGCAGGTAGCCGAAGGAGTCGAGGTACGTCACGCCGGGTGTGACGTCGGTGTCGGTGGTCTGTTCCTTGATCATGGCGGACAGGGCCGTTGCGGTGTCGAAGTTCCGTGCGCCGAAGGCGTAGTAGCCGGCCAGCACGGGCACGGCTGGGTCGCCGACCATGATGTGCGTCTCGCCGGTGGCCATGCCCCATTTGGTGAGGGTGCCGCCCTGCTCGTAGTCGTTGACGATCGACTGCGCCATGTCGGAGGCGGCCGACGGGTCGAGCAGCGCCGTGAGCTGCGCCTGGGAGCGGTAGGTGTCCCAGTTGGAGAAGTCGGTGTACTGGGCGCCATGGCCGGCGGTCACGGTGTGCACGGCGCCGTCGTAGCCGCGGTAGGAGCCGTCGGCGTCGCTGACCACGCTGGGGAAGAGCGAGGCGTGGTAGAGGGCGGTGTAGAAGACGGTCTGCTGGTCGCTGGTGCCGCCGCCGACCGTGATCTTCGACAGTTCGTTGCGCCATGCCGTCGTCGCGGCGGACTTCACGTCGGCGAAGCTCTTGCCCGTGACCTCCGCGTCCCGGTTGGCGGCCGCCTCGGCCGCCGATGTGTAGGAGATACCGACCCTGGCCTCGACCGTCCGGCTGCTCGTGGCGTCGAAGGTGAGGTACTCACCGCCGCTGTAGCCGCCGCTCGCGGTGAAGGGGTGGTCGAAGGTGAGGGCGAAGTAGACGGTGAAAGGGTTGGTGGCCTCGCAGAAACCGGTGCTGGTCACCGAGCCGGTCACGGTGTCGCCGCCCGTCACGTTCAGCGTCGAGGAGGCGTACGGGGTCTGCGTGCCGTTCAGTTTCAGCAGCAGGTCGGCCTGGGTGGAGGCGGGGAAGGTGAACTGGCCGATCCCCGCGTGCGTGGTCGTGGTGAGCGCGACGCCGGTGCTGTTGCCGAGGGAGACGGAGTAGTAACCGGGTGACGCCGTCTCGTTCGCGTGGGAGAACGACTCCGTCGTGGAGCCGGGGTCGGAGCCGATCGCGCCGACGACGGGCAGGATGGGCAGGTCCCCGGCCGCGTCGCAGCCGACGCCGGAGACATGAGTGAGGCTGAAGCCGGAGACCGCCGAGTCGGCGTAGTTGTACCCGCCGCCCTTGGGCCGCGAGGTGGTGTCCGGGGACCACTGCAGCATGCCGTGCGGGGCGTCGGCCCCGGGAAAGGTGTTCCCGGCGCTGAAGTCGTTGTTGGAGCCGGTGCCGATGTAGGGGTTGACCAGCGGCACGGGGTCCGTCACGGTCGCGGCCGCTGCCGCTGCCGCGGGGGCGAGCCGGCCGGGCAGGGCGAAGGCGAGGGCCATCGCTCCGGCCGCCAGCAACCGCAGCAGTGTGCGGGAGCGCAGGGCGTCAGCCACGGTCGAGCACCTCGCCGAGGACGCCGTTCGCCGGGGCGGTGATCCAGTCGCTGGAGATGTAGGAGGCGCCGTCGGCGGCGAGTTCGGCGACGCGGGCCCGGGCGTCGGCCAGGGACGGGTCGGAGGAGCTGAGGGCGGGCGGCACGTCGTAGGCATCGGTGACGACGGTCAGGTAGTGGTTGGTGTCGTACCACCGGGTGTCGCCGTCGCCGGCCCATGCGGCCGCGTCCGCGTCGAACACCACGAACCAGGGCCGCAGGGTGGTGTCGCTGTAGCGGGTGCGCGGGTCCCCCGCCTGCGCGCCGAGCACGCTCGGGAAGACGGCGGCCCGGTCGATGGTCCCGGCGGCGTACAGGTCCTTCAGATGCTGGGCGTAGACGGCGTCCACCCAGGTGGAGGCGGGGTCGACGGCCTGCTCGAAGGTGCCCGGGATGATCTCCACGACCGCCTTGCCGCGCAGAGCCGTGTATCCGGCCCAGTTGTTCGCGCGGGCGGCGGTGTCGAGGTCCGGGTAGCGGGTGCCGTCGCTCTTGGTCAGCAGGTCGGCGGGGGTGTAGAGGACGCTGCCTAGATGGGCCTTGACGTAGCTGTCGAACGTGGTCGGGATCATGCCGAGGGTGTTGTCGAACCCGTTCTTCATCTCGATCTTGACCATGACCGGGTGGCTGGAGGGGTGGGCCTGCAGCCAGATCCGGATGTCGTCGAGGCAGCTGTCCAGGTTCTGGTTGCGGTCTCCGGTGTAGAGCCCGGAAGCCGCGCTCGCCTTGACGCAGTTGTTGTCACTGCCCAGCGGGTTGCTGTGGCTCACGTTCCACTTGCCGGTGAACACATTGGCCCAGGTGTCCAGTTCGATCAGGGAGGTGCCGGTGTCCAGGGCGTCGGCGAGGTAGGTGTACGCCGACTTGTCGTTGTACGTGTTGTGGATGCCGGTGCCGGAGACGTCGGCCAGTGTGGTCCCGGCGAGGTCGTCGGCGTGGGCGGACGGCATCGTTGTCAGGGCGAGCAGCAGAGCCGAGACGGCCGGCAGCGCGGCCCGCATTCTTCGGACAATCATGTGCATGCCAATCACGTGCACGCCAATCCCCTCTCACGGTGCTCGGTGGTCGCGCAGAGCCTAGGGCTCATGGACGTCCATTCGCTACGCCCCGGTAACCGCTTTCCCAACATCCCGGAACCGTTGTGCATGTGACGCCCCCTCACCGCCTGGTGGCGGGCACGAGGCGGGCCCGGCGAAGGACCAGGGCTTCGGTCCGGACAACCCGAAAGGAAGGGAGCCGTGAGTGACCCCGCCCGACGGTCAGTCCTCGGCGAGCCGGACGCGGGTGAGCTTGTCAGGATTGCGGATCAGCCGGATGGCGCTGATCGTGCCGTCCTCCGCGATGTCGCAGCCGGCCACCGAGTCCGGCCGGTCTCCCGACGTGAAGAGGTGGCCCGGAAGGCCGTTGACCAGTACCTCCCGCACGCCGGCGTCCGGGATCGAGGTGGAGATGACGCCGAGGATCCAGCGGGCGACCTTGTCGGCCCCGAAGATCGGGCGCAGTGCGGCACGGACCTTTCCGCCGCCGTCGGTCCAGCCGGTCACGTCGGGGGCGAGCAGGGCCATCATCCGGTTGATGTCGCCGCCGACGCAGGCGGCCAGGAACTCGTCGGTGACCTTGCGCCGCACCTCGGCGGGCGCGTCGTACCGGGGGCGGCGGGCCTGCACATGGCTGCGGGCCCGGCTGCCGACCTGACGCACCGACGCCTCGGTCCGCTCCAGCATCCCGGCGATCTCGGGATACCCGAAGCCGAACACCTCCTTGAGGATGAACACCGCCCGCTCCAGGGGCGACAGCGTCTCCAGCACCACCAGCATGGCCAGCGAGATCGCCTCCGCCCGCTCGACGCCGCCGCTGGCGTCCGGCGCGCTCACCAGGGGCTCCGGCAGCCAGGGGCCCACATACGACTCACGCTGGGCGGCGGCCGACTGCGAGCGGTTGATCGAGAGATTGGTGACGATCCGGCACAGGTAGGCGCGAGGGTGAGCGACGGAGCCGACTTCGACGGTGCTCCACCTGAGCCAGGCGTCCTGGAGGATGTCCTCGGCATCGGCGGCGCTGCTCAGCATCCGGTAGGCGATGCCGAACAGCTCCGGCCGGTGTTCCTCGAAGAGTTCAAGTGCGGTCACGCACGCGACGGTAGCGCGCAGCGGTCCGAGAAGCCCTGGCCGGTGAGGCCGAAGGCGCTGTTCATCCGGGAGCGCAGGTTCTCCACGGCGACCATCGCGGTGAGTTCGACGAATGCGGGCTCACCGTGCCGCTCGATCAGCCGGGCCGCCAGCTCGTCGGTGACGGTCGGCTGGGTCTGCGACATCGCCTCGGCGTACTCCAGCACGTCCAGCTCGGCCTCGGTGAACTCCTCACGGTGATCGCGCCACAACGGTACGGCGTGCAGCTTCGCACTCGGCATGCCTTCGTTGTGGGCTTCCCAGTAGCCGAAGTCGGTGCACCAGGAGCAGCCGATCACATGCGAACTGGCCATCACGGCAAGCAACTTGAGCTGGGGGTCCAGCTTGTTCCACTTGGCGAGCGACATCTCCAGCCGCGCGTCGGTCAGCATGACCTTGCGGTTGTGGGCCAGCGCACGGACGGGGTCGAGGACCGCGCCGTAGGTGCGCCTGGAGTACCACTCGCTGATGCGGTACAGCAGGGTGCGCGGCGGGCTGAGCGAGATACGGGCCATGGCAATCGCCTCCGGTGCGGGAATTCGCGTTCACCAGTGGAGACCGGAGAGCCCGGCCGAATGTGACATGCCACGGGCACCGCACCGGATCGTGTCCCTGATCACAGCCGATCGCCATGTGAAATCTGTGAGGTGGACCACACGGCGGTGGGGCTTCCGTCGCCGCTCAGGGAAGCGTAGGTTCCGGTTACCCCGCGACGGCGCCTCGCAGGCGCTGGTCCGCCACTCCCGGGGCGGCGGACCAGCGGGGGCCAAACGTTCATAAGCCTGAGGCCGGCCGCACGCCACGGGCCGGGACGGGCCATCGCGCCCGGCGCCTGCGGCCCGGTCGGCGCACGGGCCGGCGTGACCAGGCCGCCCAGACCTCTCTCCCGCCCGCCGGAGGTCAGTGCCGGCTCCCCCCGTACCGCACGTCGACCGCGGTGAGTGCCAGGGCCAGCGGCCCAGGGGTGAGGAAGGCGAGTGGTGGCAGTGCCCAGGCACTCGCGGCCACCGCCGCCAGGGCCAGCAGGATCAGGCCGGTGCCGCCGGGGTCGTGGACGGTGTCGTGAGCGGCGGCGCGCAGCGCCGTTCTCCAGGTGGTGCGGGACTCGGGACGGGCGCAGGCGCGGAGGCCGACGAGGATCGCGCCGGTCGTGATGGCCGTGGCCACCACGACGAAGAGCGGACCAGCGGGCAGGCCGGTGCGGGCCAGGGCCAGGTCCGCGGCGGACAGGAGCAGCACGGCCACGGTCAGGGCTCCTGCCGCGAGGTCGGCGAGGCCGAGGCGCCAGCGCAGAAGCGTCACGAAGCGTCCGGCGGTGGCGGGGCGTCCCTCCCCCGCGCCGCGCAGCACCGCGCAGGCCGTGGACAGGGCGGCCGGTGCGGTCAGCAGCGGCAGGCAGGCCACGGCGGTGGCGAGGCCGACGCTGAGGGTGTCGGCGAACAGGGTCATGCGGGGGCCGAACAGCTCGCCCGGTTCCCGGGTGCGGGTCTGGGACATCGTGGTCACCCCTTGAGTCCGGAGCTGGCCATGCCCTCCACGAGGAAGCGCTGGAAGGCGAGGAAGAACAGCACGATCGGCAGCAGAGCGATCACCGACATCGCGAACATCGGTCCGAACGACGACTGGCTGGAGGCGTCCACGAAGGAGCGCAGCGCCAGGGTGAGGGTGAACTTGTCCGGATCGAAGAGGTAGATGAGCTGGGTGAAGAAGTCGTTCCAGGTCCAGATGAACGTGAAGATCGCGGTGGTGATCAGCGCGGGGCGGGTCAGCGGCAGGACGATGGAGAAGAAGCTGCGGAAGGGGCCGCAGCCGTCGATGCGGGCGGCCTCCTCCAGTTCGCGGGGCAGGCCGCGCATGAACTGCACGATGAGGAAGACGAAGAACGCCTCGGTCGCGAGGAACTTCGGCAGGATCAGCGGCCAGTAGGTGTTCACCAGGCCGAGCTTGTTGAAGATGATGTACTGCGGGATCAGGACCGCGTGGTGCGGCAGCATGATCGTGGCGATCATGAAGGCGAAGAGGGGGCGGCGCATGCGGAAGCGCAGCCGGGCGAAGGCGTAGGCGGCGAGCGAGCAGCTGAACACGTTGCCGAAGACGGCGCCGCCCGCGATCAGCAGCGAGTTGCCGAGCAGCCGCCAGATGGAGACGCCGTTCACGCCGTCGAGGGCGGTGCTGTAGTTCGACCACTCGAGGTGACTGGGCAGCAGGTCGAGGCTGGCGATGACCTCGTTCGCGGGCTTGAGCGAGGTGGCCAGCAGCCAGGCCAGCGGGTACAGCATGACGAGCAGCGCGGCCAGGCAGCCGGCGTGCAGGGCGATGCGGCCCCGGGCAACGCGGTTGCGGGGCGGGGCGGTTGTGGTCATCGCTCCCCCTCGGAGGCGTAGAAGACCCAGGTCCGCGAGGTGCGGAAGAGGACGGCGGTGACGGCGCCGATGACGATGAGCAGGACCCAGGCCATGGCGGAGGCGTAGCCCATGTGGGAGGCGACGAAGCCGCGGTCGTAGAGGTAGAGGGTGTAGACGAGTGTGGAGTCGGCGGGGCCGCCCTTGCCGGCGCTGATGGCGAAGGCGGGCGTGAAGACCTGGAAGGCCTGGATCGTCTGCAGGACCAGGTTGAAGAACAGCACCGGGGACAGCATCGGCACGGTGACGGAGACGAACTGCCGCCATTTCCCCACCCCGTCGACGGCCGCGGCCTCATACAGTTCGGCGGGTATCTGCTGGAGCCCGGCGAGGAAGATGACCACGGGGGCGCCGAACTGCCACACGGTCAGCAGGGCGACGGCGAGCAGGGACCAGCCCGGCTCGTTGACCCAGCCACCGGTGCCGAGCAGATGGTCGACGGTGCCGCCGTCGTTGAAGACCGCCCGCCACACCAGGGCGACGGACATCGAGGCGCCCAGCAGGGAGGGGGCGTAGAACGCGGAGCGGTAGAAGGCCTTGCCGCGTTTCATGCCCTTGAGGGCGAGCGCGACCGCCAGTGCCAGGGCGAGCTGGAGGGGGACGGCGATGACGACGTAGGTCAGGGTCGTCAGCACCGAGCGCCAGTAGCGCGGGTCCTCGGTGAACATCTGCGCGTAGTTGCGCAGGCCCACCCAGTGCGGCGGGTTGAACAGGTCGTAGTCGGTGAACGACAGGTACAGCGAGACGGCCATCGGCAGCAGCGTCAGGACGGTCGCGCCGAGCACCCATGGGGAGAGGAACACCCAGGCGGCGCCCTGGCGTTCGTGCTTCGGGCGGCGCCGTGCCGTGGCGGATGACCGGCGGGCGGTGGGCGCCGGGATGCCGGTGGTGGTCATGACCTCAGCTCCGCCTTCGCCTCGGTGACATAGTTCGCGGCCGCCTTGCGGGGCGACATGCGCTCGTACGACACCTGGTCGTAGTCGCGCTGGAAGGTGGTCTGCAGGGCGTTGTCGCCGGAGGGCGGGGCCTGCGGCGGGTCCTTGAGGCTGCCCTCCAGGGAGGCCTGGAAGCCGGCGACGGTCTTGTCGAAGCCGGTCAGCCGGGGCCCGGTCTCCTTGCGGATCGTCTCGTTGACGGGGATGCCGCGGGTCGCGCCGAGGATCTTCGCCGCGTCGGGGTCGTTGACGAGGAAGTCGATCAGCTGGGCCGCCTGCCCGGGGTGGCCGGTGTGGGCTCCGATGCCGAGGAACATCGACGGCTTGAAGTACTGGCCGGGGGTGCCGTCCGCGCCGGACGGCATCGGGGCGAGCGCCACTCCGCTCTTGACGAGGGCGCCGTAACCGCTGGCCGGGGCGTCCCAGTTGGCGTCGGAGGCGGCCTTGCCGCGGCCGAGCGGGGTGTTCTCGACGGATCCGTCGAGCTGGGTGGTCTGCTCGGCGGGCGATACGGCGCCCTCGCGGCGCAGCCGGTCGGTGAAGGTCCACCAGCGGGTGAGGTCCGCGGCGGTGAAGCCGAGCCCCCGGTCCTTGGTGTAGAGCGCCTTGCCCTGGCCGCGCAGCCAGACCTCGAAGGCGTCCTCGCTCTGCCCAGGGTCGGTGCCGCCGGGCTTCCCGGTCTTCCGGGCCAGTGCGCGCATCGCGTCGGCCCACTGGTCCCAGGTCCAGCCGCGGCCGGGCAGCGGTACTCCGGAGCTGCGCCAGGCCTGGACGTCGTAGACGACGGTCTCGGTGCCGCGGCCCTGCGGTACGGCGTACTGGGCGCCGCGCACCCGGCCGGTGGCCAGCAGTCCGGGGTCGATGCCGGCGGTGCGCAGCACCCGCTGCTGCCGGCCCAGGTCGAGCAGGACGCCGCCGGAGGCGTACTGGTCGATCTGCCGGTAGTCGAGCTGCATCACATCGGGTGCGTCGCCGCCGGCGGCCTGCGTGGCGAGCTTCTGTTTGTAGGCGTCGTAGCCGGAGAACGATGTCTGCACCCGTATGTTCGGGTGGCGTTGTTCGAACAGGGCGATGGCCTTCTCGGTGCGCTCGGCGCGGTCGGGGTTGCCCCACCACGTGTAGCGCAGCACGGTCTTGCCGCCGCCGGCCGACTCCCCGGATCCGCCGCAGCCGGCCAGCATCGCGCACAGGGCGAGTGCGGCGGCCGACGCGCAGAACCCCTTTGTCCTGTGTCCGGGCATGCCGAGGTCACCTCTTCCTCTCCTCGGGGCGTCTCCCGATTCGCCGCTGCCGGGCGGCGGTCAGCCCATGGGCTTGCCGTCGTACGGCAGCGTCGTGCCGGGCAGGGCGTACTCGTCCCGGCGCCCGCACATCCCGAAGCCGCCCAGCCGGCTCGGCTCGCTCCGGTACGCGGTCGCGTCGGCGAGGTAGGCGGGGTCGCCGGACTCCAGGGCGTCGAGCTGGGCGCCGGTGCGTTCGGCGGTGGCGAGGGCGCCGGTGCGCCACAGCTCGCGCCAGGCGGGCACGCGGGCGCGGACCAGGCGGGCGGCGGCCTGCTGGAAGGCACGGTACGGGCCGCTGTCCCCGGCGATCAGGGCTTCCCGCAGGGGGAGGTAGCCCTCGACCGCCAGGTCCCGGCGGCGCCGGGCGGCGGCTTCCGTGTCCGGCCCGGTGCCGGGCGGCAGGGTGGCGGCGGCCCGGTACCGCCCGGGGTCGGCGAGGACCTCGGGCGGGAAGGTGAACACGGCGTCCCCGGCCTCGGGCAGGCCGTTGTTCTGCATGAGCACCGTGATCCGCAGATCGCCGCCCTGCACCATGCGGTGCACGGTGCCCGGGGTGAACCAGGCGAGGGAGCCGGGCCCCAGCGGGATGTCCCGGTAGCCGTCGGGACTCAGGGTCTGCACCGCGCCCCGGCCCCCGGTGACGACATACGCCTCGGTGCACACCAGGTGCAGATGGGGGCTGCCGCCGCAGACGCCGTCGGCGGCCTCCCAGTCGTAGGCGCTCAGGTGGGACAGGCCTACGGCTCCGGGCAGCGGACGGGGCGGCGCGGGCGTCGCTCGGCTCACCACGGCAGGCCCTCCAGGTGGCGGCTGACCCGGTCGCGGTCCCAGGCGCCGTCGGCGATCACGACCCGGTAGCGGTAGCCGAAGCTCTCGCCCGGCGGCAGGGCGAACTCCTCGAAGAACGCCCAGGAGAACGCGACCGTCGGGATCGGTTCGGAGCGCACGAACCAGTGCGAGGCATGGATCGCGGACGACTCGTCCAGGTTCTCGGGGGCGTGGGCGAAGACGAGGGTGGAGTGGGCATCGGTCTCGTCGTGCTCGGTGGTGAAGGCCAGCCACGGCCCCTGACTGCCCATCACCTTCGCGGCGCCGAGGGCGGGTTCGGAGTCGGGCGTGAAGACGCCGCCACCGGTGAAGTCGCGCGGGCCGCGCCACTGCAGCCCGGTGTAGCCCGCCATCTCGCGGCCCGCGGTGGTCGGCGAGCCGAACAGCAGGGGCTCGTCATGGACGTTGGTGAGGCGGATGGACCAGTCCAGGGTCCAGGCGCCGGCCTCCTCGTCCACCGTGTGCACGGCGAGACCGCGCACCTCGCGGGCCCATTCCCGGCCGCCGTTCTCGACCCACGTCAACTCCTCTGTGACGTCGAGGCGTTCGTCGCTGACCGAGAGGCCGGTGAAACCGTCGTGCCGCATGGAGCCGACGCGGTCGGGCAGGCGGAGGTAACCCTCGCCGTGCACATAGCAGTTGCCGCCCCAGAAGTTCTGCCCCGACAGATGGCTGGCCGTCATCTGCAGGCCCTTGTGCCAGCGGTGGTCGCTCGGGCGGTATCCGGTCACCGTGCGGCCGGCGAGGGTGCGCACGGGATGGGCGTAGGGCTTGCGGGCCTCGAAGGCGTCCGGGTCGGGGCGGTAGACGTAGCGGAGGATCTCGGTGCCGTTCGGCGCCCGGACCGCGAGGTGCTCGCCGTGGACGTGGCTGACTCGGATGCTCATGCGCGCTCCTTCGGGGCCCAGTCGGGGTGGTCGCCGTGCATGGCCGCGTAGTAGGGGTCGCCGGGGCCGATCTCGCCCGCCCGCACCGGGTGTCCGGTGAACGCCGCCTTGTACAGGGCGGCGGCGAACTCAAGGGTGGCGCGCGCGTCGGGACCGCTGCCCGGGGGCCGCTCACCGCGGTCGAACGCGTCGAGGAGGGCGCCGAGCTGGGCGGTGTGCGAGCTGGGCACGTCGTGCGCGGGGGTACGCCAGGCCGCGGCGCGCCCGGCGTCGACGTGCGGGGCGGGCGTGTAGACCCAGTCGGCGTTGCCGTGCCCGTAGAGGTGGGTCAGTTCCAGCGTGGCGTCGGCGCAGTCGACGCGGATGCGGCTGACCTCGTGCGGGGACAGGACGCTGTTGACGACGGTGGCCAGCGCGCCGCCGCGGAAGCGGACCAGGGCGGTGGAGACGTCCTCGCTCTCGACGTCGTGGACCAGCCGGGCCGCCATGGCCCGCACTTCCTCCCACTCACCGAGCAGGTGCAGCAGCAGGTCGTACTGGTGGATGCCGTGTCCCATGGTCGGCCCGCCGCCCTCGCTCGCCCACCGGCCGCGCCACGGTACGGCGTAGTAGCCGGCGTCCCGGTGCCAGGTCGTCTGGCAGTGCGCGACCAGGGGGGCGCCCAGCTCGCCGCTCGTGATCAGGTCCCGGGCGTGTACGGCGCCGGAGCCGTAGCGGTGCTGGAACACCACCGAGGCGTAGGCGTCTGAGGCGTCCTCGGCGGCTGCGATGTCGTCGTACTCGGCGAGCGACAGGCACAGCGGCTTCTCGCACAGCACCCAGGCACCCGCCTTGAGCGCGGCGACGGTCTGCTCACGGTGCAGCGCGGGCGGCGTGCCGATGAGAACCAGGTCCGGGCGTACGGCGTCGAGCATGGCCTCGGTCGAGGTGAACCCGGCGATCCGGGCACCCGCCTCCTGCCGGAAGGCGTCCAGTCTGCCCTCGTCCACATCGACGGCGGCGACGAGTTCGGCGCGCTCGGCGTGGGCTCTGAGCGCGGGAAGATGGCTGCCGGTGACGATGGCGCCGGTGCCGATGACGGCGACGCGGCGGCGGGGTGCGGGCAAGGACATGCAACGCTCCTGAGGGCTCGGCAGACGGAGTCAGGCACTATGCAGAAAGCGCTTGCTCCATACGAGGCGACCCTAGGTGCCGGGTGATTGTCAGGACAACCCCTGTGCGGGGAGATTCGCTGGTGCGAGGGGGACGGGCCTGTTTGACCGACGGCCGTCCGGGCTACCCATGGCGCATGATTCCATCCCGAGTCGAGGACACCCTCCCCGAGCTGGCCCCGTTCGTCCACGCCGTCCAGGGGCGGCAGGCCGATGACGGCACGTGGTGCGAGGCCTGGACGGTGCGGGACGTCCTGGTCCACCAGACGGGCAATGCCGAGGAACTGGCCCGGGTGCTGCGGGCGTTCCTCGACGGTTCGCCGGTGGAGACCAGGGGTTTTAACCGTGAGGCCCCCTTTCGGCGCATGTCCGACTCCGAACTCTGGGCGGCGTTCCTGAACCACTGCGAACAGCTCGCCGAGGTGGCCGCGGCCGCCGCGCAGGACCTGTCCCCGGAGACGGAGATCATGTGGACCGGGCGGTCCGTGAGGCCCCCGTTGTTCGCGGAGCACATGCGCGAGGAGCTGATCCTGCACCGCTGGGACCTGACCGGCGACGACCGTACGGCGGTGCAGGCGCTCAACGAGCCGTGGATGACGGAGCACAGCGTGGTGTCGGTCGGCCGCCCCCTGCTGGAGCGTGGCCGCACCGGTCTGGACCGGGGACCCGAGGGCCGGGTCGAGGGGCGCCTGCGCACACCGGGCATGGACGACGTCGTGGTGACCGCCGACGCGGACGGCGGCACCATCCGGCTCGCCGCCCCCGAGGGCTCCGCCACGGTCGAGAGCGACGCGGCCACCCGTGTCCTGCTGCTGTGGGGACGGCGCCCGGCCGACCCGTCACGCTGGCACAGCGCCGCCGGCCCGGAGACGCTGCGCAAGGTGCGGGCGCTCTTGAGCGGTTACTGACGTTCCCGGGGCCGCTGCTCCCGCCCGAGCACCCCGCATGGACGGCTCGGGAGGAACCGGGACCCGTCGACACCGCGGACCGGCGGCCGACGCCGCCCCGCCCCGGCGGGGGCCGCGGTGAGATGACCGCCTGACCTCGTCGACCTGGTCCCACGAGATCAGCCCTCCGTACGCGTCGCGGCCCCGTCGC
The DNA here is from genome assembly GCF_001636945.3 of Streptomyces sp. FXJ1.172. NCBI lineage: Bacteria > Bacillati > Actinomycetota > Actinomycetes > Kitasatosporales > Streptomycetaceae > Streptomyces > Streptomyces sp. FXJ1.172. The sequence goes on along the minus strand of NZ_CP119133.2, from coordinate 8,625,567 downwards.
AGGGTAGGCGCCGGTCCGGAACATCGGCGGGCGATCTGCGAGGTGGGCATGGCAGGGGCTGAACTGGCGGCACCGTTGTGGGACATCCACAACGGCCAGGGACCGCGGCAGCTTGCCGAACTGGCGCTGGCGCTGGTGCTGTCGAGCCTGATCGGCTGGGAACGCGCGGCCCAGCAGAAGAGCGCCGGTCTGCGCACACACACGCTCGTCGGGATCGCGAGCGCGCTGATGATGGAGGTCTCCCAGCACGGGTTCACCGCGGTGCTCGGGCTGGAGCACATCTCCTTCGATCCCTCCCGGGTGGCCGCACAGATCGTGTCCGGGATCGGGTTCATAGGCGGCGGCCTGATCTTCGTGCGCAGAGACGCCGTACGGGGTCTGACGACGGCCGCCACCATCTGGCTGACCTGCGCCGTCGGCATGGCCTGCGGCGGCGGGCTGCCCATTCTCGCGCTGGCGGTGACGGCCCTGCACTTCCTGGTGGTACGCGGCTACCCCCTTTTCACGTCCCGCCTGATCCCGGAGACCGTACCCTCCGCCTTCGAAGCACGCCTGACCTATCGGACGGGTTCGGCGCTGCTGCCACGGCTGATGCAGACCTGCACGCGTCTTGGGTTCCGGATCACGCAGGTGAGGGTCGAGCGGCTGCCCGGCCGCGCCGACGACGCCGCGCGCGTGCTGCTGGAACTGGAGGGCACCGAGGACCCGGCGCGGCTGGCCGCGGACCTGTTCCAGAACGAGGACGTGCTCGACGTCGAGTTGACCCCGGCGTCGGACGACGAATAGCCGGCCGCGGCACCCGGTCGCCGGAAAACGGCCGTCCGGCCGGCCCGCCCGTTCAGTGAGCGGCGCGGCGCAGTCCGGCGATGAAGGCGGCGCCGTTGGGTGTGCCGACGCCCGTCATGGTGTCGTAGCCCTTGGCGGTGACCTGCTCGGTGTAGGTGTGTTCCTGGGAGTCGAAGACGTCGATGCCCGTGCCGTCCGGGGAGCCGTCAGCCGGGAGATAGGCGGCCCGGTCCTGCTGGGGCGTGCGGGGGCCGACCGGCAGGACGTCGTGCAACGCCCTTGTGCCGGCGAGTCGGTAGATCAGTGGGTCGAGGAAGCCGAACGGCTTCCGGCCCTGTTGCGCGTCGGCGACCAAGCCTGCGATCAGCGGGCACGCCAGGCTGGTGCCGGCGTTCACCACGGTCCGGTACGGTCCGGGCTTTCCGTTGCCGTCCGACTCGGTGTACCCGGTCAGCAGGCCGGTGTCGGGGTCGCCGTCGGCAGCGATGTCGGGCACGGCCCGGTCGGTGGCGGTCCGTTTGCCGATGCGGACACGCGACATCGACGCGGGTACGACACCCTTCTGGTAGGCGGGCTGCCCGTAGACGAGGCTGGTGCCCCCGCCGCCCCCGCTGATGCCCAGGTCGGACCACTTGCCGTGGTTCAGGGATCCGTAGTCGTCGGACCACCCGGTCTCGAAGACCCGGTGGTCCGCCGCCCCGATGCCGAGGCTGGTGCCGCCGACCGCCACCGCGTACGGGTCGGAGTCGGTCACGGTCAGGCCGGGAGTGTCTCCGGAGGCGAAGTACACGCCGACTCCTTCGGCAGCGGCCCGCACATCGATCGCGTGCACGGTCCGCTCCGGCACCTCACCCAGCGGAATCTGCCACGAGTTGGACTCGATGGAGGCGCTGGGGCGTTTGCCGTCGCCCGTCAGCACGGCGAGGGCCGCGTCGAGCAGCGCCTGGTCCTCGTCGCAGCCTCCTCCGATCACCATCAGCTGCTCGGCGTCGGGTGCCATGGCGTAGAGGGCCTCGGAGTCCATCTCCGCCTCGTCGTTGACGGCGGGCGACTGCGCCGCGCCGTGTGCGGAGGCGCCACAGGAGCTTCCGGTTCGGATCTCCCGGAACCGGGAGGGTTTCGGCGCGGGCAGGTGGTTGCTCTTCGCGTATTCCTTCAGTGTCCGGAACATCGCGGTCGGCGTCTCGTCCTCGGTCAGCGCGACGGTCTGGCCCTTGCCGGTGTCCGTCCACGTGGCCCCGTAGGCGGCACGGATCTGGCCGGCCGTGTACCCGCACACCGGCAGCGCTGCCTCGGTGAGTCCTTGGTAGGCCGGGTGAAAGGCCTGCGTGTGCTGGGCCCAGTACCGGGAGCACGTCGGTGGCTTCGCCGTCGCGGTGGGGCGCCCCGGCTCCGGCGTGATCGCGGTGCGGGTCGTGGCCGGCCGGGTGCCGCCCAGCCCGGTCACCGCCAGCACGTCGGGCGCGAGCGAGGACGGCACCGACACGTCGCGGTCGCCGGACTGGATCACCGTGGGCCTGCCGTGCGCGTCCTCGGCGCGGTACTGGTTGATCCGCACGTGGAACGCCGACTGCACCTTCGCCACCGGCCCTGTCGCCGAGACATAGTCACGGCCGGTGCTGACCTTCACCCGCGTCAGCCCCTTCGCGTCCAGCCAGTCCGCGACCGCCCGGGCGTGTTCCGCGGAGGGGCCGAACCTGGCGGTGTAGGCGTCCGGGGTCAGGTAGTGGTGGAACTCGGCGCTGCCCGGTGTGGAGACCGCTTCGGCGAACGCCGTGGCACCGGCCACATCCGGCTTCAGCCACACCTGGACGGACAGTTGCCGTGAAGACGGCACGGCACCGGCCAGAGGCATGGCGCGCACCGCGGGCGGGGCCGTGTCCGGCACCGGTGTGGTGGACGCCGCCTGTGCGGTGCCGGGCGGTCCCAGCAGCGCGCCGGCTGCCACCACTGCCGCACAGCCGGCCATGGCGGTGGCGGCTCGGCAACGGCTGCCCGTCACGGAGCCGGCTCCCGGCCTCTTCGAGAAGGCTCTTGCCACGTGTGTCCCCCAGCCCGGCCCGATCGCTCCAGCACCCGGCGGCCTCCGATCCCGGCCCCCGCTCCTCGTACGACGCATCCCACAGGCCTCGGGTTCCTCCGCTGCCTGCTCCGCAGCACAACTCGGTCCTGAAGCCAGCACTCCGCTTTTGAACGGTTTCAATATTCTCTTTGCCCTGGCTGCTTCTGTTTGATTCTGTCCGATGTTCCTGCTGCTGGAGTGGTAGACAGGGGCCACATCCGGCACTAGCTTCAGCGGCCGATCGAGCTGAATCGATACAAAAATCGGGGCGGCCGAAAGGACACGGCATGAATGACGGAGTTGACGGCACGACGGGCGGAGGCATACGGCGCAGGACCGTTCTGGCCACCGCGCTGGGTTCGGTCCCGGTGATCGCGGCGGGCGGGACCGGCGGAGCCGGTGCGGCACAGGCACCCGTACCGATCGCAGGGGACACGGGAGTGGAAGGTCTGACGGTCGAACACCGCACGAACCCGCTGGGGGTGGACGCGGCCGCGCCACGGTTCGGCTGGCGCATGAGGTCCTCGGTCCGCGGCCGCCGGCAGAGCGCGTACCGGCTCCTGGTGGCCGGCACCGCCGAGCGGCTGCGCGCCGGGCGGGCGGACGTGTGGGACAGCGGCCGCGTCGCCTCGGCGGACTCGGTGGCCGTACGGTACGGGGGCCGGGCACTGCGGCCGTCGACCCGCTACTTCTGGACGGTCCTGGTCTGGGACGAGAACGGGCGGGCCGTTTCCGGCACCCCGGTCGCCTCCTTCGAGACGGGCCTGCTCAGCACGGACGGGACGACCGGCTGGGACGGCGCCCGTTGGATCACCATGGCGGGCAAGAAACCGAACAGTCCCGGCGCCCCGCTGCTGCGCCACGAGGCCGCCCTCCGGGGGCGCGTGCGCGAGGCCCGGCTGTATGTGTCGGCGCTCGGCGTGTACGAGGCGTACGTCAACGGCCGCCGAGTCGCCGTACCGCTCGACGGCGCCACCGGCACTGCCACCGAGGAGCTGCTCACCCCGGGCTGGACGAACTACGACACCACCACCTGCTACTTCACCTACGACGTCACCGGACTGCTCGCGGCCGACCGGCGGGTCACGCTCGCCGCCGTCCTGGGCAACGGCTGGTACAACGGCCGCATCTCCGAAGGCAGCGTCTACTACTCCCAGGGCGGCAACCCGCTCGCCCTCAAGGCCAAACTGCTGCTGCGCTACGCCGACGGCTCGGCACAGGCCCTGGTCACCGTGCCGGGCTCGGGCTGGAAGGCCACGGACACCGGCCCCCACCGTGCCGACGACATCTACGACGGCCAGACCTACGACGCCCGCAGGGAACTGCCCGGCTGGGCGGCGAACGGCTACGACGACTCCGGCTGGGCGGACGTCACCGAACACCCCTACGCCACCCGCTTCCCCGGCGCCGGGCTCGTCGCTCACCCCGGCGAGAGCGCCCGGCTGACCCCCGAGTGGGACCGCAGACCGCGGTCCGTCACCGTCTGCACCGGGGTCGCGGGCCAGGACGGCAGCCCCAACGGCAAGGGACACGTCGTCGTCGACGCCTCGCGCACGGTCACCGACCCGGACCGGGCGGCCACCGCGCAGGTGACGCTCACCGAGGGCGACACCGCGGTCTTCGACCTCGGGCAGAACATGGTCGGCGTGCCCCGCTACACCCTGCGCGGCCCCGCCGGCGCCCAGGTCACCCTCCGCTTCGGTGAGATGCTCAACGACGCGAGCAAGGGCGCCGACGGCCCGGAAGGCTCGGTCTACCGCGCCAACCTGCGCGGTGCGAAGGCGACCAGCACCTACATCCTCAAGGGCGACCGGCACGGGGAAACCCACCAGGACTCGCTCACCTTCTACGGCTTCCGGTACGCCTCCGTCACCGTCACCGGCGGCCCGGTCACCGTCACGGGTCTGACCGGCAGGGTCGCCACGTCGGCACTGCGCGAGACCGGTTCGGTCGCCACCGACGACGACAAGGTCAACCAGCTGATCAGCAACGTCCATTGGGGCCAGCGCGGAAACTACCTGTGGGTCCCCACCGACTGCCCGCAGCGCGACGAACGCCTCGGCTGGACCGGTGACACCCAGCTGTTCTCCAACACCGGCCTGTACAACGTCGACGCCGTCGCCTTCCTGAGCCACTTCGAGGACATCCTCGTCGACTCACAGAAGACCTACGGCGCGGACCACGCCCAGTTCACCCATGTCGCGCCCGGCAACCGGTACAACTCACCGGAGCCCGCGAGCGGTTGGTCGGACTGCGGCGTCGTCGTTCCCTGGACGGTGTGGCAGATGTCGGGCGACAGCACCGTCATCGACCGCAGCTGGGCGGCGATGGCGACGTACATGGACTGGATCCACCGGCGCACCAAGGACAGTTACGCCGGGCAGGGCGCGATCTTCGGTGACTGGCTCGCCTTCCAGCAGACCAGCACCCAGCTCATGAGCGACGTCTACTACGGCTACAGCGCGCGACTCATGGCGGACATGGCCGCGGCCACCGGCCGCACCACCGAGGCACACGCCTACCAGGACCTCTTCTCCCACATCAAACGGGCCTTCATCAGCAAGTACCTGAGCACCGAGGGCGGCGTGATCACCGTGCGCTCCAGCCTCGGCGATCCGCCGGCGGGGACGCCGGGCGGCACCACCAAGACCGAGGACGACACCCAGACCGCCCTGCTGTGGGTGCTCAAGCTCGGTTTCTACGACACCGAGGCCCAGCGCCGCCAACTGGTCACCCTGCTGGCCGAGAACATCGGCAACGACGCCGCCTACAAGGCGGCCCACCCCGACAGCACGCGCGTCCAGTACGCGGAGAACACCCTCTCCGTCGGCTTCCTCGGAGTCAACGTCCTCGCCCCCGTGCTCACCGCCGAGGGCCGCGCCGACCTCGCCTACCGGCTGCTCCACCAGAACGCCATGCCGTCCTGGCTGTACTCCGTCGAAAACGGCGCGACCACCGTCTGGGAACGCTGGAACTCGTACTCCAAGCAGGACGGCTTCGGCCCGGTAGCGATGAACTCCTTCAACCACTACTCCTACGGCGCGATCATGGAGTGGATGTACGAGAGCATGGCCGGCATCGCCAAGGACACGGCCAGCCCCGGCTTCCGTCACTTCTTCCTCCGGCCGCACCTCGACCCGACCGGGCGGATCACCCACGTGTCCGGCTCGCACCTGTCGCCCTACGGCCAGATCGTCAGCGAGTGGCGCACCGACCACCGGACCCTCACCTACCGGGTGGCGGTCCCCGCCAACAGCACGGCGACGCTGTCCGTCCCCACCACCGACCCGTCCACCGTCCGTGACGGCAGGACGCCCCTGGCCCACACGCAAGGCGTTCAGTATCTCGGCTTCACGGACGGCACTGCCGCGTACCGCCTTCCCTCAGGACGCTACGAGCTGACCGCATCGCTCACCTGACCAGCCCGCGGATCGAACGGATCCACCTGGATCCGCCCCCTTGCGTTGTCCAAGACGCGGATCACGGCGCGGCTGGTGATCGTGTGCGCCTCCTGGCCCGTTCGCCGCAGTGCCCGGTACTGCGACCGTCTCACACCGGCCGCCGCATCCGGGCGGAGCGCCCGGCACCCCGCCGTAGGCATGCGCCGCCCCCACGGCCCTGTCTGCGGCGGTGCCGTGCCGTCACGAACCGGTGGCTCAACTTCCGTGCGCCCATGCGCACTTGTGTGCGCGCAACCCAAGTGAACTGACGGATCGTCATCAAAGCGCGCGGTAGCACACGGCGGCGCACGACGATCCGTGAGCTGTTCGCGCCTTGTGAGGGGCCGGGCGTCACTGCCGTACTTCCTACAGCCCGCCGGGACCACCGGCGGGCGGGAACCGCAGTGGAGAGGAAGGCCTATGACCGCACGACCGCGGCACCGCCGTACCACGTCCCCACGGCTCCTGCCGTCGCTCCGCACCGCCCTCACCCTCGGCAGCTTCGGCATCATCCTGCCCCTCCTCGCGCCGGCCACCAGCCAGGCGGCCTCCGGCAGCACCTGGGACCGGGTGGCCGGCTGCGAAAGCGGCGGCGACTGGAGCACCAACACCGGCAACGGCAACTACGGCGGGCTGCAGTTCACCGAGCCGACCTGGGTGGCCTACGGCGGGACCGCTTACGCGCCCCGGGCCGATCTGGCGAGCCGGGCGGCGCAGATCAACGTGGCGGAAGCGGTGCTCGCCCGGCAGGGGCCGGGAGCGTGGCCGGTCTGCTCGGTACGGGCGCGCCTCACACGCGGCAGCGGGCACAGCGGGCCGGCCACCCGCCTCAGCGCTCCCCCGCACGCCGCACCCGGGTCCCGCTCGCACGGCGGCACCCAGCAGCATCGCGGCACGTCGTACACCGTGCAGGACGGCGACACGCTGTCCGATGTCGCATGGCGGGCCGCCGTACCCGGCGGCTGGCAGCGGCTGTACGGAACGAACCGGAACGTCATCGGCCCGGACCCGGACGTGATCCGCCCGGGGCAGCGGCTCGTCCTGCCCTGACCAGACCAGACCAGACCAGACCAGAGGTACGACAGCACCCGCCGGGCACTGGGGAGCGGGCGGAGATCACGGCCGTCCGCCTCCGCTCCCCCACCGGGCCGAGCCGGTCACCACCAGGTTGCCGTCCGGGGTGCGCCGCGCGAGGTCGCCGGTGCGGAAGTAGCCGTCAGCGGTGAAGGAGCGTGCGTTGTGGTCGGGTGCCCGGTAGTAACCGCGCGGGGTGTACGGGCCGCGCGCGAGGAGTTCGCCGGACTCCCCGTCGGGTACGTCCTTGCCGTCGGCGTCGACAATGCGGATCTCGTCGTCGGGCGAGAGCGGGCGGCCCTGTGTGGTGTGCAAGGTCTCGTCCGGATCGCCGGGCCGGGTGAGCGTGAGCAGCCCCCCAGCGATGCCGAAGACCTGCTGCAGGCGGCAGCCCAATGCGGGGCCCAGCCGTTCGGCGGTCGCCCGGCGCAAGGGCGCACCGCCGATCTGCAGGAGCCGCAGGCTGCTCAAGTCAGCTTGGTGCGTGGGGAGTTCGTCAAGCCAGCGCTGTGCGACGGCGGGCACCACCGACGTGACGGTGACACGCTCTCGTCCGATGACCGGAAAGCATTCGGCGGGTACCGGCTCGTCGGCCAGGACGACGGTGCCGCCGACGGAGAGGGTGCCGACGATGCCGGGGCAGCCGAAGGCGAAGTTGGACTCGGCGGGCAGCGCGGCGAGATACACGTCGCTCCGGGTGAGCGACACCAGCTCGGCCGCGGCCCGCGCCTGGTAGGCGTAGTCGTTGTGGGTGCGCGGAATGAGCCTGGGCGGCGCCGTGGCATCGCTGGAGACCAGGAAGAACGCCACCCGGCCGGCGCTCTGCGGGAGCGGGCGCTCGGGCGGGGCGTCGATGGAGCCCAGCGGGAAGTAGTGACAGCCCGACGGATCGGTCGAAAGGCCGCCGTACGGGGACGAGGTGCCCGCCGCCTCGTAGGTGAACACCCGCCGCAGGAAGGGCCCTTGGCTCGCGACGTGGGCGGCCATCGCCGTGTGGTCGAAGCCCTGGCACGTCGAGGGACCGACGTAGCCGACGGCTTCGGTGACCCGCACCAGGTGGGACACCTCGGACGCGCGGTGCGCGAGCGGGCAGAACACGGGTACCGCGCCGACGCGCATCAGCGCGAACACGGTGATGACGAACTCGGGTACGTTCGGCAGCTGGACGACGACCCGTTGCCCGGGCCGGAGGCCGCGCAGCCGGAATCCGGCGGCCATGCGGTCCGCCCGCCGGTTCAGGTTCGCGTACGTGATGCGCGTGTCGCCGTGCACGAGCGCGGTCCGCGGTCCGTACTGCGAGGCCCAGTCGCGCAGCAGATTGTCCAGCGTGTTGCCACGCCAGTGCCCGGCCGCCCAGTACCGGTCGACGAACTCCTCCGGCCAGGGCGTGCAGCCGTCGAGCAAGGATGTCATCCCCCTTCTCAATGCCGGGAGAGCAGCCCCCGCCTTGACTTCGGCAATCCAAACCGCCGACACCCCGGTACGCAATGTGCTTTCCGAACCACGGACGCTGAATTCCATCGGCAGAACGTCCAATGAGCGCCGCCGAACAGGAGGAACAGCCTTGCGCGAGAACGACCGTTCTCCTAGTGTAGGGGTATGCGGGAACGAACGTTCTCACCCCATAGGGCTTCCCAGAGGAGTACGTCATGTCCGAGCAGCGTCCACCTTTCCCGCCGTTCACCCGGGAAACGGCGGTCACCAAGGTCCGCCAGGCCGAGGACGGCTGGAACACCCGCGATCCCGAGAAGGTCGCCCTCGCCTACACGCCCGACTCACGCTGGCGCAACCGCGCGGAGTTCGTCACCGGCCGCGACCACATCGTGGAGTTCCTGACCCGCAAGTGGAACCGGGAACTGGACTACCGCCTCATCAAGGAGCTGTGGGCCTTCGACGGGAACCGCATCGCGGTGCGGTTCGCCTACGAGTGCCACGACGACTCCGGCCAGTGGTTCCGCTCCTACGGCAACGAGAACTGGGAATTCGACGACAACGGCCTCATGCGCGTGCGCCACGCCAGCATCAACGATCTGCCCATCACCGAGGAGGAGCGCAAGTACCACTGGCCGCTGGGCCGCCGGCCCGACGACCACCCGGGCCTCTCCGACCTCGGGCTCTGAAGTCGTCCCCTGTCGCCGGTGCCCGACTCAGATCGGGAAGTGAGCCGAGGGTCGCTCCCCGGGCTCGGGCGTCCTCGACAAGTGCGGTGATGCGCCGCTCCGCACGGGAGTTGACGACGGGCCCGACGGCGGTGGCGGAGTCGGCAGGGTCGCCGCAGTTCAGCTGTGTCACCCGGGTGGCGAACTTCGCGGTGCAGTTGTCCCTGGGCATTGACTCACTTACGCGACGACCACGTCACAGTGACTCAAACTCCGGTGCGTGTGGCGTACCGGCACCTGGACTTCCTGGAGGTCGCGCTCGACAGCGGCACCTCTTCTCACCTACTGCCACAGACCGGGTACACATGAGGAGGTATCCACAAACGTTGTGAGTACTATGCGGGAACGCAAACGGCACATCACCTTGGGAAGAGAGCCACTGTGGCCGAGAACCTTGACGAATCCACCAGCCTCGGGCCGGTCTACGCCGCCCGGCTGGCAGAAGACTTGAAGCGCAACGCTGAGGAGCAGGAACGCCTCGACAGTGAGGTGGCGGCCCTCCAGGAGAAACTGGCGACACTGCGCCACGACCAGGCTCTGCTGGTCAACATGCAGCAGGCACTGGGACATGCCGAACAGGCAGACGAGTCGGCCGCCGTGGGCAGTGACAAGACCGCCTCGGTTCCCCGGCAGGCGACGCCGGCGACACAGGCCGGCAAGGTGCGGACGAGCCGTGCCAAGAAGTCGACAGCCGACACGAAGACCGCGCCGGCCGCCCGCTCCACTCAGCCGGCCAAGCAGGGCAAGGACCAGGGCCCGACGCTGCGCGACCTCGTGGTCACTCACCTCAGCGACGAAGGCGATCCCCGCTCGGCCCTCGACGTCGCCGATGCCCTGAGCAAGGCGTACCCGGAGCGCGGCATCAAGATCACCGTCGTACGCAGCACCCTTGAGGCCCTGGTCGCCAAGGGAAACGTCCGGCGCAGCAAGCGCGGCAAGTCCGTCTTCTACACGGCCGGTGCCGCCCGGTCCACGAGCACGAGCCAGCCCGTCACCGCCTGAAACCGCGGCCCATACGAGGCGCGGTCAAGCCATGCAATGCAATGCCATGCCATGCCATGCCATGCCATGCACGAACCGATCGACCACGTCCTCGGTCACACCCTCGCCGACAGAGCAGCGCCCTTGACGTAACGGGGTAACTCTCGCAGCAGCGAGAGCCGTTGACCCACTTGCGTCCACAACACCGATCCGGCTGCGGGCGGGTGGACGAACAAGGGCGGGGCACGGGGGGGTCGGGAGGCTCGCTGCGCACGCGATGCCCGCGAGAAGCGCGACGTCGGGCACGGGCATGTGCAGTCACTCAGAACCCTGCGACCGGACCGTGCTGCCGGTGAGTGCGCGCGTGGGCCGCAACACCCGTACGCAGCCGAGTCACTGCACACGAGACACACATATCCAGCGCACACTTCGCCGGCGACGGTCCACCGCCCGCCGCCGTATGTGCCGAACCATAAATTATGAATATAAAAATGCTATGCTTCGACCATGAGTCGTCAAGACGCCGTTTCTGACGCGTCCGCCGCCATCGGGGCAGCCCTCTACGGCCTGGCCACCAGGGCCGCGAAACGCCTGCCCCGGGACATGAGCCTGACGTCCGCCGCCACCCTGGCCACCCTGGACCGGACCGGCCCGCGGCGCATCACCGATCTGGCCGCGGTCGAGGGCGTCACCCAGCCCGCGATGACCGCCCTGGTCCGGGTGATGGAGGAGTCCGGCCTGGTCGAGCGGCGGGGCGACGCGTCCGACAAGCGCGTCACGCTGGTGTGCCTGACCGAGGCCGGCGCCTCTTATGTCCGGACGCGGCGCCAGGCGGGCGTCCACGCGTTCGAGCGGTTGATCGGCGGGCTCACCGGCGACGAGGTCGAGGCGCTGGTGGCGGCCCTGCCGGCGCTGGAGCATCTGGCAGAACTCGAAAGCCAGGACCGCGAAGGGCCGAAGCAGTGACCGGGCAGCCGGTCGGCGGGGTCGCGGCGAAGGCGTTCCCGGTGGCGCGTTCCGAGGCGTGGCTGCTGGTCCCCGCCCTGATGTTCATCGCTCTGGTCGTGGCGGCGGTCGCCAGCCTCGGGACGCCGCTCATCACCAGCGTGGCGACCTCGTTCCACGTCTCGCTCGGCAGCGCGCAGTGGACGCTGACCGTCGCGCTGCTCAGCGGCGCCGTCGCCACGCCGGTCCTGGGCCGGCTCGGAGCCGGCCCGCACCGGCGGGCCACGATCCTCGCCACGCTGGCGGTCGTCGTCGCCGGCAGCGCGCTCACCGTGCTGCCGCTGCCGTTCGCGTGGCTGCTGGCCGGCAGGGCGGCCCAGGGCGCCGGACTCGGGCTGACGGCGCTGATGATGGGCGTGGCCCGGGACCACCTCCCCGAGGAGCGCAGCGCGGCCGTGATCGCCCTGATCTCGGTGGTCTCGATCATCGGGGCCGGCGTCGGCTACCCGCTGGCCGCACTGCTCGCCGAACTCGGCGGGGTACGGGCCGCCTACGGCCTCGGCCTGGTCGTCACCGCCGCCGCCCTCCTGACCGCGTGGCGCTCCATGCCCGAAGCCCCCGAAGGCCGCTCCGCCCACGTGGACGTGCCAGGTGCGGTCGTCCTGGCCGCTGCGCTGCTCCTGGTGCTGTTCCTCGCCGGCGAACGGAATCTGTGGAGCCGGCACCTCGCCGTGGCGGCGGGCCTCGCCGTCGTCGCGGTGGTGCTGCTCTGCGTCTGGGCCGTCATCGAACTGCGCAGCACGACGCCCCTGGTCGATGTGCGGGCGGTGCGGCACCCGGCGGTCGCCGGGGCGAACCTCGCCATGTTCGTCGGCGGGATCGGCATGTACCTCCTGCTCACGCTCATCACCCGGTACGCGCAGACGCCGCACGGCGCCGGCTACGGCTTCGGGCTGACGACCTTCGTCGCCGGGCTGGTCCTCATCCCGTTCTCGGTGCTGGGGTTCGTCGCCGGCAAGCTCACGCCGCGGGCCCGGACGCGGATCGCCGACCCCCAGCTCCTGGCCGGCAGCGCCGTCGTGGTCGGCGGCGGGTTCGCCCTGTTCGCGGCGGCCCGGTCGGACCTGGCCGAACTGTTCGCGGCGATGGGCGTGCTCGGCTTCGGCGTCGGCGGCTTCTCGGCCGCGATGCCCGGCGTCATCCTGGCCGTCACCCCCAAGAGCGAGACGTCGAGCGCCATGAGCTTCAACTACGTCGTCCGCAGCGTCGGGTACTCCCTGGGCAGCGCCATCGGCGGCCTGATCCTCGCCGCGGGCACCGGCCCCGGCCACCTCTTCCCCGACGACAGCGCCTACACCACCGCGGCGCTGGTCGGCATCGGCGCCATGGCGATCACGACGCTGACAAGCCTCGCTCTCGCCCGCCGACGCTCGTCCGAGACCAACCCGTAAGTCAGATGCACTCATCCCCACACTGGAGGTTCCATGCCCAAGGGCTACTGGGTCAGCGTCTACCGCACCATTTCAGATCCTGAGAAGCTGGCTGCTTACAACAAGCTGGCCCGCCTGGCCGTCGAGGCCGGGGGCGGCCGGGTCCTCGTCCGTGGCGGTCGGGTCGTGGCGCATGACGCCGGAATCGCCGAGCGCACCGTCCTGATCGAGTTCGACAGCTTCGAGCAGGCCGTCGCAGTGCGCGAGAGTGCGGCCTACCAGGAGGCGCTGGTCGCCCTCTCCGACGGCGTCGAGCGCGACTTCCGCATAGTCGAAGGCCTCGACTGACCGAGGTCCAGTCGGATCTTCCCTCAAGCCGGAGAACGTACGGCGCTGCCAGGTTGAGCCGTCTCTCCCCTGCCATGGAGCCGGGTTGCTCGGCGCTCAGCCAGGTGGCGCCGCCCCGGCGCCCGATGTGCAGCACGACCAGGCGCGGGCAGCGCTCGCTGAGTTCGCGGTAGTCGAAGCTGCGGGCCGGCCCGCACCCGGGAATGCACTCGTGACCCGGCACGCTATACCGTGGGAGAACGTTCGTTTTCGAGAATGGGGTGATCGAGGTGGAACGCGAAGCGACCGAGCAGCGGATCCTCGACGCGGCAGAGGAACTGTTCTACGGCCGCGGAATACAGTCGGTGGGAATGGATGCGATTCGCACCGCCTCCGCAGTACCCCTCAAACGCCTGTACCAGATCTTCCCTTCCAAGAATTCCCTGGTCGAGGCGTACCTGAGGCGGCGGGACGCGAGATGGCTTCGCGATCTGGCTCAGTACGTGGATACCTATGACGCACCCACGCAGCGGATTCTGGCAGTCTTCGACTGGCTCTTCCTCTGGTTCAACGAGCCGGGCTTCCGCGGCTGCGGCTTCATCAACTCCTTCGGGGAGCTGGGAGCGACCTCCCAGGCTGTGGCCGATATCGCGAAGGCCCACAAGAATGCCTTCCGGCGATATGTCGCCGACCTCGTGGCTGCCGCCGACGCACCCGCGTGGCTGACCGACCAGCTCGTTCTCCTCGCCGAGGGCGCGATGACCACAGCGGCCATCTGCGGGTCCCCGGAGGCCGCCCGTCACGCCAAGGACGCCGCACGCACCTTGCTGCGGACCGCTCACCCTGACATCGTCGCAGGTGTCTGAGCACGCGTCACGATCACCTACGACCTGGCCGGACTCCTCCTCGGCCAGGGCCGACGTCACGGCATGCGTTCGGCAAAGGACCTGCCCAGGCGTGGTCGGCGCCCGTAACCCGCGGGGCCGGTGCCCCTTGCCCCCGGCGTGAACGAACTCCTCGACCCGGCATTCCGCATGCCCGAACCGCACGAACCACGCCTGCCCCTGTTCCCCCTCTCGGAGGCGCACGAACTGCTCGGCGTCCTCCGGCACTTCGGCACGACCGACCACGACTGGGGAGCCCAGGCACGGCACTTCGCGCCCGAACTCGCAGCCCGCGTCCCCTCCTACGACGCCTAGGGAGGTGGCAGCCACCGTGGCCGTCAGCTTCCGGCGCGCGGCGGGGCAGTCGTACCTCTCACTTCGAGGATGGGAGTGGTCAGGTCGACCTCGCCCGGGCGGTCCGGCTCGCCCATCCGGTCGAGCAGTCGTTGCGCGGCGCGTCGGCCGACATCACGACTGGCGTTGTCCACGGTGGTCAGCCACAGGTGGCGCAGGCGCGAGAGGTATGTGTTGTCGTAGCCGACCAGGGAGAGGTCCAACGGGACCCGCAGGCCGGTCTCCTCGGCGGCGGAGAGCGCGCCGACGCAGGTCATGTCATTGACCGCGAAGACGGCGGTCGGGCGCCGCGGGCGGCTCAGGAGCCGGACGGCGGCGCGGTAGCCGCCCTCCTCGGTGAGGTCGCCCTGTTCCACGACCGCCGTGCCGGCCAGGCCGTGCTCGCGCATGGTCGCCTCGAAACTGCGTCTGCGCAGATCGCCGACCGCGCCCTGACCGGCGATGTGGGCGATGTGCCGGTGACCGAGGCCGATGAGGTGCTCGGTGGCCAGGCGGGCTCCGTGCTCGTCGTCGTTCGCGACGATGTCCACACCGGGCAGCACCGGCTCGCGGGTGCCGGCGACGACCGTGGGAACCAGGCCGGCCGCGGCGCGCAGCGCCTGGGGATCCTGCAGCGTGCCGACGGCGATCAGACCGTCGACGCGCAGTTCGGTGAAGGTGCGCGTCAGGTCCTCGCCGAGGCGCCGGTTGAGGTGGCCGTCGGCCATCAGCATGTGCAGGCCGCTGTCGTGGAGCCGCGCGCCCAGGCCGTCGAGCAGTTCCACGAACCAGGGGTTGCGCATGTCGTTGAGCAGCACCCCCACCGTGCGGGTGCGCCGTTCACTCAGACTGCGCGCGGCCGCGTTGGGCCGGTACCCGAGTGCTTCGACCGCGGCCAGGACGGCCTCGCGCTTCTCCGGTCGCACGCCCTCCGAGCCGCGCAGCACCAGCGAGACCAGGGACTTGGACACGCCGGCCCGTTCGGCGACGTCACGGATGGTCGGAGCACTCATGCCTGGACCGTTCCATATGCCATCTGCCTCTGTAAAGCCCTTGACATTCAGGAGATACGGCATTCATGGTGAGCGCCAAGGCTCTGGAACGGTCCAAAGAAGGGCGCTCATGGTGAATACGCTCGGCGTCGCCGTCGTGGGATTCGGCTGGATGGGACGGGTGCACACGCAGGCGTACGCCCGCCTGCACCATCACTACCCCCAGCTGTCCCTTCGGCCGGAACTGGTCACCGTCGCCGACGAGGTACCCGGCCGGGCGGAGGAGGCGGCCGGGCTGTACGGCTTCGCCTCCGCGACCCGGGACTGGCGTGAGGTGGCCGCCGATCCCCGGGTCCAGGCGGTCAGCATCACCGCTCCGAACTTCCTGCACCGCGAGATCGGCGTCGCGATGGCCGAGGCCGGCAAGCACATCTGGATCGAGAAGCCGGTGGGCCTCACGGCCGAGGACGCCCGCGCGGTGGCCGACGCGGCGGCGAAGGCGGGCGTGCAGGGTACGGTCGGCTTCAACTACCGCAACGCGCCCGCCGTCGAGGCGGCCCGAGAGCTGATCGCCTCCGGTGAGATCGGCACGGTCACCCACGTCCGTATCCGTCTGTTCAGCGACTACGCCGCCCACCCCAAGGGCGCCCTGACCTGGCGCTACGAGCGCGAGCGCGGCGGCAGCGGGGTCCTGGGCGACCTCGCCTCGCACGGCGTCGACCTGGCCCGGTACCTGCTGGGTGAGATCACCTCGCTGACCGCCGACACCACGGTCTTCGTGCCGGAGCGGGCCCGCCCGACCGGCGCCACGGCCGGTCACAGCCTCGCCACCGGCGGCGAACCCGGGCCGGTGGAGAACGAGGACTACGTCAGCTGCCTGCTGCGCTTCGCCTCCGGCGCCCGTGGTGTCCTCGAGGCCTGCCGCGTCTCGGTCGGTGAGCAGAACAACTACGGCTTCGAGGTGCACGGCACCAGGGGCGCGGTCTCCTGGGACTTCCGCCGCATGGGCGCGCTCGCCGTCAGCCGCGGCACCACCTACCAGGACCAGCCCGTCAGCACGGTGTACGTCGGCCCCGGCCACGGGGAATACGCCGCGTTCCAGCCGGGGGCGGCCACCAGCATGGGCTACGACGATCTGAAGGTGATCGAGGCGTACCGCTTCCTGCGCTCCATCAGCGAGGGCACCGCGGTGGGCGCCACTCTGAGCGACGCAGTGGCCAGCGCGGTGGCACTGGACGCGATGGGACGCTCGGCCGAGCAGGGAACGTGGGTGAGCCTGGCGTGAGCACGGTCCGCATCGGGGTCGTCGGCGCGGGCAACATGGGCGCCCATCACGTCGGCACACTGCACCGCTCCGTGTCCGGCGCCCAGGTCGTGAGCGTCGCCGACGTCGACGAGGAACGGGCCACCGCCGTCGCCGAGGCGGTCGGAGCCCGGCCGGCCGACGACGGCTGCGCGCTCATCGCCGACCCGGACGTCGACGCCGGCGTCATCGCGTCGCATGACACGACCCATGCGGACCTGGCCGTCGCCGCCGTACGGGCCGGGAAGCCGGTGATGTGCGAGAAGCCGCTCGCCCCGACCGCGCAGGAATGCCGCCGGGTCGTCCGCGAGGAGCGGCGCACGGGGTCCGCGCTGATCTCCCTTGGTTTCATGCGCCGCTTCGACCCGCGGACGTTGGACAGTTCGATCACCACACTCCAGGCGATGGACTCGATTCGCGGATCGTGCGGCATCACTTTCCCTGCTCCTGGTCGATCTCCACGTCAGGGCGTGGCCACGGGAGGGCGCCGCAGCACCGAGCGCCTCGTTTCCTGTCGCTGAGGCACGGTCCCGGGTGTGCGGCGGTAGTCCTTGGGCGAGGCGCCGTAGGCGGAGCGGAAGGCTCTGGTGAAGGTCGGGTGGTCCTTGAAGCCCCAGCGCGTCGCGATCAGGTGGATGGGCACGCCGTGCAGTGCCGGATCGGTCAGGTCGCGGCGGGCGCATTCCAGACGCTGGTGGCGGATCCAGGCCGCGACCGTGGTCTCACGGGTCCGGAACAGGCGGTGCAGGTGGCCGATCGAGATGTGGTGGGCGGCCGCGACGGTTTCCGGCGACAGCTCCGGGTCGCCCAGATGCTGTCGTACGAACGTCTCGATGCTCAGCAGCAACGTTCTTCGGCGCGAGTCGTCCGGCGTCGCGCCGTCCGCTTCGAGGTGGTGGGCGACCACCGAGGTCAGCAGGTCCTGGGCGAGGACGCCCAGCCGGGGAAGGTCGTGGGGCCGGTAGGCGGTGGAGGGCGAGGTCACATCGGCGAGCAGCCGGCTCAGCAGTGCCTCGAACCCCGCGCCTGCCGGCAGTGGTCTCGCCAGCAGCCGCTCCAGCCCGTGGGCAGGTAACGCCAGCAGCGCCCGGGGTATGTGCGCACGCACGAGTCTGGTCGCCCCGCCCTGCCCGGTGAACCGTATGCGGAACGGCCGAGAACTGTCGTAAAGCGCGATTTCACGGGCGCCCAGCGTCATGTCCCGCCCGGCCTGGCTCACCACGAGTGAGCCGCTCAAGGGCACGATGGCCGAGCACAGCTCGGGGTCTGCCTGCCGGATCAGCTTCGGCGTCCGCTGCACTTCGGACGGCGAGAGTGCCAGCCCCGCCACGTTCACCGCCCCGATGTCCACAGTCCGCACCGTCGCCCGGAACCGCTCGGGGGCATCGCTGACCACCCGCATGGGGTGCGCGCTGTTGACCCAGAGTTCGTCCAGGGCGGCCAGCCGGTCCTGTGCCGGCAGATCCCCGCTGCGGAACACCGTCTCGCCCAGCATCCAAGCCCCCCACCATCGGTCACGGTCCCCCTGCCTGGCATCAGCCCCCAAGTCAACCGCCCCCCCACTGAACAGGTGATAAACAGGCGCGGGTCTCGGCCACGCCCCGCCCGGGGACGGGCGCGGCTACGGCGGCCCGCTCGCGCCCGTGTCCACAGGCGCCGGGACGTGTGTGATCGTCCGGTCGGCTGCCCGAACAGCCCTGCTGTCGGACACCGGCGCGCCCCACCGGCGATCGGGGACACGGACTCCGCCCTGCACGGCGTCCCGTGGCGGCACCTGAAATCGCCCGAAAACGAGCCCTGGTCAAGGCAGTTGCTGCCCGCCTGTCCACGTCGATACGCGTACCGAGGAAGGCCGGTGGGCCGGGGGGAGATCGGCGTTCTGGTCGGGGGTGGGGGCCTCAGCGGAGGGCGGCATCAGGTGCCGGGACCACATCCGCACCCGGCGACGTCGTCCCGGCCGCCTGCGGCACGGTGGCCGGCTCCGCCGTCCAGACGGGCCGGAACGGGAGGATGTCGGCGGTGGCCGCGCCGCTGATGACGAAGGGGTCGGAGGCGACGGCCGCCTCGACGGCGGCTCGCTCACCGTCGGCGATGATCACCCCGCCCGTACGGGGCTCCAAGGGGCCCGCCATGCGTGCCATTCCCTTGGCGAACACTCCGTCGGGGTTGGCGTAGTGAGCCTCCTTGAGGGCATCGATCGTCTCCAGCGGCGCGCAGTACTTCAGCACAATCACGAACATGACCACAGCAAACGCCAGGTGACCTCCACGGCGCCAAGACCCATTGGTGACGCACCTATAGGCTGGCGCCTATGGCAGCTGATCACAGGGGTGCACCGGGCACGGACGACCTGCCGAACGTGGAGCTGCGACAGCTGCGCTACTTCGCGGCCGTCGCCGAGGCCGGCACCGTCACCGAGGCGGCCCGGCGCCTGCACATCGCCCAGCCGAGCCTCAGTCAGCAGATCCGGCTGCTGGAGCGCGCCATCGGCGCACCCTTGTTCCAGCGCCTGCCGAGGGGCATGGAGCTGACCGAGCAGGGACGGCTGCTGCTGGGCGGTGTCAACCGGGCTCTGGGCGAGCTGCGTTCGTCCACCGCTGCCGCACGCGCCGTTGCGCTGACGGCCACCGTCGGCCTGTGCCGAGGCGTGGCACAGCCCGTCCTGGCCCGAGCGGAGCAGATCATGACGCGTGGTCAGCGCCTGCGGGTCGGCTACGAACCGGTCGACTCCGAGCGTCAGGGCCAGCTGCTGCGCGCGGGCACCCTGGCCTTCGGCATCCTGCGCACCCCCGTGGACGACTCGGGCCTGACGCTGTGCACGGTCAGCGACGAACCGCTCGGCGTCGTCCTGCACAGCCGCCATCCACTGGCCGGCCGACCGGAACTGACCTGGCCGGAGCTGCTCGGTCAGCGTTTGCTGTGGTTCCCCGCCGAGCGTGCTCCCGGCTATGCGTCAGCCGTCCTCGAGTGTCTGCGAGAGCACGGCTGGACGCCCAGGACGCTCATCGAGGATCACAGCAACCACACGCTGTTCCGTCATCGCCTCATCGGCCACGACGACCTGGTCGCGCTGCGCACCCGGAGCGCCGGGGCCGGCGACGCCGACCTCCTGTGGCGCCCTGTGGGCCCGAAGCCGCCCCGTGAGCGACTGGTGCTGGCCGCGGCCGCCCACTCGTCCTGGTCCCGGCAACTGACCACCGTCTCGTGACTACGCAGGCCGACAGCGCACCGTACCGGCTGTACCGCCGGGCCGGGACCGGTGGGACAGGCTCAGCCGTGCTGAGCGAACGCCTCGACGATGTCCTCGGGCCCGGCGCCGGCGGCCAGCAGCAGTCGGAGCAGTACCCGGGCCTTGTACGGGTCGAGGAAGCCGCCGTCGATCAGGCCGCGTCGGCGCAGGTCCGTCTCCGAGCCGGGGGCGCTGTAGGTGTGTCGCAGGACCGAACCGCTGCCGGTGCGCGAGGTCAGCACGACCGGCATGCGCTCGGCCAGCGTGCCGAGTCGCGGAGCGAGCACAGCCGGTACGTGGCCGACGCCGAAACCGGCGACGACCAGGCCCTGGTGCGTGGCCTCGAGTCCCTCGAGCTGTGCGCCGTCGTCGTCCAGGGTGACCACGTGCAGGGCGACACGGGCGCCCTCGAGCCGCTCCCGGTCGAATCCGGCCGGCAGAGGCTTGTGCCGGGCAGGGGAAAGGAGCATCCGTACCTTGCCCTCGACGACGTGCCCGAGCGGACCGGTGCTCGGCGAGGCGAAGGTCGCGGGGTTCGTACTGTGGGTCTTGCGTACCCAACGTGCCGCGTGCACCTCGTCGTTGAGGACGACCAGCACACCCGCGCCGCGCGTCTGTCCGGCTGCGGCGGCACGCACGGCGGCGAGCACGTTGGCAGGACCGTCCGCGCCCGCCATGGCCGGCTGCCGCATCGCGCCCGTCAGTACGAACGGCGCCTCGTGCGGCCACACCAGGTCGATCAGGAAGGCCGTCTCCTCCAGGGTGTCGGTGCCCTGCGTGACGACGACGCCGTCCGCGCCCTCGGCCACGGCCCGTGAGGCGATGGCGACGACGTCGAGGACCTGCGCGAAGGTGAGACTTCCGCTGGGTACGGCTTGCACGTCCCGCACCTCGAGAGGGACCCCCAGTTCGGCCAGGCCCGGCACGGCAGCGGTGATCTCGGCACCGGTCAGTCGCGTTCCCCGCGGGCCGCCCGGCACCGATATCGTGCCCCCCAGTGCCATCAGTACGACGCCCAACGCCCGCCCGCCCCTTCGCCCCGCTCCTTGCCGGGCGGAGTCCCGCCGGGCGCCGCCAACCTACAGGCCGGCGTGGACACGTGCACCCACTCCGCTCCCCACGGCGACCGGCAGCTCCCCCCGGAGCGGATGCGGCATTCCTCTGCGGTCCAGGTGGCTGCCATACTAGAGTTCTTGCATGGCCAAGACGCCGCGTATGACGCTCCAGACACAACTGGTGCTGCGGACCCTGCTGGAGAGCCCCACGAAAGCCCGTTACGGTCTCGAACTCTCCCAGGAGGCAGGGCTTCCCACCGGCACCATCCATCCGATCCTCGCCCGGCTGGAGGACACCGGGTGGCTCGAGTCCTTCTGGGAGGACCAGAGCGAGATCGAGAAGACCGATCCGCCCCGGCCGCGCCGCCGCTACTACCGCTTCACGCCGAGCGGCGCCGAGTCCGCCCGCCTCGCTCTCGCCGCCGCCTACCAGGGAGGCGCCGTTTCCGCACGCCTTCGGCCTGCCGACGGCCTGGGGAGTTGAGGCTGCAGCATGCACGATGTCGGCAACGAGGACTACGACCCCAACAAGCTCCCCTGGTTAGTGATCCGCGAGGACGATCAGGGCAACCGGTACCGGGTCGGCAGGTACGCCACCCGGGACGAGGCCCAGAGGATCAGCGACTCCCTCGACCAACGCCGCCACCAACAGCTCTACTGGGTGGAGAACTTGGGCGGCCGTCGCGAAGGACCGGAGAACGACGGCTACACCTCTCGGCGTTTCGGCCCCGCACCGGGAGGCGACCACGGTACTGACGATCGCCGTCCCTTCGGACAGATACCGCCACAGCCGGAAGAGCAGCATCCCGCCTCCTCCGGAGCCGAGCCCGCGACGAGTGCGGACGACCGCACCGGACGGCGCATCCGACGGGCCAGGCCTCTGTTCGACGCACTCGCGCACATCCTGCCCGCCGAGGCCCGGGACCGTTGGCCCGAGGAGTGGATGGCGGAGTGGGTCGACCTGGGCGAGCAGCCCCTGCGTACCCGAGTGGCCTACCTGCTGCGCGTCACACTGCGCAGCGGCCCGTACGTCGCCTTGACCCTCCGCCTGGCTGCCCGACGGCAACGCGCCCGATGAGGCCGTCATCCCCGCGCTCGCCCTGATCCAAGGAGACTCCCGATGGCTCGGGACCCGCACGCTCCCGTACCCGTCCGCCCGGAAGCGCCCGGCTCACCGGACTCAGCCGGGTTGCCGCCCACTGCTCCGCCGCCGTTCGTGTCCCTGCACACCGCGGTGGTCCTGCTGGCGGCGGCGTTCTGCGGCCTCGTCATGGGCGGGCTCATGTTCCTCTCGGAGGGATCCGTGCCCAAGGCGGTCGCCACGGGCCTGGCGACCGCCGGAGCCGGCACCGTGGCGCTGCACAAGCTGATCGGCTGACGCGAGCGGCCGGGACCGGTCAGGGTGCGCCGCCCGGCTCCGGCCCGCGGTAACCGGGGCGGGAGGAGGCGTCGATGCCGACCTCGTAACGGACGTGCGGGTCGGTCCTGTTGCCGGATACGTGGGCGCCCGTGGAGTGGATGGCCAGGCCGATGGCGTGGTCGGAGCCCCAGGGGCCGAAGAGGGCGAGGCCGACCGCGAGCCCGCCACGGCCAGGGCCGCCGCCGCTTCCGTCAGCACCCGGCGACGGCCACGTGCCTTCCGCGGCAGCCACAGGGTGAGGGACGGCAGGGCCAGCGTCCGGCCGGGCCGCAGGGTGGTCTGCGTGTCCCCCGGCCCGTCCTGGCTCAGGTGCTCCTGGACGTACTCCTCGATGTGCGCGGGCGGCGGCGCGGCCTGCGTGAGCAAGGCGCGTGCCCGGGCCGCGTCCGGGCGCTTCCCGGGCTCCACCTCGAGGAGCGCGGTGAGTGGTTCGGTGAGCGGGCCCGCCCGTCGCGGGGCGTCCACGTGCCCTTCGAGGGCCCGGGCCAAGTAGCCCATGACATGCTCGAATTCGCCGTAGGGCGAGCGGCCCTCGATCGCCGCGAACAGGCTGGCGCCGAGGGAGAACACCTCGGCCTTCGCGGTTCGCTGGTCCGCGAGGGCGGCGGGCGCGTGGCCCGGCTTCTGCGCGAAGAACCCGGTGAGTTCCGTGGTGTGTTCCTGGGCGTGCGGACCGTACGTGTCCCAGTTGGCGGCCGTGACGGCCCGGCGGTGTGGACGGTATGCCGGGCAGCACGCGCTCGTACGTGACCACGACGCCCTCGCGAACTCCCTCCATGCGGTTCACAGCGCCGCGCGCAGCTCCGCGTACAGCTCCGGTCCCGTCCATGTGCGCGGCGCGGACTCCACCTCGTGCACCAAGGTGACCAGACGCGCGTTGGCGGGCGCGCTTCGTCCGTGGGCGGTGGCGAGGGCGACTATCTCGCCCTGCAGCGAGTCGATCTCCGTGGGCCGGCCGCGCTGCAGGTCCTCCCACATCGAGGAACGCGCCTGTGCGTCGATCCGCAGGGAGGCCGCCGCCACCCGGCGGAAGAGGGCGTCGGGCAGCCCCAGTACGTACGGGGTTACGCCGGGCGCGGTGGGGCCGAGGCGGGCGGGGGCGATCCCGGCGGAACGGTAGACGGCGAGGGCCTCGCGCTGGCACAGGGCCAGGCAGCGACGGAACGCCCGCCGGCCGAGCTGGTCGCGCAGCGGCAGCCCGGACAGGGCGTTGATCGCGTTGTTGAGGTTCATCAGCAGTTTGGCGTGCTGCACTTCGGACATGTCGGTACGGGCCTCGATGGCCAGGCCCGCCCCGCGGAAGGCGGTGAGCAGCGTGTCGTCGGGCTCGGTCATGAGCCTGCCCGGCATGCCCTGGTGCACGGTGCCGGGCTCGGACTGCACCACGTTGTAGGGCACCATCCCGGCCAGCACGGTGTGGCCGGGGAGCGCGGCGCGCAGGGTGGCGGGGTTGTGCAGCCCGTTCTGGAAGCTGACCACGACCGCGCCGGGGGCGATATGAGCGGCGAGGTCTTTGGCGGCGGCCTCGGTTCCGGCGGTCTTCACGGTGACCAGCACGTAGTCGGCGCCAGCCGCGGCTTCGGGTCCGGTGGCCAGCGTCAGCCGGTCCGGCGGGAGCTGTACGGGCGGCCGGACGGAGGTGCTGAGGGTGAGTCCCCGCTCGCGCAGCACCTCCATCGTGGCGGGCCGGCCGATCAACGCCACGTCATGCCCGGCGGCGAGGAGATGGCCGCCGAGATGGCAGCCGATGCTACCGGCACCGAGGACGGCGAAGCGGGGCTTGGGCATACGCACAACGGTCACGGCCGTCATCGTTCACCACCTGTCGTCGCTGGTCAACGGCCCGGTGGCGATCCCGCGACAGCATGCTCGAAGTGCCTCGGCGCCGGCCGGGTGAAGTGCGCCGTGCGCCGAAGGTCTCTCACGGAACAGCGCACACGGTTCGGCGCCAGCGGATCTCGCCATCGTGGCGTTCGTCGGTCGGTGTGAGCCCGGCGGCTGCGGCGATAGCGGCGGATGCCCGGTGCCCCGGGTGGATGTGAGCGATGACGGTGCGCACCGGCTGCCGGCCCAGCCAGTCGACGAGGCCGCGGGCTGCTTCGGTGGCGATGCCTCTTCCCTGCCACGGGGTCCCCACCACCCAGGCGATCTCGGCGCTGAGGTCGTGGCCGGAGGCGCTGACCGTCGCCTGGACGGTGCCGGTCAGGCAGGCGTCGTCACGGAGCCGGATCACCCAGTTCAGCCAGGAGACGGCCGGGTCCGCAGAGCCCGCGGTCAAGCGCTGGTAGCGCGAGCGCAGGGCTGGTGCGGTGTCCGGGGTACCGCCGATGAAGGTGTGCAGGGCCGGATCGGACAACACCCCGGCCATCTCGTCGGCGTGTTCGACGCGCAGCGGCAGCAGGTCCAGCCGTGTGGTGCTGAAGGCCCGGGCGGCGAGGGCGCTCATGCCGTCACCGCCGACGGGTGTCCGCCGAGCCGGCCGTGTTCGAAGCGGGTTCCGGCGCGGGTGCGCCTGCCCGGCCGACGCGGCAACGCCGGCCTTGCCCGATGACTCGTCGGTCGATCCATCGCGTAGGTTCGCCCCCTGTCCGGCACCGCAGTGCCCCTATGTGGTGGGTTGTCAGATGTCGCCCTGGACCAGAGCGTGCAGGTGCTCGTCGTGCCATCCGTCCGCGTGCAACAGGGCGCTGCGCAGGGTGCCTTCGAAGGAGAATCCGGCCTTGTCCGCCACACGGCAGGACGCCGGGTTGGCCACCGAGTGGCACAGCCGCAGGCGGTGCAGGCCGAGGTCGTTCAGGGCCCACTCACTGACCCGCCTCGTGGCCTCGGTCGCCACCCCGGCGCCGCGAACCGAGGGCAGGGTCCAGTAGAGGATCTCGGCGCTCCCGCCGCGGAGGTCGATGTCGCCCCATCCGATCAGTCCCACGGCCCTGCCAGCGGGTCGAGCGATGGCCCACAGCGCGCTCGCCTCGGCCCGCCAACGCTCACGCATCCTCTCGATCCGCCGGCAGGCCTCTTCCGGTGTCTCCACGAACAGGCGGTTCCAGTGACGCACCGCCGGGTCCTGGCCCGCGGCCACCAAGGCGTCGGCGTCGGACAGGCGCCAGGGACGCAGCTCCAGGCCGCTGGGAAGACCGAGCACCGGCTGGTCCATCCCGGCCATCCGGCCCGTCGGAACGACTGCTGGTATGCGTGCGCTGGAGGTCATCGCGGCATCCTGCCACAGCCGTCCCGCGCACAACCCGCAGCCCCCTGGGCCCTCAGCCGGAAGCCGGCGAACCTGCCCCGGATGCCTGCCCCGTGGGTGGGGCCGGCGGCCTGCGGCAAACCATGCCGAGTCCTCGACGGCCAGGCAGTCGATGGGAGTTGCCCCCTGCACCGGAGGCGTCGACCCGCGTGTTCAGAAGGTGAGCACCGGCTTGATCGTCTTGCCCGCGCTCATGTCCCGTGCCGCCTGGTTGACGTCCGTGAACGGATAGGTGCTCACCAGGCGGTGCAGCGGCAGCCGCCCCTGCGCGACGAGCTGGACGAGGGCGGGGATGAAGGTCTGGGTCTCGCCGTCCCCGAGGGTGAGACCCACGATGCGTCTGCCGGGCAGCAACCCGTTGACGTCCAGGGCGACTTCGGTGCCGAAGGGCGGGGCGCCGACGACGACCAGGGTGCCGCGGGCGGCGAGCGCGTCGGCGCCCCGGCGCAGGACGGCTACGTTGCCCGTGGTCTCGACGACACCGTCCGCGCCGTGCCCGCCGGTCAGCAGCGCGAGCGTGTCACCGAGGTCGGCCTCGGCCGCGTTGACGGTGTGTGTGGCACCCAACTCCTCTGCCAGGGCGAGCCGTTCGGCGAACCGGTCGACGGCGATGATCCGGGCGGCGGGGGTGAGGGCGGCGGCCATCACCGCTGACAGGCCCACCGCACCGGCACCGAGGACGACCAGCGTGCTGCCCGCCCGGAGATTGAGGACGTTCCATACGGCACCGACCCCGGTCTGCACCCCGCAGCCGAGCGGGGCGATGGACGTCAGCGGCACCTCGGGGTCGACCTTCACCAGGCTGCGCCGGTCCACCAGCGCGCGTTCGGCGAAGGAGGACTGGCCGAAGAAGTGCCCGCCGAGCGCGGCGCCGTCGCGGCTGATGGTGCTGGTGCCATCGGCACGCCGGCCGCCGGTCAGGTTGAGCGGCAGCCAGGTGGCGCAGTACGCGGGGTGTCCCTCGCGGCAGTTGCGGCAGTCCGCGCAGGAGGTGAAGGACAGCACGACATGGTCGCCGGGCTGGATTCCTGTCACGTCCCGGCCGACGGCCTCGACGACACCGGCTCCCTCGTGGCCGAGGACGGCGGGCAGCGGGAACGGCAGACCGCCGCTCGCCACGCCGAGATCGGTGTGGCACAGGCCGGTCGCGGCCATGCGGACGAGGGCCTCGTCCGGCCGCGGGGTGTCGAGTTCGACATCGCAGAGCGTGAAGGGTGCTCCCCCGGATTCGACCACGGCGGCGCGCGTGAGGGTGGTCATGCGGTGAACTCCTTTGCGCGGGCGCTCAGTCGAGCGAGACGACGACGGACTTGACCTTGCTGTAGGCGGCGAGGGCCTCGGGGCCGTACTCGCGGCCGAAGCCGGATTCCTTGACGCCGCCGAAGGGCACCGCGGGGTCGAGCATGGCCCAGTCGTTGATCCAGACGATGCCGGCCTGCAGCCGCTCGGCGACACGGTGGGCGCGGGCGAGATGGGTGGTCTGGATGCCCGAGGCGAGGCCGTACGGCGTGGAGTTGGCGAGTGCCACCGCCTCGTCCTCGGAGTCGAAGGGCTGGACCGTGAGGACGGGGCCGAAGATCTCCTCCTGAACCACTCGGGAGTCGTCGGCGAGGCCGGTGATCACCGTGGGCCTGTAGTAGTAGCCGCCGCCCAGGTCGAGCCGCCCGCCGCCGACGACCACCCTGGCGCCCTCCTTGCGGGCCAGGTCGACGTACTCCTCGACCTTCTCCAGGTGCCCCCGCCCCGCCATCGGCCCGACGACGGTCCCCGGATCGCGCGGATCTCCGACGGGCACCTGCGCGACCGCCTCGGCGAGAAGACC
Source organism: Streptomyces sp. FXJ1.172 (assembly GCF_001636945.3). Classification (NCBI taxonomy): domain Bacteria; kingdom Bacillati; phylum Actinomycetota; class Actinomycetes; order Kitasatosporales; family Streptomycetaceae; genus Streptomyces; species Streptomyces sp. FXJ1.172. The sequence continues at coordinate 8,598,078 of NZ_CP119133.2, read as the reverse complement.
CACCAGGGTGTCGTGCACCGGGCGGGCGACCAGCAGCCGAGGGCCGGCCATGCAGAACTGGCCGGTGTTGAAGACGAAACCCTTGATGATCGCGGCGACCGCCTTGTCCAGGGCGGCGTCCTCGAAGACGATGTGCGCCGCGTTGCCGCCCAGTTCCATCATGACGGTCTTGAGTCCTTCACCCGCCACACTCGCCACGTGCCGGCCGACCGTGGTGGAGCCGGTGAAGGCGACCTTGTCGACGCCCGGGTTGCGCAGCAGGGCCTCGCCCGCCACCGGCCCCGTGCCGGTGACGACGTTGACGACTCCGTCGGGGACGCCTGCCTCCGTCAGCAGGCGAGCCATGTGCAGGGCGCTGAGCGGGGTCTCCTCGGCGGGCTTGTGCACGATGGTGTTGCCGGCCGCGAGGGCCGGGGCGAGTTTCGAACCGGCGAGGATCAGCGGGAAGTTGAAGGGCGTGATGGCGGCTACGACGCCGAGCGGCTCGCGGCGCGTGTAGGCGAAGGCGCTCAGGGGGGTGTCGCGGGTGGCGCCGTCCTGGCTCTGGGCGAGACAGGCGTAGTACTCGTAGTCGTTGGCCGCGTTCGTCACGTCGACCGCGCTGCACAGGGATATCGGCTTGCCGACGTCGAGGCTCTCCAGGGCCGCGATCTCCTCGGCGCCCGCACGGATCAGCTCCGCGACACGATGCAGCACGCGACCGCGTTCCCGGCCGCTCATCCGGGGCCACGGCCCGGAGTCGAAAGCGTCCCTGGCCGCGCGTACGGCGGCGTCCACGTCCCCGGCGCCTGCCTCCGCGACGGTCGTGATCACCTGGCCGGTGGACGGGTCGACGACATCCATCCGGGCGCCGTCCGCGGCCTCGCGCCACCGGCCGCCGATGAAAAGTTGCCCGGGGTCGGTGTCGAAGGTGGTCGTCATGGCCCCACTCCCCACCATCATCAAAGTCTCAACAAACAGGTTTCCTGTTGGTCCGCAGTCTGGTTACGGACAGGATTCCTGTCAATGCTTCGGGCGTGACGGGACGGCAGCCGCAGTCAGGATGCGCTCGGAGTCCGGGCAGACGTCCAGGGTCAGGGGGTCGCCGAGCCCGGCAGGTAGCTCGCCAGGCCGCGCAGAATGATCTCCAGGCCCACGTCGAAACGCTCGTCGTTGGAGCCCGTCACGATCAGCCCGGACAGGGCGCGCAGATGGGGAAAGTCCGCCGCGGGCAGGGACGCGAAGTAGTTCTGCATCTCGTCGGCCATCTCGCGCCAGTCCGGACTGGCCGGCGATCCGCCGTCACCGCCGTGCCGGACGGCGGCCCGGTCCTGCCACATGCCCTCCTCCAGGACGAAACCGTCGATGTAGGTGGAGATGAGGTCTCCGGCCTCCGCGGCGATACGGTCGGGCAGTCCGGCGGTGCGGAAGATGGCGAGCAACCCCTCGACGTGCGGCAGCAGTTCGGCGGTGAAGGGGACGTGAGCCATGGAGATCCGGGCCATGTCCCGGTGGGACATCAGGCGCTGCCGTCCGGTGCGGGCGTAGTCCCGGACCTGCTCCTGCCACCGCTCCGGGTCGGGTTCCGGCATCTGGAACCCGTCGAAGAGCCGGGTGTACATCAGCTCCAGGAGGTCGTCCTTGGAGCGGACGTGGGCATAGAGGGCGGAGACCGCGACGCCCAGCTCAGAGGCCACCTGACGCATCGACAACCCGTCGAGCCCCTGGCGGTCCAGCACGTCGAAGGCGGCCTCGACGACCCGCTCACGCGAAAGCGGCGCGCGCGCGGGCGTGACGTGTACGCGGGCGGGGCGCTCGCGCTCCCAGGGGGACGGCGGAGGGGATGCGGGGGTGCCGGCGGCCGCGTCACTCATGAGGACAGTCTAGGCACCGGGAGAACAGTGTTCTCCTTCGCCCGAGCCACCCCACGGCCACTCGCAACACGCGATATATCTTGTCCAGGTCGCGAGATTGCGCTATATCTTAATGAACGGCGTTCTCTCCATGAGCACCGTTCAGCTACAGTGAACAGTGTTCACCTCGCGCCCGGTCCACCACCCGCCCGACCGCGCCCGGTCGTCACCGCGGCGCCGTCTTCTCCAAGGAGTTCCGATGTCCACCACCGGTGTCGCGTCCGCCGAGGCGCCCACCGACTCGCCGGCGCCCTACCGATGGCGCTGGGCTGCGCTCTTCGTGATACTCGCGGCCGAGGTGATGGATCTCCTCGACGCCGTGGTCACGAACATCGCCGGCCCCTCCATGCGGGCCGATCTCGGCGGCGGTGCCTCCACTCTGCAGTGGCTCGCCGCCGCGTACACCCTCTCGATGGCCGTCGGACTCGTCACCGGAGGGCGGCTCGGGGACATCCACGGCCGCCGCCGGATGTTCCTCATAGGCGCCGCCGGCTTCACCCTGGGTTCGCTGCTGTGCGCGGTGTCCGTGTCCCCCGGGATGCTGATCGGCGCGCGAGTCGTCCAGGGCCTGTTCGGGGCGGTGATGCTGCCGCAGGGCCTCGGCATGATCAAGGAGATGTTCCCGCCGCAGGAGTCACAGAAGGCCTTCGGCATGTTCGGCCCGGTCATGGGACTGTCCGCGGTGTGCGGGCCGATCCTGGCGGGCTGGCTCGTGGACGCCGACTACTTCGGCACCGGCTGGCGGATGATCTTCCTGATCAACCTGCCGCTCGGTGCCGCGGCCTTCCTCGGTGCCCTGCGCTATCTGCCGAGGGGCAGGTCCGGCAGCAGGCCGCGCCTGGACATCCCCGGCATGCTCCTGGTCTCGCTGGGCGCGCTGCTCATCATCTTCCCGCTGGTCCAGGGCCGTGAGTACGACTGGCCCATGTGGACGTTCCTGATGATGGGCGCCTCGGCACTCGTCTTCGCCGCCTTTGCCGTGTACGAGTCGCGCCGCAGCAGGGCGGGCCGGGACCCGCTGGTCGTGCCCAGCCTGTTCCGCAAGCGTGGATTCAGCGGCGGCATGACCCTCGGGCTGGTCTTCTTCTCGACCATGCAGGGCTTCATGCTGGTCTTCAACCTCTACACCCAGATCGGCCTCGGCTATTCGCCCCTCAAGGCGGGCCTGGTGATGGTGCCCTGGTCGGGCGGCATGATCGTCGGCTTCGGCGTCGCCCAGGGCGTCGCCCGGTTCGGACGGGCCGTGCTGCAGGCGGGCGCGCTGGTCATGGCGGTCGGCGTGTTCGGCGTGTGGCTGACCCTCGACATGGCCGGAAGCGCCGTCGGCCCCTGGCAGCTGGTGCCGGCTCTGCTCGTCACCGGCATCGGAATGGGCCTGCTCATGGCACCGTTCTTCGATATCGTGCTCGCCAGCGTCGAGCAGCACGAGACCGGATCGGCGTCCGGCACGATGACCGCGATGCAGCAGCTCGGCGGCTCTTTCGGTGTGGCCCTCCTCGGCACCGTGTTCTTCGGTCTGCTGGGCGGCGGGATCGCCACCGCCGTGGACCACCACGCGGACGGCCTGCGGGGGCAGTTGGCCGCCGCGCACGTCGCGCCCGCCGCCCGGGACCGTGTGGTGGCGGACCTGCGCAGGTGCGCCTCGGACCGCGCCGTCGCCAAGGATCCCGCCGCGACCCCGGCGTCGTGCGTGCGCCTGGACAAGGACACCCGGTCCGTCGTGACCTCGCCTCAGGCCGGCGCCCGCATACCCGCCGCGCTGCGGGGCACCGCGTCGTCGGCCTTCCGGAGCGGTTTCGGTTCCGTCATGAAGACGGTGCTGTGGATCGTCGACGGCATGCTCGCGCTGACCTTCCTGCTCGCGTTCCTCCTGCCGCGTCACGCGCGGCCCGAGGCAGGGGCCGGGCACTGAGCCCTGGCCGCACCACCGGCGAACGGGACGGCCGGGCACCGCTGAGGAGCGACTGCCCGGCCGTCCCCGCCGCGGAACGGACAGGAAGCCGTACGCCGTCGAGTTCCTCGATCATCTCCTCCTCGGTTCCGGACGCCTCCGGAGCCGGAGCGGGTAGCCGTCGGTCGCACCCAGCGCCTACGCTTACGGGTAAGCGTTCGCTTAGCCGCTTGCGGAGAGAGGCGAGGAGGCCGTGTCGGTCATCGATGTGTGGATGCAGCACCCCACGCTCCGTCACTCCAACCACGAGATGTTCGAGTCGTTGCGCCGGTGGACGGGGCAGGGACTGCTGGAGGAGCCGCTGCCGGTCAAGGCCACCGTGGCCGCCATGGCCGCGGCCGATGTGGAGATCGGCCTGTCGGCGGCATGGTACGGCCCCCAGGGCGTACTGATCAGCAACGACGAGGTGGCCGAGTTCGTCGCCCATTCCGACGGACGGCTGCGCGGGGTCGCTGGCGCGGACCTCACCCGGCCGGTGCGAGCCGTGCGCGAACTGCGCCGCGCCGTCGAGGAACTCGGCTTCGTGGCCCTGCGGATCGTGCCCTGGCTGTGGCAGTTGCCGCCCACCGACCGGCTGTACTACCCGCTGTACGCCGCCTGCGTCGACCTCGGCATCCCCTTCTGCACCCAGGTAGGCCACACCGGACCGCTGCGCCCCTCCGAAACCGGCCGCCCCATCCCCTACATCGACCAGGTCGCGCTCGACTTCCCCGAACTGACCATCGTCTGCGGGCACATCGGCTACCCGTGGACCACGGAGATGATCGCCGTGGCCGACAAACACGCCAACGTCTACATCGACACCAGCGCCTACACCACCCGCCGCTACCCACGAGAGCTGGTCGACTATGTGCGCGGCCGGGGCCGCAGGAAGGTGCTGTTCGGCACGAACTACCCCATGATCTCCCCCGTCCAGGCACTGGAACACCTCGCCGACCTCGACCTGGACGAAGAAGCCACCGAGTTGTTCCTGTCCGGGAACGCCCGCCGGATCTTCCGTCTCTGATCCCCGAGGGCTGGACGCGGACACCGACACCAGGACCCCGCGGGTGGCGGTGTCCCGCGTTCTGGGGATCAACCCGGATCCGGTGGCCACCGTGGCGGCGGCCGGCATCGTCGGCCCGATGGCACTGGGTCTCGACTCCCCGCACGCGGCCCTGGCCGCCCTGGCGCTCGGCTCCGGTGCGGCCTTCCCCGGGCATGTGAACGACGCCTCGTTCTGGATGTTCAAGGAGTACTTCGGGCTGTCGGTGGGCGGAACGCTGCGCACCTGGACCGTCGCCCACACGGTGCTGTCCCTGACCTCACTGGGCGTCATCCTGCTCCTGAACACCGTGGTTTGACGGACGGCACGCACGCGGGCGGCCGGGACGTCCCCGCGGCCGGGGCGCCCCGGCGTCCGCTGACGGGCCGGCGGCACAGGCCATCCGCACGGAGCCGGTCGGCCTGAATGGTTCGGCGGCACGAGCAGCGTCAAGCGGCACTTGTCAACAACCAAGTTCAGGCCACGACTTGGCCTGTGTGCGCCCCCGTGTGAATAAACGTTCAACCAAAGGATCTCCCGGGGCAGTAAAGGGTTCTACCCGCATAGATGAGCCAGTGGTGTCATGTTCATGCCCGCCCGGAAATTTGCCGGGCACCACACCGGGAGATCCCCACATGTCCCGCATAGCGCGCCCCCTGGTGACAACCCTGTCCACACTCGCCCTAGCCGCCGCCGGGCTCACCGTGACCGCCGGCACCGCGCACGCGCAGTCGTGCAGCGAGGCCTACCTCCCCCTGCCCGACCCCAGCTGTCAGCCCGGCGACCTCAACCCGGACGTCACGCAGGCCACCATCGACTCCACGATCTGCGTCTCCGGCTGGACCGCGACCGTGCGTCCCCCCAGTTCGTACACCACCGCGCTGAAGAAGAAGCAAATAGTGGAGTACGGCTACACGGACACCAACACCTCCGACTACGAAGAGGACCACTTCGTCCCCCTCGAACTCGGCGGCGCCCCCAAGAGCGAACTCAACCTCTGGCCCGAGCCGCAGTACGGTGCCAAGACCGCGGCCAACAAGGACACGGTCGAGAACAAGCTCAAGAAGGCCGTCTGCGCGGGCACCGTCAGCCTCGCGGACGCGCAGAACGCGATCATCACCGACTGGACCACGGCGCTGTCGCGCCTCGGCCTCAGCTGAGTCCGCGGCAACACCTGCGCCTGTGCCCGAAGGGCCGGTGTCCTCCCTCGGGGGACCCGGCCCTTCACCGTTGTCAGGCCGGCGTTCCCAACGCCGGGACGTTCATGCGAACAATACGTGAAGAACAGGCAGTTGGGGCTCCGGTGACGACAGGGACCAGGTGTGCGGGGGCGCGCCGTCAGTTCTCGTCGCGCAGGCCCCAGGGTGAGCCGTAGTCGGTCAGCAGGTCCAGGAAGGGGCGCGGGGGCAGGGCTTCGGGGCCGAGAACGCCCGTGCCGGACCAGGCGCCGCCGGCCAGCAGTTCCAGGGCGACGACCGGATTGACCGCCGTCTGCCAGACGACCGCCTGCGAGCCGTACTCGCGCATCGACCACTCGTTGTCGACCACGTGGTACAGGTACACCTCGCGCGGCGCCCCGTCCTTGGTGCCCTTGACCCATGTGCCAGCGCAGGTCTTGCCCGTCATCCGGTCTCCCAGCCCGGCCGGGTCCGGCAGGCACGCGGCGACGACGTCGCGCGGGGAGACCCTCACAGGTCCGCCGTCCCCGCGTACGGCCACCTCGGCCGTCGAGTCCAGGCCCAGTTCGTGGAGGGTCTTCAGCTTGGCGATGAAGTCGCCGCCGAGGCCGTACTTGAACGTGACACGGCGGGCGTCCACCCAGCGGGGGATCAGCAGCACCTCTTCGTGTTCCACGTTGACGCACTCCACCGGACCGATGCCCTCGGGAAAGTCGAACACCTCGGGCTCGCTGAACGGAGCGGTGGTGAACCAGCCGCGGTCCTTCTCGTAGACCACCGGCGGATTGAGGCACTCCTCGATGGTCGTCCAGATGCTGAAGGAGGGTGCGAAGCCGTAGCCCTCGACGGTCAGGTCGGCGCCGTCCCGGACGCCGATCTCCTCGATGTCGTCGAAGAGTTCGTCGGCCGCGTAGCGGGCGAAGACGTCCGACAGGCCCGGCTCGACGCCCATGCCGACCAGGGCCAGCCGCCCGGCCTGCGCCCAGCGGTGGGCCAGCGCGAACTGGTCGTCCCCGAGCTTCACACCGCATTCCTCGTACGGGCGGGAGCCGTGCGGCACGGACAGTGACATCGCCATGTCCAGGTAGTGCGTACCGGCCTCCAGGGCCGCCCGGAAGAGCGGCATCACGAATCTGGGGTCGGTGGCGTTGAGGAGCACGTCGCAACGCTCGTCGGCCAGCATCCGGCGGACCGCGTCCTCGTCCGAGGCGTCCAGCCGATGTGCGCTGAACCGGTCGCCGCGCTCCCCGAGCGCCGTGACCGCGGCCTCGGCACGGGCGAGGTCGTAGTCGGCCACGACCATGTGGGCGAGGAAGCCGCGGCGGGCGGCGATCCGGGTGACGGCCGTCCCGACGCCACCCGCGCCCACGAGAAGTACGCGCATGACACACACCTTTCTTCCGGTCCTCCAGGAGGCGGGCGCCTTCCGGACGGGCTCGATGCAACGGGATTCCGGGATATAAGGTCAATGCTGTTGGCATAAGAGCCGCCGGGTCCGGACCGGGGAGAACGGCCGACGGCCGGCGACCGAGGAGACGACCGACATGGCGAAGCAAGTGGTGCGGGAGGCGGCGCGCCGGCGACGGCGGCCCACGCGCACCGGCACCGTGCTGTCCGAGGAGATCATCGTGGACACCGCCCTGCGCGTGCTGCGGGAGCACGGCAGCACGGGGCTGACGGCACGCCGTCTCGGCGCGGCGCTGGGCGCCGATCCGAGCACCCTCTACCGCTACTTCGCCGGGATGGACGATCTGGCCCGGGCCATCGGGGACGAGCTGATGGGACGGGCCCTCGACAGCTGGACGGCGACCGGGCACTGGCGCGCGGACCTGCGCGCTCTGGGCCGGGCCATCTACGACGCCTACCTCGCCCACCCGCAGGCGGCCCTGCTCACCGCCAGCCGGGTCACCGGCAGGCCGCGCGAGATCGCGGTGGACGAGACCATTCTCGGGATCCTGCGCGGCGCCGGGCTGCCCGACCCGGTGGCGGTCCGCGTCTACCACACGTTCATCGACCAGAGCCTCGCCTTCGCCGCGCTCGACGCGGGGTCCCTCGCGCTGGCGGACGAGGCTCGCGCGGGCGACGAGGAGATGTGGCACACCACCTATGCGCGCCTGCCCGCCGAGTCGCATCCGAACATCGCCACCACGGCCCGGCTCCTCGCCCGGCACATGCCGCACAGTGCCTATCCGGCGGCCCTGGAGATGCTGCTGGAGCACACCGCCGCACAGCTGGCCCCGTCCGGCACATGACGCTCCCGCGGCGGGGCGCGGCTGTGTCACCACGGTCGCGGGCGCCGCGTCACCGCCTCTTCCCGCCCGCTCGAGCACACACCTCACGTGCTGGGGGTCAGGCTCCGGGCAGCCGGGACGCCGGGCCGCGGCGAGAATGGGGACATGACGGACAAGAAGGCGGAGTCACTGTCGCGCAAGCCGTACGAGGCCGAACTGCTGCGTCTGCAGACCGAGTTGGCGAAACTCCAGGCGTGGGTGCGCACCGAGGGCGCCCGGCTGGTGATCATCTTCGAGGGGCGGGACGCGGCCGGCAAGGGCGGCGCCATCCGGCGGCTCACGGAACATCTCAACCCTCGTGTGGCCCGGATCGCGGCGCTGCCCACGCCGACGGAGCGCGAGCGCACCCAGTGGTACTTCCAGCGGTACGTCGCGCACCTGCCGGCCGCCGGGGAGATCGTGCTCTTCGACCGGTCCTGGTACAACCGGGCCGGGATCGAGCACGTCATGGACTACTGCACCCCGGAAGAACACGAGCGGTTCCTGCGCCAGTGCCCGATCTTCGAGCGGATGCTGGTCGAGGACGGGATCCTGCTGCGCAAGTACTGGTTCTCGGTGAGCGACGCGGAACAGCTGGAGCGGTTCCGGCGCCGTCTGGAGGATCCCCTGCGGCGCTGGAAGCTGTCGCCGATGGACCTGGAGTCGATCACCCGCTGGGAGGCGTACTCCCGGGCGAAGGACGAGATGATGGTGCACACCGACATCTCCGAGGCGCCCTGGTACATCGTGGAGAGCGACGACAAGCGGCGGGCCCGGCTGAACATGATCGCCCACCTGCTGGACTCCGTTCCCTACCACGACGTACCCGAGCCCGCGCTGAAGCTGCCCGAGCGGCCGGCCTCCACCGGCTACGAGCGGCCGCCACGTGATCTGCGGACCTACGTCCCCGACCGCTCGGAGCAGCTGTGAGCCCCGCGTGGCCGGGGGTGCGGTTCACCGGGTCTCACACCGGCCGGCTCAGCCCTCCCACGCCCATTTGCCACCTCGGGCAGGTCCACGCCGTGCTCGCGGATCCAGACGTGGTGGAGCGGCCTCTTGGGGGACGCCGCCACCCCGAGTGCGCATGTCGCCGCGGAGCATGGCCCCGGCCGCTGAGGAGCGGCCCTGCGCGTCGTACTGCTGCGGCTTGCCAGGGCGCTCGCACAGATTCGGGTCCGCGCCCCGTCCGTGAGGCACCGCGCGGAGTTCAACGCACGCGAGGGCCTCGACGCCCGGCCGATCGGCCGTCGCTCGCCGCGTCGTGACGTTCGCCGCGGGCGTGGACCTCGGCGACGGCGGCCGACAGCTGCCAGCGCACGGATTCGGGCAGCGGGTCCCCCGTCACCGTGGTCACCACGTCCCTGGCCAGCCGGTACAGCTTGGTGTTGGTCCGCTGCGACGCCGTGACCAGCACCGTCCACGTGTCACGGGAGCTGAGACCGAAGGAGGCCATGAGGATGCCCCGGGCCAGATCGATGTCCGGCCGGGTCCGCATGGCCCGCCGGAGCCGCACGACCTCCGCTCCCAGGCCGTCGCGGACCTCGTCGCCGGCCGCCTGGGGCCTCTCGCCCGGGGCGCCTGCGGCACTGTCCCCGGGGGGCGTGAAGAGCGGGTAGGTGTCGGTGCGGACCAGCAGCCGCTTGCAGCTGGGGCTCGTGGCCGCGATGGTGAGCGTCTTGGCCTCGGCGAGTGCCTCCCGCCGCACGGTCAGCAGGATGTCGAGAGCCGACCAGTCGCGGAACCTGCCCCGGCTCAGATCGAGGTCGACACCGCCGGCCGAGGCGCCCAGGGCGCTTCTCAGGGAGTGCTCGAGAAGGTGACTGTTGTCGAGACCGAGGTCGCCTGCCACGCGCATGCGGACTCGGCCGGCGTCAGGACGGGCCTGTATCAAAGGCTCCTGCATGACTGCCTCTCGTCGGGTACTCGGCTCGTCAAGGTCACGCGCACGTTCTTCGTGCGTCTAGCCATACCGGAATACCAGTTCATGTTTTTGCCCGAACACCGAGCCATAGGAACGTGACCATGGATGGAGTGCCGGAGCCGCACACGGGATGGACCTTCCTCACCAACCACGCCCGGGTCCTGGCCACCATCGCCGACGACCGCACCGCGCGCATCCGAGACATCGCGGCACGGTGCCGCCTCACCGAGCGCGCCGTACAGAAGATCATTTCGGATCTGGAACGGGACGGCTACCTCTCCCACATCCGTGAGGGGCGCGGCAATGCGTACAAGATCGACCCGAGCAAGGTCCTGCGCCATCCCGCCGAGGCCGACCTGACCGTCGCGGCGCTGCTGTCCTTGCTGGTCAAGGACGAGGCGGAGCAAAGGCGCAGTGCCCGGCAGGACCCGCCCCGTCAGTCCGTCGACGGGGCACCCGGGATCTGGGCGGGGCCATGACGATCAAGGGCGTCCTCCAGTTCGGCGCGGATTTCCCGGGGAATCTCGCCCTGCCGTCCCCAGATGACGATCAGTTCCGCGACATGGCGCAGTTTGATGTTCGTGTGCTGGGACACGTCCCTCAGCACGGCCCACCCCTGATCCGGTGCGACACGGCCCAGCGCGACCATCATCCCGATCGCCTGATCCACGACCGCGTGTGAGCTGACGGCCTGCCTCAGCTGGTCGACTTCTTCCTCGAGCTGGTGGATGCGCTCGTCGTCGGCCCTGGCCGAGCCGCCGTCCGTGGTCATCGACCCCTCCGGAATCCGACGCGCCGTACGCCCCTCGGGTACTGCTCCGGCTCATCCATCCTGCGCTTCCCGAAGGCGCCGTGCCACTGTTGCCGGGAACCGGTGGAACACGGCGTGTCACGCCGTCCTGGCTGCGGCGGCCACCTCGTCGGCGAGCGGCTTGTCGAGCGCGGCGTGCACCAGGCCGTCCACCAGGCGGGTCAGGTCACGGACCCGGACGAGGCCGCCCAGTTCCTCGGGCGAGACCGGCAGTCCGAGCCGCCGGGCCCCGTCCAGGGCCTTGCGGTCGACGTACGGCGCGAACTCCGGCCAGACGCCCTGCACGTCACGCAGGAATATGTCGGCCCCGGTGGGCCCGATCCCCGGTATGTCCAGCAGGGCCTGCTTCGGGTCGGGCTCCTCGCGCAGCCGGCGCAGATCAGCGCCCCAGCGGTCGATCAGCGTCTCGGCCGCCTTGCCGAGCAGGGTGGAGGTGCGCTCGTCGTAGCGCCGGTAGCCGCCCCTGCCGAGGGCGTCCACGCGTTGCTGCCAGGACGCCTTCGCCATCGACCGCGGGTCGCGCAGCCCGGCGTCGAACAGCGCACGGGCGGCCGCCACCGCCGTATCGGCCTTGATGGGAGCGCTGAGGAGGGTCGCCAGTACGAGCGTCTGGTAGAGCGGCGCGGGCGTGTTGCGCAGCCGGATGCCGGCCTGCGCCGCGTACGTACGCTCCTGGCGGTCGAGCAGTGCCCGTACCACCGCCGCATCCGTGGCTCCTCCGGTCTTCCCGCCGGACGTCCCGCGCGCCTTCATGCCGGTCTTCGCAGTCATGGCACAGTCCCTCGCAGCCCCCGATTCCGCGTTCCACCGGCGTTCCGGGATTCCGGGATTCCGGGATTCCGGGATTCCGCGGCGCGTCGTCCCGAGGTCCGCGAGTACCCGCCCAGGTCCACTGCATGCCGTCGTTTGTCCTGGGCGGTTCCGGGAACGCGGCCGCCATGGCCGCCGTACACCCCGACAGTCTCTCTTCCGAGCAGGTGCGGGCCGCCGAGGCCGGACCCTGCACACTCTGGAGCCATGGCTCGGCACCGGCACCCCGCCCGTGGTGCTGGAGGGTGATGCTCCATCACGGTGATGCTCGGCCCGCCGGGCCGGCCTTCCCGGCGTGCGCGAGGCATGGCGATCGCCGTGCGCGGTACACGTTGCTGGTCCGCGCGGACGCACGGTGGTGAGGAGGGGCCATGCGACAGACGACAGCGGCGGTGGGCGAGGTGCTGGCGTGGTGGGCGGTGCTGGTCGTCGTCAACCTGATGTTCATCAGCTCGGTCTCGGTCCTCGAACTCGTCGTGGCCGCGGGCGGAGCGGCGCTCACGGCCCTCGCCGCACGGGCCGTGCACACGGCGTCGCGGGCCCGGCTGGGCGGCACCCGGAACTGGGGTGCGGCGGCTCTCGCGTGGCCCGGCGCGGTCCTCGCCGACCTGGCGCGGCTGTGCGCGGTCACGGCACGGGTCCTCGCCGGCCGTCCGGCCGAAGGGAGTCTGCGGACCGTGACGCTGGCCCGCGGTACGGGCGCCGCGTGGGCCGGTGCCCTGCTGTCGTCCACTCCCGGCGCCTACGTCGTCGACGTACCCGGGCGGCAGGACGGGGGGAACGCCCCGCGGACCGCCGTCGCCCACTTCCTCACCGCGGACCGGACGCGGCTGGAGGACGTGCTCACCGAGGGGCGGCGGCGATGAACGCGTGGCTGCTCGCGACCGCGGTGCTGCTGACCCTGGGGATGCCACCGTGCGTGTGGGCCGCCGGCCGGGGTACGGCGGTCGAGCGGCTCGCGGGGCTCAACCTGGCGACCGCCCTCGTCACCGCCGTCCTCCTGCTGACGGCCCAGGGCCTCGGCCGCAGCTCCTTCACGGACGTCGCCCTCGTCCTCGCCGTCCTGGGACCCGCGGGCACCCTGGTCTTCACCCGTTTCCTGGGCGGACGGTCGATGGAGGCCCCCGACACGACTGCGCGCGGGAAGGCATGAGATGACAGTCCGTCATGTGTGCGCACTGGTCCTGCTCGTCGCCGGCACCGGTGTGCTGTTGCTGTCCGCCCTCAGCCTGACGGCACTTGCCCGGCCGTTCGCGCGTCTGCACGCACTCACCCCCGCCACCACTGCCGGCGTGCCGCTCGTCGCCCTCGCCCTGGCCGTCGAGACCGGGCCGGGGCGCGCCGCGGTGAAGCTGCTCCTCATCGCCGTGATCGTCGCGTTCGGCGGAGCGGTCACGGCCATGGCGATCGGCAGGGCGACGGCCCAGCACGAAGGTCTGCTGCGCGAGGACTCCTCGCAGTGAGCGCCGCCACCGCTCAGGAGATTCTGATCGCCCTCGCGCTGGCGCTGGTGGCGGCGAGTGCCACCGCGGCGGCCCTGACCCGCGACCCGGCGCGCCAGGCCGTGCAGCTGGCCGTCCTCGGCCTGTGTCTCACCGTGCTGTTCACCCTCCTGCAGGCGCCCGACGTGGCTCTCTCCCAGCTGGCCGTCGGCACGGCGATCACCCCGCTGCTGATCCTGCTGACGGTACGGAAGGTGCGCCGCCCCACCGGTCCACGTCGCGACCGGGACGGCCGCAGGGGCGGAGGCGCAGATGAGCCGTAAGGCACGCATCCGGCTCTTCTGGGCCGCGGCCGCCGTCTTCGCCGTGGTGTACACGGCCGCCTGCACCGCACTGCCGCGTTTCGGCACCACGGTGCACCCGTACGCCCACCGCGCGGTGGCGGCGTCCCTGCGTCAGCGCACCGCCAACGTGGTCTCCTCGGTCAACTTCGACCAGCGCGCCCTGGACACCCTCGGGGAGGAGTCGATCCTGTTCGCCTCGGTGCTCGGGACCCTGGCACTGCTGCGCCACGCCCGCGACGAACGCACCGGGCGGCCGAGAGCGGGACGGGTCCTGCCCAGCACCCGGCTGCTGGGCCTGGTGATGCTGCCGATCACGCTGCTCACCGGGGTGTACATCGTGGCGCACGGCCAGCTGTCACCGGGCGGCGGCTTCCAGGGCGGTGTCATCCTCGCGACCGGACTGCACATGGCGTACATCGCCGCGGACTACCGCGTGCTGAAACGGATCCGGCCGCTGGCCGTGCTCGACGTGGCCGACGCCCTCGGCGCCGGCGCCTTCGCCGCGCTGGGGTTCGCCGGACTGATCGCCGGCGTGGCCTACCTGCAGAACGTGCTGCCGCTCGGCACGTTCGGGCAGCTCTCCTCCGGTGGCCTGGTGCCCCTGCTCAACGCGGCGGTCGGTGTCGAGGTCGGCTCCGGCATCGTCGTCCTGCTCGCCTCGTTCCTCGACCAGGCCGTCGAGACGATGCCGGCACAGAACTCGGGCACGGGAGGCGGCACATGACGATCCTGCCCTTCCTCACGGCCGGCTGGATCTTCCTCGCCGGCGTCTACGGAATGATCACCAGCCGCAACATCATCCACGCCGTCGGCTGTCTCGCCGTCGCACAGTCGTCGACGTACGTGCTGCTGCTCACCGTGGGCTACCGACGCGGCGGCATCGCACCGTACTTCACCGACACTGCGCTGCGCACCCGCACCGTGGATCCGGTCGTCCAGGCCCTCGCGCTCACCGACGTCGTCGTGGGCGCCACCGTCACCGCGCTGCTGCTCGCACTCGCCATCCAGGTCCGCAAGCGGCACGGCACGGTCGACCCCGACGCCCTGACCGGGCTGAAGGGCTGACGGGCCGGGCATGGTGCACACCTCCGATCTGCTGCCGCTCGCCGTGGCCGTTCCGCTGCTGGGCGCCGTCGTCCTGGTGGTCGGCGGGCGATGGCTGCCGCGCCCGGCCATCGACGCGCTGGTCACCGCGTGGGCGGTGCTGGAGGTCGCCCTCCTCGGCCTGCTGTGGCTGCGCACCGGCGACGGGCACAGCGTCTCCTGGCTGGGCGGCTGGTCCCCGGTCCACGGCGAGAGCGTCGGCATCGTGATGGTCGGCGACCGGATCGGCATCGGCCTCGCGCTGCTGACCAGCGCGCTGGTCCTCGCGGTCGTCGCTTACTCCTGGCGTTACTTCGAGGAGCCGCCCGTGGCGCACGCGGGCACCTTCCCCGCCCTCATCCTGCTGTTCGAGGCGGGCATGTGCGGGTTCGCGCTGACCGGCGACCTGTTCGACGCCTTCGTCTTCTTCGAGTTGATGGGGGCGGTGGCCTACGCGCTCACCGGCTATCGCATCGAAGACCCGCGGCCGGTGCAGGGCGCACTGATCTTCGGCGTCGTCAACTCCCTCGGCGCGTACTGCTCGTTGCTCGGCATCGGGCTGGTGTACGCCCGCACCGGTGAACTCGGTTTCGCGCAGATCGGTGTGCGGCTGGCGGCGCACCGCCCCGACACCCTGACGGCCGTCGCCTTCGTGCTGGTCGTCACCGGGCTGCTGGTCAAGGCAGCGGTGGTGCCGCTGCACTTCTGGCTGCCCGATGCCCACTCCGTGGCGCCCACCCCGGTGTGCATGCTGCTGTCCGGCGTCATGGTGGAACTCGCCGTGTACGGCACCGCACGCGTCTACTGGGTGGTGTTCTCGGGACCCCACAGCATCGCGCAGCCGCACCTGCGCGCCGTGTTCGTCGCCGCCGGGGTGCTGACCGCACTGGTGGGTGCCGTGATGTGCTGGCAGCAACGGCACCTCAAGCGTCTGCTCGCCTTCTCCACCGTCGGCCACGTCGGCCTCTTCCTCATCGGAACGGCACTGCTCACCCCCGCCGGGACCGCGGGTACGGCGCTCTACGTCGTCGCCCACGCCGGAGTGAAGGCGGCCCTGTTCGCGGTCACGGGTGTCCTGCTGGACCGGCACGGCTCCGTCGACGAGCACGGGCTGTACCGGCGCGGCCGCGATCTGCCCTTCGCCGGTGCGCTGTTCGCCCTCGGCGGCTTCGCGCTCGCCGGTCTGCCGCCATTCGGCACGGCCCTCGGCAAGGCCGTCACCGAGAGCGCGGGCGAGGAGCGGTTTCCCTGGCTGCCCGTGGTGTTCGTAGGGGTGTCGGCCGTCACGGGCGCGGCCGTGCTGCGCGCCGGTGCCCGGATCTTCGCCGGTGCCGGTCCCCGGCCGCGGGAGCGGTACGCCGGTCCGGAGACCACCGGTGACGGTGAAGAGCCGGAGATCCGTGATCCCCAGCGCCGTGTCCCCGTCCCGATGCTCGCCGTGCCCGCCGTGCTGCTCGGTGCCTCGCTCGCCGTCGGGCTGCTGCCCGGGCTCGGTGTCTCGCTCGCCCAGGCCGCTCGGCAGTTCACCGACCGCACCGCCTACACCGCCGCGGTCTACGGACACCCCGTCGCACCGTCCTCGCCGGTACCCGACGTCGGCTGGAGTGCCGAGGGCGTGCTGCTCGCGCTCGCCTCGACCGCCCTGGCGGCGCTCCTCGCCGCGGCCGCCGTCTGGGGTCCCGCGCTGCGGTCGCCGCTGGCGGGCCGTGCCGCGGCGGCCTGCGAGACGGTGGGACGGCGCGTCGTCGTACCGCTGCGCCGACTGCACTCGGGGCATCTGGGCGACTACGTCACCTGGCTCGCGGTCGGTGTGGCGGTGCTGCTCGTCGCCATGACCGTGTAGCGCACCGCAGCACCTGCTCCGCCCGGTCCCGCGGGTCCGCCCACCCGCCGGCCACCGCCCGCGTGGCCCGCCCGGCCGGGATCCGTCGGCATGCGGCCGGGCCCGGCGGGCACTCGGAGGAGGCGACCGGCCGCTCTCCCGGTGGAAGGGGTGGATCCCCATGAGTGCGCAGGCGAAGACCAAGGACGCGATACGGGTCGGCGGCCGCAGCGTGCCGCTGTCCAACCCGGACAAGGAACTGTTCCCGGACGACGGCATCACCAAGGCGGAACTGGTCGACTACTACCGCACCGTCGCCCGCCCGATGCTCACCCACCTCAGGGGCCGGCCCCTGGTGATGGAACGCTGGCCCGACGGATACGAGGGAAGGTCCTTCTACCACAAGGACGTTCCCGGCTACTTCCCCGACTGGATCCGCACGGTCCGGGTGCCCAAGGAGGGCGGCAGCCTCACCATGGCGGTCTGCGACGACACCGCCACCCTCCTCTACCTCGCCAACCAGGCGTGCATCACGCCGCACCCGTGGCTGAGCCCCGCGGACTGCCTGGACTGCCCCGACCGGCTGGTCTTCGACCTCGACCCGCCCGACGGCGCGGGCGACGGCTTCGAGAACGTCCGCTGGGGCGCGCGGCAGTTGGGTGACCTGCTCACCGAACTCGGGCTGCGGCCCGCGCTGATGACGACGGGATCCCGCGGCCTGCACCTGCTGGTCCCGCTCGACCGGCGCACGGACTTCGACACCGCGCGGCACTTCGCCCGGTCGGTCGCCGACGTGCTCGCCGCGCGGCACAGCGACCGGCTGACGACCGAGGCACGCAAGAACAAGCGCCGGGGCCGGCTCTACCTGGACACCCAGCGCAACGCCTACGCCCAGACCTCGGTCGCCCCCTACGCCGTACGCGCCCGCCCGCACGCCCCCGTCGCCACCCCCCTGGACTGGGCGGAGCTGGACGATCCGCGGCTGGGCCCGCGGCGGTGGACCCTGCGCACCGTCCCCGAGCGTCTGGACAAGGACGGGGACCCGTGGAAGGGGCTGGGCCGCTGCCGCCGCTCCCTGGCCGGGGCGCAGCGTCACCTGGACGACCTGGCCTGACGTGCCGTGACGGGAGGTGTGCGCAGCGGTATGAGTCGCTGGCGCGGATGCGGGCGCGCACTATGGAACGGATCCCCCGCTCGCCCGCGGAGGTGAACCGCGCCGATCGGCCCGGTCCGGCGAAAGGACGCGAAGATGCTGATGCCCCACGTCAGAACCGTCGCCGCGGCACTGCGCTCGTACCGGTACGCGCAGGCCCGTCTGCTGCGCGAGCCGGCGAACCCGCTTCGCCGGCTCCGGCTCGACGACGCCGCCTACACACTGTGCGTGCTCATGGACCAACGCGACGTCGCCGACGCGGTGGCCCGCGCGGAACGGCTCCTGGCCGCGTCGTCGGCTCCCGGAGCGGCGGAGCGGACCCGACAGGCACGCACGATCAGGATCACCTGACCGCGGACCGGCTCGGCCCCGCCCGGCCCGGCCCGGCCTCCGGGAGGTTTTCCGCCTCACCCGAGGGTTACTCCGCAAGTGCATCCCGGTCCCGCCTGCTGCCGGTACCCGGCAGCGACCGGCACTGTCGAGGAGGAGGCCATGACCACCAAGGTGTCCGACCACATCCTGGCCCGTCTGCGCGAGTGGGGCGTGGACTGCGTCTTCGGATATCCCGGCGACGGCATCAACGGGCTGCTGGCCGCGTGGGGCCGCGCCGAGAACGAGCCGCGTTTCATCCAGTCCCGGCACGAGGAGATGTCGGCGTTCGAGGCCGTCGGATACGCGAAGTTCAGCGGGCGCGTCGCCGTGTGCGTGGCGACGTCGGGTCCGGGCGCCATCCACCTGCTCAACGGGCTGTACGACGCCAAGCTCGACCACGTGCCGGTGGTGGCCGTCGTGGGGCAGACCAACCGCAGCGCGATGGGCGGCTCCTACCAGCAGGAAATCGACCTGCACACGCTCTTCAAGGACGTGGCGTCGGAGTTCGTCGAGACCGTCAACGTGCCCGAGCAGCTGCCGAACGTGCTCGACCGGGCGATCCGCACCGCCTCGACGCGCCGGTGCCCGACCGCGGTGATCGTCCCGGCCGATGTCCAGGAGCTGGACTATTCGCCGCCCACCCATGCCTTCAAGATGGTCCCCTCCAGCCTCGGCTGCGAGCACTTCGCTCCGCAGCCCGACGACGCCGCGCTGCACCGCGCCGCCGAGATCCTCAACGCCGGCGAGAAGGTCGC
This sequence comes from Streptomyces sp. FXJ1.172, assembly GCF_001636945.3. Lineage (NCBI taxonomy): Bacteria > Bacillati > Actinomycetota > Actinomycetes > Kitasatosporales > Streptomycetaceae > Streptomyces > Streptomyces sp. FXJ1.172. The sequence continues at coordinate 8,579,250 of NZ_CP119133.2, read as the reverse complement.
GATGCTCGTCGGCCAGGGCGCGGCGGACGGCGCCGAGGAGGTCGAGCGGGTCGCGGAGACGCTGGGCGCCGGGGTGGCGAAGGCACTGCTCGGCAAGGACGTGCTCAGCGACGAACTGCCCTATGTCACCGGGGCGATCGGGCTGCTCGGCACACGCCCGTCGTACGAGCTGATGCGGGACTGCGACACGCTGCTGACGATCGGTTCGAGCTTCCCCTACACCCAGTTCCTGCCCGAGTTCGACCAGGCCAGGGGTGTGCAGATCGACATCGACCCGCACATGGTCGGCATGCGCTATCCATACGAGGTCAACCTGGTCGGTGACACCCGGGCGACCCTGACGAGGCTGCTGCCCCTGCTGCGCCGCAAGAAGAACCGGGCGTGGCAGAAGCAGATCACCGCCAACACCGAGCGCTGGCGCGGGGTGATGACGCGGCGGGCCGAGCAGTCGGCCGACCCGATCAACCCGGAGTTCGTGGCGTGGTCGCTCGATCCGCTGCTGCCCGACGACGCGATCATCGCCTCGGACTCGGGCTCCGTGGCCAACTGGTACGCCCGCCATCTGCATCTGCGCGGGTCGATGCGGGCCTCGCTGTCCGGAACCCTGGCCACGATGGGCAGCGGCGTGCCCTACGCGATCGGGGCGAAGTTCGCGCACCCGGACCGTCCGGCGATCGCGCTGGTCGGCGACGGGGCGATGCAGATGAACGGGATGGCGGAGCTGATCACCGCGAGCAAGTACCGGGACCTGTGGAGCGATCCGCGGCTGGTGATCGCGGTGTGGAACAACCAGGACCTCAACCAGGTCACCTGGGAGCTGCGGGCGATGGGCGGCTCGCCGCAGTTCGTGCCGTCCCAGTCGATCCCGGACGTGTCCTACGCGGCGTTCGCCGAGTCGCTCGGCCTGCTGGGCATCCGCGTGGAGAAGCCGCACGGCGTCCTCGACGCCTGGCAGAAGGCGCTGCGGGCGGATCGCCCGGCGGTGGTCGAGTTCCTCACCGACCCCTCCGTGCCGCCGATCCCGCCGCACGCGACCTGGGACCAGATGGAGTCCACCGCGAAGGCCGTCCTCAAGGGCGACGTCGAACGCGAGGCCGTGGTCAGGCAGGGCTTCAAGGCCAAGGTCCAGGAGTTCTTGCCGGGTGCCCGCAAGCGCGCGCATGCCCACCACGGGCATCCGCGCCGCAAGGAGCTGCACCGGTCATCGTCTCGGTGACAGCGGCCCGGTGACGACGAGAGAGACGAAAGGCGCATGGTCATGTTCCGGCTGTCGGCTCGCAGTTCACACAGCCCCCGGGTCGTCGTGGTCACCGGCGCCAGCGGCGGCGTCGGCCGGGCCGTCGCCCGGGCCTTCGCCGCGCGCGGCGACCGCGTGGCCCTCGTGGCGCGCGGCCGCACCGGGCTCGCGGCGGTGGCCGACGAGGTGCGCCGCGCCGGTGGTACGGCGCTGCCACTGGAGGCGGACGTGGCCGACCCCCGCGCGGTCGAGGACGCGGCGGCGCGGGCCGAGAGCGAACTGGGCCCGATCGACGTCTGGGTCAACGACGCCTTCACCACGGTGTTCGCGGAGTTCACCGACGTCGGACCGGAGGAGTTCCGCCGGGTCACCGAGGTCTGCTACCTCGGCTACGTGTACGGCACCCAGGCCGCGCTGCGCCGGATGCTGCCGCGCGACCACGGCGCCGTCGTACAGGTCGGCTCGGCGCTCGCCTACCGCGGCATCCCGCTGCAGTCCGCGTACTGCGGCGCCAAGCATGCGATCCAGGGCTGGAACGAGGCGCTGCGCTGCGAACTCCTGCACCGCCGCAGCGGGGTGTCGGTCACCATGGTCCAGCTGCCGGCGGTCAACACACCGCAGTTCGACTGGTCATTGGCCCGGATGCCACGCCGGCCTCAGCCCGTCCCGCCGATCTACCAGCCCGAGCCGGCCGCCCGGGCCGTCGTGCACGCGGCCGATCATCCGCGCCGTCGTGAGTACTGGGTCGGCGGGAGCACCGTGGGCACACTCGTCGCCAACGCCGTGGTTCCGGGGCTGCTGGACCGCTATCTGGCCCGCACCGGCTACGCCTCCCAGATGACCGACGAGCCGCAGCCGTCCGGCGCCCGCCACAACCTGTGGCAGCCGCTGGACGGCGCCGGCGGGCGGGACTTCGGCGCGCACGGCCGCTTCGACGAACGAGCCAGGCCGCGCGTGGCGCAGGAGTGGGCCTCGCGCCATCACGACGCGCTCGCGTTCGCCGGTCTCGCAGCGGCCGCCGGCGCCGTGGCGGCCGGGCACCGCCTCCTGCGGCGCTAGACGGACACCGGAGACTGGAGCCCGGACTCGGACTCCGGGTGCTCCGGCCCCGGTGCTCCGGTCACGTCAGGCGACGTCCTGCAGGACCTCGTCGCGCAGTTGGTGGCAGCACCGGCTGATCAGACGGGAGACGTGCATCTGCGAGATCCCCAGCTGCTCGGCGATGCGGCTTTGGGTCATGTCCTTGAAGAACCTCATGTACAGGATGGCGCGTTCACGCTCGGGCAGCGCCTCGAGGCGGGGCTTGACGGCCTCGCGGTCCACGACGGTGTCGAGGGCCGTGTCGGTGACACCCAGCGCGTCACCGAGCGAGTATCCGTCGTCGCTGCCGGGGAATTCGGCGTCGAGGGACAACGCGCTGAAGCTCTCGAGCGCCTCGAGTCCGACCCGGACGTCCTCCTCGCTCAGATCGGCCCGCTCGGCGATCTCGCCGACGGTGGGCCAGCGGTCCGAGACACCCTGGGACAGGTCCTGACAGGCGGCGCGTACCCGGTTGCGCAGGTCCTGGACGCGGCGCGGCACATGCAGAGTCCACATGTGGTCGCGGAAGTGCCGCTTCAGCTCGCCCGTGACCGTCGGAACGGCGTAACTCTCGAAGGCCTTGCCGCGCTCCGGATCGAAGCGGTCGACCGCCTTGACCAGCCCCAGGGCCGCGACCTGGCGCAGATCCTCGTAGCTTTCGCCCCGGCTGCGGAACCGGCCCGCGATACGGTCGGCCATCGGCAGCCACGCCTCGACCAGTTCCTCACGGACTGTGTCGCGCTGGTGACCCGGTGGCAGCTCGGCCATCCGGCGGAAGGCTTCTTCGGTGTCGGGGGCGTCCGAGTGCGGATGGCGCTGCGTGCTCGTCTGAGTTCGCATGGTGCATCGCAACCCTCATGTGAGATGGATCGATGATCACCGTGGAATCGCGACCGTATCCGGACCGGCCGCATCCGGGCGACGCGAAACGTCGCTCCCACGGATGTGCCTCCTGTCCGAAACACTCTGTCTGTCCCCTGCCCAGGGGCCGGGACGCTAAACCCTCCGCCAAGAGGCGAGGCGATGGCATGCCGTGCCACGCCGGCGCGAAGAACGGCCGTGCGCAGGTACCCGGTGCCGTATGACACCGGATGCCGACCTCATTGTCCCGGACCCCGGCCGTCGCGGGCCGGGCGCACGGCTGCTCGCCCAGGATCAGCGGCTGTTCGAGGCGGCCGCCGCACTGCACTGGCCCGCCGCCGAGCACGTCCTGCCGCGGCTCAGCCGCGCGGCGGACCACGGTGTCCTGTGGTTCACCGCCGCGGCCGCCATGACCGCGAGCGGCACCCCGCGCGCCCGGCGGGCCGCCGCGCGGGGCCTCGCCTGTCTGGCACTGGCCTCCCTGACCATCAACACGCTCGGCAAACGCTCGGTGCGCCGCCCCCGCCCCGCCCTGGAGCCCGTCCCGCTCGTCCGGCGGCTCGAGCGCCGCCCGATCACCACGTCCTTCCCCTCCGGCCGCTCCGCTTCCGCCGCCGCCTTCGCGACCGGCGTCGCACTGGAGTCGCCCTCATGGGGCGCGGCCGTCGCGCCGGTCGCCTTCTCCGTCGCCATGTCCCGCGTCTACACCGGCGTCCACTTCCCCAGCGACGTCCTCGCGGGTGCGGTCCTCGGGGCGGGCGCCGCCTTCGCCGTACGCGCGCTCGTGCCGACGAGGTCCGGTGCCGCCGCGCCGGACCGGTCCAGCGCCGAGGTGCCCGCGCTGCCCGACGGCGCGGGCCTGGTGATCGTCACCAATACCGCGGCCGGCAGCACGGATGCCGTCCGTTCGCTGCATGCCGCCCTGCCGAAGGCCGAGGTCGTCGCCTGTGAACCGCGCCGCCTGAAGGGCGAGTTGGACAAGGCGGCGGCTCGCGCCCGGGTGCTCGGCGTGTGCGGCGGCGACGGCACCGTGAACGCGGCGGCCGAGGTGGCCCTGCGCCATGGACTGCCCCTGGCGGTCCTGCCCGGCGGCACGCTCAACCACTTCGCCCACGATCTGGGCGTGGATGGCGTACGGGACCTCGGCCGGGCCCTCGCGCGGGGCCACGCGGTGCGCGTGGACGTGGGGCGGTTCACCTCCGGTACCGCACAGGGGGTCTTCCTCAACGCCTGCAGTCTGGGTGTGTATCCCGAGCTGGTGCGCGAGCGCGAGCGCTGGTCGCACCGGATCGGTGGCTGGCCGGCCGGGGTGCTCGCGGCCCTGCGTGTGCTGCGCGCCGACCAGCACCCGCTCGAGGCCCGGATCGACGGGCGGACCCGCCCGGTGTGGCTGCTGTTCGCCGGCAACGGCACCTACCACCGCAGAGGTCTGGCACCGGGCCGCCGGGGCGATCTGGCGGACGGGCGGCTCGATGTGCGGGTGGTGCACGGCGGACGCCGGCCGGCGCTGCGGCTGCTCGCCGCGGCGGTCGCGGGCCCGTTCAGCCGCTCGCGGGTCCACTCGGCGGTCCACCCGGGTCGCCTGACCGTGACAGGCCTGCCGCCCGGCACGCTCCTCGCCCACGACGGCGAGGTCATCGACGTGGACGGCGAAGTGACACTGGACAAACTGTCCGAGGCCCTGACGGTGTACCGGCCGCGGCGCACACGCGGCCGTCCGCGGTGAGCCCGCGCTCCGGAAGGACGTTCTGCCGGGTCACGCATGGTGCGTGCGTACGTTTCCGCCCCCGTACGCCGGTTACTCGGAAGGTGACCGAGATCTCCGCACGAAGGTGGTGCCACTCCCTCACGACGACCGCTGACACTGGTTCCTCGTCTCGGCAGGTGCGTGATGAAACTCCGGCGACCCGACGTGTCCGTGTACACGGTGCCCACCGACGGCCCCGAGGCCGACGGCACATTCGCGTGGGACTCGACGACCATGGTGATCGCCGAGGTCGCGGCGGGTGACAAGACCGGCACGGGCTGGACGTACGGCCCGGCTGCCGTCGGGCTGATGCTGGGCGAGCACCTCGCTCCCCTGGTCGAGGGGCACGACGCCCTGGACATCCCCGCTCTGCACGACGCGATGTGCAGGTCGGTGCGGAACGCGGGCAGGCCCGGCATCACCGCGTGTGCGATCTCGGCGATGGACATCGCCCTGTGGGATCTCAAGGCGCGCCTCCTGGGACTTCCCCTCGTCAGCCTGCTCGGCGCGGCCCGTGCGCGTGTCTCCGTGTACGGCAGCGGCGGGTTCACGACCTATTCCGACGGGCGCCTCGCCGAGCAGCTCGGCGGCTGGGTGTACGGGCAGCACATCCCACGCGTCAAGATCAAGATCGGCGGGGACTGGGGTCACGAGCCCCTGTGGGACTTCTCCCGTGTCCGCACGGCCCGCCGGGCCATCGGCGCCGACGCCGAGTTGTACGTCGACGCCAACGGTGCCTACAGCCGCAAGCAGGCGCTGCGCCTCGGCGACGGCTTCGCCGAATACGGCGTCAGCTGGTTCGAGGAGCCCGTCCCCTCGGACGACCTGACCGGCCTTCGGCTGCTCCGCGACGCGCTGCGGTGTGACGTGACCGCTGGTGAGTACGGCTACGACCTGTCGTACTTCGCCCGCATGATCGCGGCGGGCGCCGTGGACTGTCTCCAGATCGACGCGACGCGCTGCGGCGGCATCACCGACTTCCTGCGGGTCGCCGCCCTCGCCCACGCCCACGGGCTGGAGGTCTCCGCCCACTGCGCCCCGAACGCCCATGCCGCCGTGGCCGCCGCGATCCCCAACCTCCGCCACATCGAGTGGTTCCACGACCACGTGCGCATCGAGTCGATGTTCTTCGACGGCGCCCTGGACGCCACCGGTGGGACGGTCCGGCCGGAGCAGGGCCCCGGACACGGGCTGACCCTGCGGACGAACGATGCGGAGAAGTACCGGGTCGCCTGACGGCCGCACTGTGTAATGCGCCGTCTTTCAGGTACTCGGTAGCCGGTACTCGAAAAGGATCGACGACTCCCTGAGGGGATGAATCGGATGCTGTTCCTCGGACTGCTTCTCTTCGCGGCGACGGTGGCCTTCACGGCCCTGGCGATCAGCGACAACCTGTCCAACGGTCCGGGCCACACCGTGTCGGTGCTCGGCCACGACATCGCCACCCTCGGCCCCCTCGCCCTCTTCTGCTCGGGCCTCGCCCTGGCGCTCATCTTCTGCCTGGCCATGGCCATGATGGTCAACGGGGCACACCACCATCGCGGGAGTTCGGGCATGCACGGGAGGCACCGCAGGACCACCGCCGACCCGGGCCTCGGCCCGCGCCGAGGTCCGGCATCGCACGCTTCCTGAACACACTTCCCCGGCCGCTGCCGGCAAAGGCCGGCAGGGCTCAGCGGACCGTCACGTTGAAGACCGGTGAGGCCGTCGTACCGCTGACGATGCGCAGGTCGTTCTTGCCCTTCAGGCCCAGCTTGACGCGCAGCGAGTAGGAGCCGTTGTGCAGGACGGGCGTGGAAGCGGGCAGGCCGACCCACTTGCCGTGCTGCTTCTGCTGGAGGGTGACCTGGCTGCCCGCCTTGAGGCCGGTGGTCTTGCCCGTGACCCGGAAGAGCTGCCAGGCGCGGACCGAGGTCACCGACGGTGTGGCGGTGATGCCGGGCTTGGCGGCCTGGGACTGGCGCGCGACGACGGCAGTCGTGGCGTGGGCGGCCGGGGTGGCAGCCATCGCGGTGCCCGCGAGGGCGAGGGAGGCCGTGCCGAGGGCACCGACGACGGCTGTGCGCAGGGAACGCCGCTTCGAGATCATCAGAGATATGTCCCTTCCATGACGAGATCCGATCTTCGCGCCAAAAGCCAGCTACATGTCGATTGGCGTGGTCATTAGAAGTGACGGGACGGTCGCGACGGTCGTTCATCGACGCCATGTCCCTGTCTTGTAACAGCCGAGCGGTACCGGGCCGCTACGCCTGCAGGGGGCGCTGCATCCGGATCGACTGCAGCAGTCCGACCGCCACCCACACCGCGAACATCGACGAGCCGCCGTAGGAGACGAACGGCAGGGGGATGCCCGCGACCGGCATGATGCCGAGTGCCATGCCGATGTTCTCGAACGACTGGAAGGAGAACCAGGCGACGACACCGGCGGCGACGATCGTGCCGTACAGGTCCGTCGCCTCGCGGGCGATGCGGCAGGCGCGCCACAGCACCACGCCGATCAGAACGATGATCAGGCCCGCGCCGACGAAGCCCAGTTCCTCCCCCGCGACCGTGAACACGAAGTCGGTCTGCTGCTCGGGTACGAACTGGCCGGTGGTCTGCGCACCGTGGAACAGCCCCTCGCCGGTCAGTCCGCCGGAACCGATGGCGATCCGGGCCTGGTTGGTGTTATAGCCGACTCCGGAAGGGTCCAGGCTCGGGTCCGCGAAGGCGGCGAAGCGGTTGATCTGGTATTGGTCGAGGATGTGCAGCCGCCATACGGCGACCGCGCCGAGGATCCCGATGGCGAGCAGGCCGAAGATCCAGCGGTTGGAGGCGCCTGAGGCGAGCAGCACGCCCAGGATGGTGACCGTCATGACCATCGTCGAGCCGAGGTCGGGCATCATCAGGACGACCATGATCGGCACGGCGGCCAGGCCCAGCGCCTGGATGACGGTGCGGCTGTCGGGGTACGTGCGGTCCCCCGCGTCGACCCGGGCCGAGAGGAGCAGCGCCATGCCCAGGACGATCGTGACCTTCACGAACTCCGACGGCTGGAGGGAGAATCCGCCGCCCAGGACGATCCAGTTGCGGTTGCCGTTGATGGTCGCGCCGAGCGGGGTGAGCACGAGCAGCACCCCGAGGACCGAGAGGCCGTAGAGAATCGGCGCCGCGTTGCGCAGGCCGCGATGGCCCAGCCAGATGGTGCCGGCCATCAGGACGAAGCCGATGCCGAGGTTCATCAGGTGCCGGATCAGGAAGTAGTGCGGGTCGCCCTGGTTGATCTCGGTGCGGTTGCGGGTCGCGGAGTAGACCAGGAGCGAGCCGATGAACGACAGCGCCAGGGCCGACAGCAGTATCGGCCAGTCCAGGCGCCGGACCGGGGAGTCGCGGGCGAAGAGCCGCGTCCAGCGGGGGCGTTCGGGGCCGTAGCCCGAGACGGTGAAGCTGGTGAAGCTCTTCACGCCGGTCATGTCGGCTTCCTCCGGCTTCCCCGCCCGTGCGGGCGCCTGGGGACGGTGCGGTGTCTGCGATCACCGCGATCATAGCTGCACCATTGCGCAATGCCGCAACTATTTTGCCGGGAGCCGTCACGCGTTCACAGTGTTTCCCCCAAGTTTTCCGCCAGGCCCTGGACGCCTGCCTACTCGTCAGTAAGGATTCCGGGGCGCACGCGTCGGGCAGCCGGCCCGGCGCACAAGTGCCTTCATGGACAAGGGGGATTCATGAGCGGGATCAGCCGCCGTCGCTTTGTGTCAGGGATGTCCGCGGTTGCCGCGGGGAGCGCCGTCCTGCCGGTCCTGACGGCCGGCCGGGCGCGGGCGCTCGACCGGGCCCTGGCCACCACGGCGGCGCGGGCCGTGCGGATCGACGGGACCACCCTGGAGCAGGTGGCGACGCCGGTCGGCGACGGGGCGTACAAGCGGCTGACGCCGGGACCGGGCTGGCCGTTGGCGGTACGCGGCGAGCTGGCCGGCGCCGCGTCCGGCAGGGACGACCGCCGGACGGGGCTCGCCTCCTTCGTGCAGTTCACGGACCTGCACCTGACGGACACCGAGTCACCCGTGCGGTTCGAGTACCTGGCGCGGTTCAACGACAGCGCGCACCGTCCGCAGGAGACGCTCACCGTGCGCGGTGCCTCCTCCCTCGTCGAGCGGGTCAACCAGGTGCGCCAAGGCCCGTACACCGGGCTGCCGTTCAGTTTCGTGATGGCCACCGGCGACAACACCGACAACCACGAGCGGATCGAACTCGACTGGTACCTGACCGTCATGAGCGGCGGCCGGATCACTCCGAACAGCGGTGACCTCGCCCGCTACGAGGGCGTCCAGAACTCCGGCAGCGCGCAGTACTGGAACCCCGAGTCCTCCCTCCAGGACGCGTACAAGGCCAAGGGACTGCCGCAGATCGGCGGATTCCTGAGCGGCGCGATCCGCCCCTTCGACGCGCCCGGTCTGACCGTCCCCTGGTACACGACCGTCGGGAACCACGACGACAGCATCGAAGGCAGCCTGCCCGACCTGGGTCTGCTCAACGACCTCTACACCGGCTCGCGCAAGCTGGAGGGCTGCGACGACGCCACGGCGGCGCAGTTGGCGGACGCGCTGCTGCACGACCCGGGTGAGGCCGTACTCCTGCTGAGCAAACTGCTCACCGGTGGCGGTGCGATCCGTACGGTCACGCCCGACGAGCGGCGCCACCCGTTCACCCCCACCGAGTTCGCGCAGGCACACCTGAACCCCGCCTGCACGGGCGCCGGTCCGGTCGGCCACGGATTCACCAAGGACTCGGTGAGCAGCGGTCACCTCTACTACACCTTCGACCTCGCCGACGGCGTCCTCGGCATCAGCCTCGACACCACCAACCGGGCCGGTTTCGCGGACGGTTCCCTCGGCACCGCGCAGCTGAACTGGCTGGAGTCGGTTCTCAAGGCGCACAGCGGCCACTGGTACGACAGCGACGGCAGCGTGGTGCGCGGCGGATCCGACAGCCGTCTCGTCGTCGTCTTCAGCCACCACACCAGTGGCACGATGGGCAACCTGCTCCCCGACCCGTACCACCCCTTCGAAGGGCGCCACAGCGGTGACGAGCTGGTCGCACTGCTCCAGCGCTTCCCGAACGTCGTGGCCTGGGTCAACGGCCACACCCACACCAACCAGATCATCCCGCACGGCCACAGCGTCGCCGAGCGCGCCTTCTGGGAGATCAACACCGCCTCCCACGTGGACTACCCCCACCACGCCCGGATCATCGAGATCGCCGACAACCAGGACGGCACGCTGTCGCTGTTCACCACGCTGATCGAGTCCGCCGCGCCGTACCGGACCGACTTCGCCGACACCTCGGACCCGGGCCTGGCCGCCCTGTACCGCGAACTCGCCTACAACGACCCGTACGCGACCCCTGGCACCCGTATCGGCTCCGCCGCCGACCACAACACCGAACTCCTGCTGACCAAACCGGCGAACTAGTCGGCGCCGGGGTGGCGGCCGCCGCCCGGGTTCGCCGTCGGACGGGCCCGGGCCAGGCAGGGTCAGCCGATGAGTGAGCGGAACTGCTCGAGCGTACGGCGTCGCATGGTGAGGAAGGCGAGCCAGGAGCCGTCGGCGTAGTGCAGGCGGAAGCGGGCCATCAGCTGTGTCCGGGGCCGGCGTTCGACGCGGACCACCCAGGACCTCGGCACCTCCCACACCGGTGTGCCGTCCAGGGGCCTGACCAGTCCGACCCGCTGGTCGGTCACGCGCAGCAGCAGCGCGCCGGAGGTGCGCGGCATCCCGGCGGCGATGCTGCCGGCTCCGGCGGACTGCGCGCCGAAGTTGTTGACCAGCTGGTTCGCGACGGCAGCGCCGATGCCGATGCCCTTGGCGCTGTTGGCGGGGACGACGTTGCCATACCCCAAGAGCTGCTCACCGGGGGCCAGTTGACTGAGAGCGGAACGCTCGCGCAGGGCGGACATGCCCATGATCCTAGGCGACCCGGAAAGCACCCGCGAACCTGCCGATCGTGTCCTGCGGGAAGCCTGCCGTCGCGCCGTGGTCAACTGATACCCGCACGTGATGCGTGTTTCACGGCCGACCTCATCAACCGATCTCAGAGGGGGACCGATGGCGGCACAGGCGCTGCTGGTCATGGACGTTCAGCGCAGTGTGGTGGCGCGGCTGGAGGAAAGGGCGCAAGGGTATCTCGCCAGGATCGGCACCTTGGTCGCGGCCGCACGGGCGGCGCGCGTCCCGCTGATCCACGTGGTGGTGCGATTCCGGGACGGGCATCCGGAGATCAGCCCGGACAACAAGGCCTTCGCCGGGCTGCTCGGCACGGACACTCTGACCGAGTCCCATCCGATGACCGCGATCCATCCGGCGCTCGAGCCGCGCCCGGAGGAGCCGGTCGTCGCGAAGCGCTTCTTCGGCGCGTTCTCCGGCACCGACCTGGACACGGTGCTGCGGGCCCGCGGCATCGACACCCTCGTGCTGGCCGGGCTCGCCACCAGCGGCGTGGTCCTCGGCACCCTGCGTGAGGCGACCGAGCGCCAGTACCGCCAGATCGTGCTCTCCGACGCCTGCGACGACCTCGATCTCGAGGTTCACCGGATTCTCCTGGAGCGTGTCTTCCCCCGCGAGGCCGACGTGGTGACCATCGGCGACTGGATCAAGACACTCCCCCAGGAGTCATGACGCCGGCACCCGGCCCCCGCTCACCGGATCACCCCACCGGCAAATCATGAACTCCGCGGCCGATGCCGGACGGCCGCGGCGGGCGGCCGCTCCCGCAGGGCGCCGTACCCGATGAAGTACGCGGGGATCCGGCGGACCGTCCGGGACTCGGCCAGCAGGCGCCCCACGCGGCGGGCCCGTGCCACGCTGCCGAAGGGCGGCCTGCCCTGCAGGACGGGACCGACGAAGCGGGCATGGGCCAGCCGCTGCAGGGCCTGTGTCGTGACCGTGGTGGGAAGGCGGCGGCGCTGCACGCGGCGTACGTCGTGCAGGCCGACGGTCCTGCGGCGCAGCGGCTCGGTGAGGTACCGGGCGGCGGCCACGGCGTCCTGCACCGCGAGGTTGATCCCGATGCCGAAGACCGGGGACATGGCATGCGCGGCGTCGCCGATGCACAGCAGGCCGGGGCGGTGCCAGCGGCGCAGCCGGTCCAGGCGTACGTCGAGCAGCTTGACCTCGTCCCAGGAACGCAGGGCGTGCACACGGTCGGCCATCCAGGGGACGGCGGCCGCGAACTCGGCCAGGAAGCGGTCGAGGCCGGCGGCCCGGCGCCGGGTGTCGGTGCCCTTGGGGATGAGTCCGGCGCACTGCCAGTAGTCACCGCGGTCGATCATCGCGGTCAGAAAGCGGTCACCGGCGCCGCCGACGAGCCCTTGGGGGTCGCTTTCCCGGCGCGGCAGCCGGAACCACCACGCGTCCATCGGGCAGGCGAAGCGGCGCGGTCGCAGTTCCGGCCGGGAGCGGGCGAGTGATCCGCGGCCGTCGCAGGCGACGGTGAGCAGGGCGCGCAGCTCTCCGGTGCGGCCGTCCGCCGTGCGGTAGCGCACCCCCGTCACACGTCCGGACTCGACCAGGAAGGCGGTCGCCTCCGTGTTCAGCCGCAGCCGGAAGGCCGGCTCGCGGCCGGCCTCGTCCGCGAGCAGGTCCAGCAGGTCCCACTGGGGCACCATCGCCACGTAGTTGTAGGGACCGGGCAGCACCGAGAGGTCTCCGACCGTGACCATCGAGCGGCCGGGCCCGACCGGCAGCTGGACCGTGCGGACCCGGCGCTGCGGCAGCCGGGCGAAGCGCTCGGCCAGACCGAGTTCGTCCAGCAGCGCCAGGGTGGACGGGTGGACGGTGTCGCCGCGGAAGTCACGCAGGAAGTCGCCGTGCTTCTCCAGCACCGTCACCTCGATGCCCGACCGGGCCAGCAGGAGGGCGAGCACCATGCCCGCGGGGCCGCCGCCCACGACGCAGCACGTGGTCTGTTCCATGGCAGTCCTGCCCTTCGCGAGAGCAGTAATTCATCGGTCGATGAATACTCTACTCCTTCAGGCGGCCGCCGGCCTCCCCGGTACCGCAGCGTCGCGGTGGATCGGCGTGTTCGAACCGGTCAGGGGAGCGCCCGTCCCGCCCCGCCGGACGGCGACGATCTCCGCAGCGATCGACAACGCGGTCTCCTCCGGCGTCCGGGCGCCGAGGTCGAGGCCGATCGGCGAGCGCAGCCTGGCCAGCTCCCGCTCGCTCACCCCTTCCGACCGCAGCCGTCGCGCGCGGTCCTCGTGGGTGCGGCGTGAGCCCATCGCGCCGATGTACGCCGCCGGCATCCGCAAGGCAGCCGTCAGCAGGGGCACATCGAACTTCGCGTCGTGGGTGAGCACGCACAGCACCGTGCGGGCGTCGGTCCCGGTGCGCCGCAGATAGCGGTCCGGCCAGTCGACGACCACCTCGTCGGCCTCCGGGAACCGGTCGTGCGTGGCGAAGACGGGGCGGGCGTCGCAGACGGTCACGTGATACCCGAGGAACTTGCCGGCCCGCGCCAGCGCCACCGCGAAGTCGACGGCACCGAAGACGATCATGCGCGGGGGCGGCACGTTCGACTCGACCAGCAGGGTGAGGCCGCCGGGGCAGTGCGCACCTCCCCCGGACTCCGTCCGGCGCGGCTCCCCTCTCGCGGCGCTCGCCGAGAGATCCACCGTGCCGGTGCGGCCCGCCTCCAGCAGGGCCCGCGCCTCGGCGGCCGCCACCCGGTCCAGGTCCGGATGACCGCCCAGACCGCCCTCGCAGGTGCCGTCGGGCCGGACCAGCAGGACGCGGCCGAGGAGTTCGGCCGGACCCCGGGCGACCAGGGCCAGCGCCGCCGGCTCGTGGCCGGCCGCGGCCGACAGTGCCGACGCCAGAACGGTCCGCGTCTGTCCGGTGACGGGCGTGATCAGCAAGTCGATCGTCCCGCCGCAGGTCAGACCCACGGCGAAGGCGTCCTCGTCGCTGTAGCCGAACCGTTCGCGCACGCTCTGCCCGGTCCGCAGCGCCTCGAGGCACAGGTCGTACACCGCGCCCTCCACACAGCCGCCGGAGACCGAGCCGATGACGGTGCCCGCGCTGTCGACGGCGAGGGCGGCGCCGGGGCCGCGCGGCGCACTGCCGCCGACCGCCACCACGGTGGCGACCGCGAACTCCCGGCCCTCCTCGATCCAGCCCCTCAACTCCCCGGCCAGGTCAAGCATCCGGCGCCTCCGCAGCCGCACCGAGGACCCGGTCCGGCCGGATGGGCAGACTGCGGTGGCGCACGCCGGTCGCGTGCCAGACCGCGTTGGCGACGGCCGCCGCGGCACCGACGATGCCGATCTCGCCGATGCCCTTGATGCCGACCGGGTCGTCCGCGTCGTCGCCCCCGTCGATCCAGTCCGCCTCGATGCGCAGGATGTCGGCGTGGGTGGCGACGTGGTAGCCCGCGAGGTCGGCGCCGTAGAGGCCGCCGGTGGCCCGGTCGCGTACCGCCTCCTCGTGCAGGGCCATGGAGACGCCCCACACCATGCCGCCGACGAGCTGGTTGCGGGCGGTCAGCGGGTTGACGATGCGGCCGGCCGAGAAGATGCCGAGCATGCGGCGCACGCGCACCTCGCCGGTGCCGGCGTCCACGGCGACCTCGGCGAACTGCGCACCGAAGGAGTGCTCTTCCCGCTGCGGGCGGGAGCCGATGGCCTCGGTGGTGTCCGAGCGCACCGTGATGCCCTCCGGCGGGATGTCGGCGTGCAGGGCGAGTCGCTCGCGCAGCTCGCCGGCCGCGGACATGATCGCCCAGGCCCAGGAGCGGGTGCCCATGGAGCCTCCGGAGATGGCGGCCGGCCCGAAGTCGCTGTCGCCGATGTGCACGCGGACGCGGTCCGCGGGCACCTCCAGGGCGTCGGCGGCGACCAGGGTGAGTGCGGTCCGCGCGCCGGTTCCGACGTCCGCCGCGGCGATGCGCACGGTGAAGGTGCCGTCGGCCTCGGCCGTCACGGTCGCCGTGGACGGCATGGCGTGGGCGGGGAAGGAGGCTGCGGCCGTGCCGGTGCCGAGCAGCCAGCGTCCTTCTCGGCGCCGGCCCGGCCGTGGATCGCGGTGCGCCCAGCCGAACCGGCGGGCACCCTCGCGGAAACAGCCGACCAGGTCGCGGCCGATGAAGGGCAGCCCGGAGACGGGTCCTTGCGCGGGCTCGTTGCGTACACGCAGCTCGATCGGGTCGATGCCGCACTTCTCGGCGAGTTCGTCGATCGCCGATTCCAGGGCGAACGATCCCGGCGCCTCGCCCGGCGCCCGCATGAAGGTCGGCGTCGGCACGTCGAGCCGCACCACCTCGTTGGCCGTGTGGTGGGCGTCGGCGTCGTACATCACGCGTGATGCGCTGGTGCTCGGCTCGACGAACTGGAACACGGTCGAGGTCTGGCTCAGGGCGCGGTGCTCCAGCGCGCGCAGCCGTCCATCGGCGTCGGCGCCCAGCCTGACCCGCTGCGTGGTGGGGCTGCGGTAGCCGGCCAGGGAGAACATCTGACGGCGCGTCAGGACGACGCGCACCGGCCGCTGGAGGACGGTCGCGGCCATCGCGGCGGCCACCTGGTGTGCGCGCACGCCCTTGCTGCCGAAGCCGCCGCCGACATGGTCGGACCGCACCCGCACGGCGGCCGGATCGAGGTGGAACAGGTGGGCGAGTTCACCCGCGACCCACGTGGTGCTCTGGTTGGAGTCGACGAGGTCGAGCCTGCCGCCGTCCCAGCGGGCCGTCGCCGCGTGCGGCTCCATCATGCTGTGGTGTTCTTCGGGCGTGGTGTACTCGGCGTCCACGACGACGGCGGACGCGGCGAGTTCGGCCGCCAGGTCTCCCTTGCGTTCCACTGACGGCCTGACGCCGTCCGCGGCGTACGCGTCCGGGCGGTCGGCGGCGAACGCGACGTCGTGGGGCTCCCGGTCGTAGTGCACCACGAGTGCCTCGGCGGCCTCCCTCGCCTGCTCGGGCGTCTCGGCGACGACCAGCGCCACCGGCCAGCCCAGGTACGGCACCCGGTCGTGCTGGAAGAGGGCGAGGGTCGGGTCCGGCGGCGTGCCCAGGCCGCCGACGTAGTCGGTCTCGACGTGCGGGGCGTTGTGGTGGTGC
The DNA here is from genome assembly GCF_001636945.3 of Streptomyces sp. FXJ1.172. NCBI lineage: Bacteria > Bacillati > Actinomycetota > Actinomycetes > Kitasatosporales > Streptomycetaceae > Streptomyces > Streptomyces sp. FXJ1.172. The sequence goes on along the minus strand of NZ_CP119133.2, from coordinate 8,563,237 downwards.
AGCACGGTGAGCACGCCCGGCATGGCGAGGACGGGCCCGGTCTCCAGCGAGCGGATGCGGCCGCGTGCCACGGTGGACAACACCAGCCAGCCGTGGGCGAGTTCGGTGAAGGGGATGTCGGCCGCGTAGCGCGCGGCTCCGGTGACCTTGTCGCGGCCCTCCACACGGGTGTGCGCGGTGCCGACCGAGCCTGCCCCCTTGGCGGTCGTCGCGGTGGTCATCGCGCGCTCTCCTCGGCGAGTTCGGACAGGACGGCGACCACGAGGTTGCGCATCAGCTCCACCTTGTATCCGTTGTGCGGCAGTGGCCGTGCGGCAGCCAGTTCGGCATCGGCCGCGGCGGCGTAGGTCTCGCTGCCGGCCGGCGCGCCGACCAGGACCCGCTCGGCCTCGGTGGCCCGCCAGGGCCGGGAGGCGACGGCGCCGAAGGCCAGGCGCGCGTCCCGTACGACCCCGTCACGGACCTCGAGCGCGGCGGCGAGCGAGCCGATGGCGAAGGCGTACGAGGCCCGCTCGCGCACCTTGCGGTAGCGGGAGACGGCGGCGACGGGGGCGGGAGGCAGCGTGACGCCGGTGATCAGTGCGCCCGTCGGCAGGGCGGTCTCGCGATCCGGGGTGTCACCGACGGGCAGGTAGAAGTCGGCGAGCGTCAACTGGTCCGGTCCGTCGGCCGTTCGGAAGTGGACGACGGCGTCGAACGCGCTCAGGGCGACGGCCATGTCCGAAGGGTGTACGGCCACGCAGTGGCCGGAGGCGCCGAGGATCGCGTGGTTGTGGTGCTCCCCCTCGATCGCCGGGCAACCACTGCCGGGCACCCGCTTGTTGCAGGGCTTGGTGACGTCGGTGAAGTAGCCGCAGCGGGTGCGCTGCAGCAGGTTCCCGCCGACCGTGGCCATGTTGCGCAGCTGCCCGGAGGCGCCTGCCAGCACCGCCTGCGCGAGCGCCGGGTAGCGGCGCCGGACCTCGGGGTGGGCGGCGAGGTCGCCGTTGGTGACGGTGGCGCCGATGTGCAGGCCGCCCTCGGGCGTCGGCTCGATGCCGTCCAGCGGGAGTTCGCGGATGTCGATGAGCCGGGCGGGCCGCTCGACGCCGCTCTTCATCAGGTCGACGAGGTTGGTGCCGCCGCCGAGCAGGCGGGTGTCCGGATCGGCGCCGAGCAGTGCGACGGCGCCGGCGACGTCGAAGGCCCGCTGATAGCCGAACTCCCTCATACCGCCGCCTCCTTGGCATCCTCGAGGGTGCTCAGGCCTCGCTCGTCGGCCTGCTCCTGCGCCGCCCGGGCCACGGCCTGCACGATCGAGACGTACGCGCCGCAGCGGCACAGGTTGCCGCTCATCCGCTCCCGGATCTCGTCGGCGGTCAGGGACGGCGGCCCCGCTTCGGGGCGTACGTCTTCGGTGACGGCGCTCGGCCAGCCCGCCGCGTGTTCCTCGATCACCCCGATCGCCGAACAGATCTGCCCCGGCGTGCAGTAGCCGCACTGGAAGCCGTCCAGATCGAGGAAGGCCTGCTGCACCGGGTGCAACCGCTCGCCGTCGGCCACGCCTTCGATGGTGGTGATGTCGCGGCCCTCGGCCGCCACGGCCAGCTGCAGGCAGGCGACGGCCCTGCGCCCGTCCAGCAAGACCGTGCAGGCACCGCACTGCCCCTGGTCGCAGCCCTTCTTGGTGCCGGTGAGATCGAGGCGCTCACGCAGCGCGTCGAGCAGGGTGGTGCGGTGGTCGACGGGCAGTGTGTACGTCTCGCCGTTGATCTTCAAGGTGATGACACTGGACGTCGATAAGGCCATGAGTAGCTTCTTTCGCATGTGCAGGACAGACGGAAGGGTCCGGCGACCGGCCACCCGGCGGCGCGGACGGTGCGCCGTGCGGGCCTGAGCCGCGGGGCAGAGCGAAGGTACGAAGGTGCAGGCACTGGGACCGAACGGTGACAGCCGGAGACTGCCGCAGGGTCGCGCCCGCAGCTATGGTGGACGCAACCGGACAGTTGTCCGCTACCGGGAAACGTAACGGACAGTTGTCCGCTTAGCAAGGGCGGGGTTCGGCCGCGAACCCTCGAGGAGGACGAGTGCCTCAGCAGAAGGACTCACCCAGACGCTCGGACGCGCAGCGCAATCGCGAGCGCATCCTGGAAGTGGCACTGGCCGAACTGTCGCGGTGCGCCGACGCCCCGCTGAGCGCGATCGCCAGGAAGGCGGGGGTGGGGCAGGGTACGTTCTACCGCAACTTCCCCAACCGCGAATCACTCGTCCTCGAGATCTACCGCCATGAGATGCACCAGGTCGCCGACAAGGCGGCCCGTCTGCTCGAGACCCGGGCGCCGGACGAGGCCCTGCGCGCCTGGATGGACCGGCTCGCCGAGTTCGCCATGACCAAGGCCGGACTGGCCGACGCGATCCGGCAGGTCACCAGCGCGCCGGGAAGCCCGGCGAAGCCGCCCCACACGCCGGTGACATCCGCGGCCGAACTCCTGCTCCGCGCCAATGAACAAGCCGGCACCATCCGTCCCGGAGTCACCGGCGACGACTTCCTCCTCGCCATCGCGGGCCTGTGGCAACTCCCTCCGCACGACGACTGGCGCCCCCGCGCCAACCGGCTCCTCGACCTGGTCATGGACGGTCTGCGCGCGGGGGCGCCCGCCGGTCTGCGGTGAGATTCCCGCCGGCGTCAGCAACGGACCGAGGCCGGTGCCCGAGCTTGAGGGATCGCGCCGGCGCCGCCCGGCACGGGTCACGGATTGAAGAGCCCGTCCTCCTGGTTCCTCGTGCCCGGGCGGCCGGTCTCCACGAAACGGCAGGCGGCGAAGTGCACGTCACCCATGTCCGCGTGCAGGATGTCACTCAGCAGCACGTCGCCGTCGAACACGACGGAATGCCCGGCGAGTTGGGGATCGGTGAGCGTGGCGACGTGGATGACCGCGGCGGCAGGGGTGCCCGGGTTGAACTCGACGTCGTACCCGCCGCCCGCGGGGGTCGCCACCACGGGGTCGCCCCTGATCGTCAGGCCGGAGGGGTAGGAGATCATGTAGTCCTGCACGGTGCGGCCGCCCACCACGGTGCGCGAGGCTCCGGCCTGCCGGCCCTGCTCCACATCGCCGCGCTGCTCGGCGCCCTGTTCCACCTGTCCGCCCAGGTCGTCCGGGACGGTCTGGCCGTGGACGGTGTAGAAGTGCACCCTCGTGCCCCTCGGCACCCGGAAGAACCCGGACGCCGCCTCCCAACTGCCGTGGCCGCTCAGCACGAGCCCGTCCGCGCGTGCCGGGGCGGTGTCGTCGGCGAACCAGTCGTCTGCGGGGTTCGCGTGGTTGATCGGTGGCCGGTTCCCCGACTCGGTGGTGCGCTGGACCGGCCGCTGCCCGCCCGGCGACTGGCCGGCAGGGTCCAGCGCCGCGCGCTGCACCGCGGCGGCCCCTCCGGACATGGCCCTTCTCGCGTTGGCCTCCGCCTCGCGTTCGAACCGGTCGGAAGGGTCGGAGATCTTCAGTCCCGCCCCGTTGTCGGTGCCGGCGACGGGGCCCGTGCGCTGCTGGACCACATGGGTCAGTTCGTGGGCCAGCGTGTGCTTGTCGCCGCCGCCCGCGCCGATGACCACATGGCTGCCCGAGGTGTACGCGCGCGCCCCGATCTCCGCGGCGGAGGCCCGGGCGGCGGCGCCGTCGTGGATGCGCACGTCGGAGAAGTCGGCACCGAGGCGTGTCTCCATGTCGGTGCGGGTCGCGCCGTCGAGCGGCCGTCCGGGCCCGCGCAACACGTCGTGCACCGCGGAACGCTGTACGGCGGGTCCCCCGGTCCCGGCGTGCCCGCAGTCGTCGGTGTGCCGGTGCGCTTCCTCTTCCCCGATGCGCCCGGCCGCGCGGAGCATCTGCACGACCGCCGCGTTGCCGACGGTGCCCTGCAGGCCCAGGAGCGCGGGGGACGGGGCCTCTTCGGCGCGTCGGCTCCCCGCCGCCCGCGACGCACGGGCCGAGGCGCGCACGCTGTCGGTGCCGGGATCCTTGGAATTGTCTCGGGCTCGCATGGGCCTCTTCTCACACGGAATCCAACACCCCCTGCATACCCGGTACTTCACCGTCGGCGCCAGGTCCGCACGGGCAGACTCCGCTGCCTGTGAGGGCAGAGAGCAGGCCCGCACCGGCATGTTGCACGGGCACCTTTGCGCTGATCCATCAGGGCGGTGGCGTCGCCGGGGCCGGGTGCGGCGCCTCGCGCGCGGCGGCGCCGGGACTTAGGTCCAGCGCGGGAGCCGCCGCCAGGAAGAGCCAGGTGGTCACGACGAAGGGCCAGGTGAAGGCGGCCCCGCCAAAGGGCTGGACGAAGGCCGACCAGGCGGCGGTGAGAGGGACCGAGGACACGACGGCCAGTGCGGCGTATCCGGTGGTCCACAGCGTCGAAGGCAGGAAGGTCGCACCCAGGGCCAGGGCGACCAGTACCGCGTTGTAGCCGTAGAACCCCTCTCTGATCCGCTCGGCGGGCAGACCCAGGGCACAGGAAGTGAGGACGGCGACACCGCTGCCGCACGCGGCGGCCGCAGCCGCCTTCCGGGAGACGGCCAGCAGACCGGCGAGCAGGATCGGGCCCGCGTACCAGGTGTTCAGGAAGAAGACCTGGCCGATGTTGTCGCAGAAGGCATACGCGAGTTCGGTGGCCGTCAGGGTGGTGAACCCGGTGCGGTCAGGCGGCGTCGTGAGGACCGGCGCGCCGGTCGGCAGCGCCCTCGTCAGTGCCCCGGCGACCAGGCAGAAGGGGGCGGTCAGGGCGGGCAGCCCGATTCCGCCGAGGAGGCGGGCGCCCGCCGCCGCGATCACCGGGCAGACCGCGCCGGCGGCGACGGCGAGCAGTGCCGTCCGCCATGAGGCACCGTGCCGGACGACGAGGGCGATGGCGGTGAGGCAACCGCAGTAGCCCTCCCGCCCCTTGGCCAGACCGTCCCGGTCGGCGCCCAGCACGGCCGCCGCCGCGGTGGAGGCCGCCGCGCCGAGCAGGCCGAAGAGGCCGATCCGCCAGTCCGTCGCGAACAGCCCGGCGGTGAACAGCAACCCGGTCCACGGACTCGCGCTGAACGCCACCTGCGCGACCCCGCGCAGCACTGCCTGCCCCGCCGTAGGCATGACTCCCCTCCACCCTCTTCAACAATTTGTTGAAGATTATGCCCGGGTGGGGAACCGGTGAACAGCCCGGCTCCGCCGTGGGCGCCCGAGGGCGGACCCGGTCTCGACCTCGTCGCCCCCCGAGGGCTCGACCTGGCCCCGGCGGGCACTTCCATGGCCCGCTGTCCGGCCGCGCAGCCACCGAGCGCCGGCCTATCGCCGTGCAGACCCTGGACGAGGCCCACCTCAATCCGCAGCGCACCCTGCGCAGGCGAGTGCCCTCCGAGATCCACTTGCGCTTCGCCGCGCACGGCGAACTCGCGGCTGCTGAGCGGGCGTTCGCGGAGCGGGGCGTGCCGCTGGACGTGCGCTGCGGGGCCGGCCCGGGGATCGCCCAGAGGAGGTCCGGCGAGAGTTTGCCCCTGCTCAGAGGCCCGTGCTCGATGAAATGAGCCGGGGCTCGACGCGACGGTCGGGCCCCGGCTGCGGGATCGTCACGCGTATACCCGTTGCACGAACTCGGCGAGCTTGTCGCCGGAGAGACGCCGGGCTATGTCGGCCTCACTGATCATGCCGATCACACGCTTGTTCTCGACCACCGGAAGGCGTTTGATCTGGCGGCCCTCCATCTCCCTCAGGACATCGGAGATGTCGGAGGCGGCGTCGATCCAGCGTGGTGTGCCCTCGCAGATGTCGCCGCAGGTGACTCGCGCGGGGTCGTGGCCCTCGGCGACACACTTCACCACGATGTCGCGGTCGGTGATGATGCCGACCATACGGTCACCCTGGTCGGGATCGCTGACCGGAAGCGCGCCCACTCCGTGGTCCCGCATCATCTGCGCCGCACGGTCCAGCGTCTCGTGCCGGGGTATCCACTGGGCACCCCGATGCATGATGTCCTTCGCAGTCGTCATCGTTCCTCCCTTCATCCTTCAACCATGGTGCACAAGGCGCGTTCGCCATGTCTTGTTGGGCTTTCAATCGGCATCCGGCCGACGGTGGACCGGCAGCGGGGCAGGTGGGCTATACACGAAATTCGACCGTACGGCCGAGGATCCTCGCGGTCCTCCGGGGAAGTTGATGACCATGATGTCCGAGACGGTTGTGGTCCCCGCCGAGGGTGCGGCGCTCCCTGGTGATCTCGTGGTGCCGGAGTCCGCACGTGCCGTGGTGCTGTTCGCTCACGGCAGCGGCAGTTCCCGGCACAGTCCGCGCAACCAGGCCGTGGCCGCGGCGTTGCGCGAGTCCGGCCTTGGCACTTTGCTGATCGACCTGCTCACCGCCGAGGAGGAGCAGCGGGACGTGGTGACCGGCGAGCACCGCTTCGACATCACGCTGCTGGGGCGCCGCCTCGTGGCGGCCATGGAGTGGCTCGGTGACCGGCCCGGCACCCGTGACCTGCCCATCGTGCTCTTCGGCGCCAGTACGGGAGCGGCCGCGGCCCTCCAGGCCGCCGCCGAGCGGCCCGAGCGCGTCCTGACCGTCGTCTCGCGCGGCGGCCGGCCGGACCTGGCGGGCGACGCGTTGCCCGCCGTGCGCGCGCCCGTCCTGCTCGTCGTCGGCGGTCAGGACCACCAGGTGCTGGGGCTCAACGAGGAGGCCGCCCGCCGGCTGCGGGTCCCGTACTCCCTGCGGGTGATCCCGGGGGCCACCCACCTGTTCGAGGAACCGGGCGCCCTGGAGCAGGTCGCCGACGCGGTCCGGGACTGGTGCGAGGAGCGTCTGCGCGCGCCAGCGGAGGAGGAGGACGGGACATAGACGTCAGCGGCCCGTCTCCGGCCCCCGTACGAGGCTGAGCATGCCGTCGGCGGCCACGTCGACGCGTACGCCGTGGCTGATGCGGTCGAGGGTCGCGCACAGCCACGCGCGGTCCGCGTCCCCCGCACGCTCCAGCCGCATCCGCCGTGCCCGCAGAGCGCACATCCGCAGGCCGGTCAGGCCCCCGGTGTCCGCGTCCACCGAGACGAGGTATCCGAGGCGGAGGTCGTCGCGGTACTCCTCGTAGCCCGAGATGCCCTCGTAGTCGTCGATGAAGTCGCCGCAGCCGTAGAGGATCAGCCGGCCTCGGTACACCTCGACGGGACGGGGGTGGTGCGAGGAGTGTCCGTGGACCAGGTCGACCCCACCGTCGATCAGGGCGTGCGCGAAGTGCTTCTGTTCGCGGGGGACGAGATAGCCCCAGTTGGAACCCCAGTGCACCGAGACGACGACCGTGTCGCCCGGTCCCCTCGCCCGCCGCACCCGCTGGACGACGCTCGCCGCGGCCGCCGCCGACAGGTCACGGGCGTAGGCGACGCCCGGCCGGTCCGTGGTCGCGGCCCAGCCGGGCGGGATGCCGCTGGACAGCGCGCCGAGGGCGAGGACCAGGACACGGCTGCCGGGACCGACCGGGACCGCGGCGGGCGCACAGGCCTCGTCGGCGTCGCGGCCCGCGCCCGCGGTCCGCAGCCCCGCACCGGCCAGGCTGTCCAGCGTTTCCTCCAGGCCCGGCCGGCCGAAGTCCAGCACGTGGTTGTTGGACAGGACGCACACGTCGGGCCGGGCCACCGACAGGGCGGCGAGGTTGGCCGGGTGCATCCGGTAGTGGACCCCCTTGCCCGGCACGAAGTCGTCGCTGCGCGTGACTGCGGTCTCCAGGTTCACGATCCGGACGTCCGGGGCTCCGCGCTCCAGCACTTCCAGCGCCTCGCCCCACGGCCAGGCGGGGTCGACCGGCGCGGGGATCGGCCCGCTGACCGCCTCGGCCAGCCGCACGTACTCCCGGGCATCCGCGACGTAGTCCTCGCGCAGCTCCGGGTCCACGGGGTGCGCGAGGATCTGGTCGACGCCGCGCCCGAGCATCACGTCACCGCACAGGAACAGCGTCACCACGTCGCCGCCCATACCCCCACCCTAGTGCCCCAACAGGCAACGTTCGCCCCGTCGCGACGCCCGGCACGCTCCCCCAGCCTTCGGCCGGGAGGTGCCCCCACTCGCCGCACCGCCCGGAAGCCCAAGTACGTCCAGTACGAGGGCATCCGGCCGGCACACCGAGAGCACGCACCGGACGCCGCTCCTTGACGGGCAAACGTTGCCTGCCGGGGCACTAGGACGGCCCCGGCCCCGAAATCCCGCGGCGAAACACTTCGGCCCGCGGCAGCCGGCCGTCACTCGGGAACGGTGAACGCCTCGGTGATCGCGCCGTCGAGCGGCAGGGCCGCACCGGTGATGAAGCCGGAGTCGTCGCCGGCCAGGAAGGCGACCGCGCCGGCGGCCTCCTCCATCGTGCCGAATCGCCCCATGGGCCAGTGCACCATCCGTTTGTCCAGCGCGCCGGGGTTGCGGTCGAAGACGGCCCGCTGCTCCGGCGTCTCGACCGGCCCGAACAGCACGGCGTTGACGCGCACGCCGCTGCGCGCCAGATGGACCGCGAGATCCCTGGTCAGCTGCACCACACCGGCCTTGGCGGCCGTATACGCCATGGGGGCCGTCGCCGACCCGACCGCGGCGAGGAACGACGCGGAGTTGATGACCGAACCACCGGCGGGCCGCGTGCTCAGCAGGTGCGGGATGCCGTGCTTGCACGCCAGGAAGATGCTGGTCAGGTTCGCGTCCTGCACCCTGCGCCAGGTCTCGAGGCTCAGGTCCAGCGCGTTGCCGTCGCCGCGGTCCATCAGGCCCATGTTGTTGTGGATGACGTCGAGGCGGCCGTACCGGCCCACCACCTCCGCGTACATCGCCTGGACCTGGGGCTCGTCGGCCAGGTCGGCCCGGAACGACAGTTCCCCGACGGAGTGCCCGGTCTGATCGACCCCGACGACCGTGCCGCCCTCCCTCGCGAACCGCTCGGCGACGGCCTGGCCGATCCTGCTGGCGGCCCCATTGACGACACACACCCTGCCGGCGAGTGCAGGCATCCGGACGACCTCCCACATCCTGGCGGACGGCACGCCATCCGCCTCTTCCCGGCCGGCGCCCGGACCCCTCCCGCGCGCCCGGATCCACGGTACGGCCGCTTCGGCGCTCGGGCCGGGCATGAACGCGCGACACAACAAGGGCGAGGGACCGTGAGCGGCGCCGCACCGCGCCTGCGCAGGAGGGGCCGGCGCCGATGAACCGCGCCTGCGCGCAAGCTACTTCGAGGGGAAGAAGTCCAGTACGGCCGTCCCGCCACGGACTTCCGCCACACGGAAGCTCAGCCCGTTCATGCTGCCGGTTCCGCCCTCGCCGACCGACGTCGTGAGGAACGCACCGTTGCCCGAGGCCTGCACCACCACCGAGCGTGCCCTGACGCCCGTGACCTCCAGTGAACCCACGCCGAACCGGCTGTCGACCGGGATGCGCGTCGGCTCCTTCGTCACCACGAGCCGGCAGCGCCCGTCGTAGCAGGCACCGACGTCGGAGCTGCCCTCTCCGCCCCCGGTGCCGGTCGGCGCGGAAGCGGGTCGCGAGGCGGCCGGAGAAGCGGACGAGCCTCGCGAGGAATCCGCCGTCGAGGACGGCGCCCCGGCCCCCTCCCCCCATCCGTCGCCACCCGTGCCGCCCCCGCTCCCCGACCCGCAGCCCGCGAGAGCCACCGCCACGCCCAGCCCGAGCACGGCCACGACGCCCCGCTGCGCACCGATCCCCATCGCTCTGCCCCTCATCGGTCATCCCGCGCTCGTGCCGCACGGGCCGTTCACGGATTCCGTTCCACCAGCTTCCTAGGGGCACACGGCCGGGGCGGGCCCCGAACACGAGAGCGCACTGCTCGCGGAGGCGTCGTGCCGGTCCGGCACGCGCGGCTCCTCGGGAGGCGGAACGAATCCTGACTGTCCTTCGTGCGTGTCGAGTTCGGGCCCGGCCGCATGCGGCTCGCCCTGACGTGGTGGCCTGAACAGGCATCAGAACCCCGGATGGTTCCGATTTGGTCTAGTCCTCTTGACGGGTAAACCGTCTGGCGGTTTGGTATGTACCAACGTCGGCCCGGTACGGCACCACCCCACCACTCAACGCCCTAGGGCATCCCCGAAAGGGGCACTGTCATGCACCTGGCAAGACTTGCCGCGTCCGCCTGCGCACTCGCGCTCGCGGCCACCGGCGCGGCCGTCGCCCTGGCACCTGCCAGCAGCGCGGCGGCGAGCAGCGTCTATTCCGTAGCGCCCTATGCCGACATGTCGAACAGTCAGGAAGGCCTGCTCGACACGGCCATCACCGGACACGGCCTCAAGGCCTACACCGCGGCCTTCGTGCTCGGTGAAGGCTGCAACCAGATCTGGGGCGACACGCTCCCCATCGGCAACGACTCCTACACGGATCCCGAGATCGCCAGGGCGAGGTCCGAGGGCGCCTCCGTCATCATCTCCTCCGGCGGGGCGAGCGGTGAGCCGCTCGCCTGGACCTGCACCACCCAGAGCAGCATCGACGCCGGATACCAGGCGATCATCAACGACTACGGCGTCACCCAGCTCGACTTCGACGTCGAGGGCGCCGCCGTCGCGGACACCGCGGCTGCGGCCCGGCAGATGCAGGCGATGAAGGACCTCAAGGCGTCCAACCCCGGCCTGCGGTTCTCCATGACCCTGCCGGTACTGACGAGCGGCCTCACCAACGACGGCGTCAACATCCTCAAGGCCGCCGAGAACGCCGGCATCAAGATCGACGTGGTCAACATCATGGCCATGGACTACTACGCGGGCACCGGCACCGAGATGGGGCAGGGCGCCGTCGACGCGGCCCAGGCCACCCTGGCGCAGATGCAGTCCGTCGACTCCGGCTACACGTACGCCAATCTCGGGATCACCCCGATGATCGGCAAGAACGACGACGGCTCCACCTTCACCCTGGCGGACGCCCGGACCGTGGAGAACTTCGCCGCGCAGAACGGCGTCGGACGGCTGGCGTTCTGGTCGGCCAACCGGGACCAGCCGTGCAGCGGAAGCGCCAACTCACTGCCCACCTGCAGCGAGATCAGCCAGAGCAGCCTCGCGTTCACGGACGCGTTCGTGCCGTACGAGGGCAGCTCCGGCGGAGGCGGCGGTGGTGGCACGAGCAGTGACTTCTCGCTGTCCCTGGCGCCGGGCTCCGCCTCGGTCGCCCAGGGCGGCTCCGCCACCGCGACCGTCAGCACGGCCGTCACCTCCGGCAGCGCCGAATCCGTCAGCCTCTCCGCCTCCGGCGCACCCTCCGGCGTCACCGTCTCCTTCAGCCCTGGATCCGTCACCTCCGGCGGCACGTCCACGCTGACGGCGGCGGTCGGCTCGTCCGTGGCCGCGGGCAGCTACCCAGTCACCGTCACCGGCACCGCACCCAGCGGCAGCCACAGCGCGACCTACACGCTCACCGTCACCTCCGGCGGAGGCGGTGGAGGCGGCGGGGGCGGCGGCTCACTGGCCAACGCCGGCTTCGAGACCGGCAGCCTCAGCCCCTGGACCTGCACGGGCGGCAGCACGGTCGTCTCCGGCGCGGTCCACTCCGGCAGCCACAGCCTCCAGGTCACCCCGAGCGCGAGCAGCACGGGCGAGTGCGACCAGAGCGTCACCCTCTCCCCCAACCACACCTACACGCTCACCGGCTGGGTCCAGGGCCCGTACGCCTACATCGGGGTCAGCGGCGGGGCCACCGCCAGCACGTGGTCGAACAGCACGAGCTGGAACCAGCTGTCGGTCACCTTCACCACCGGCAGCAGCGGGGGTGTCACCGTCTACGTCCACGGCTGGTACGGCCAGTCCGACGTCCACGCCGACGACTTCACGCTGAGTTAGCCCTCGGACCGCTCCACCCCGCGTGCGGCGCACCTCTTCCCCCACAGGAGGTGCGCCGCACCCCTGCGAGGAGCCCGGCGGCCGGGTTCGACAGCCTGGCTGAGAACACGCCCGCCCTGCGGTCGTGACGGACGGGCCGCCCGCCCATGACAGCGCCCCCGTCCGGCGTCGAAGCCGGCCGGGGGCGCTGTCCCGGGTCGAGCCGGGTCAGCCGTCGTTCTCCGCGGAGGGGATGTAGGCGCCAGGCACGTCGTCCGGTGCGTAGATCTTGTTCTCACCGGGGTACGGCTTGGTCCAGTTGTGGGTCTCGTACCACGTGAGGTGGTTCATCTGCGCCGGGTTCGCGTAGTCGGGCACAGCGCTCGGGCCGGTCAGCCGCTGCTTCGACTTCCAGGCGTTCCACTGGGCCGCGAGCGCCCGCTTGTCCGCCGGCACCTTCGTCGCCGGTACGGCGGCCGCCTTGACGTCCTGCTTCGCCGGAGTGTCCACGCCGCACGACGGCGGAGTGCTCAGCCCGTCGGTCAGCGAGGTCCGGTTGGGCAGCGCCGTGAACGGCGTGTAGTCCGGGTGCTGGGTGAAGGCGCCGCGCATCGGGGTGGCCGCGGTGTCCTTCTGGTTCATCGGGCGGACCCCGAGGATCTGCTCGATGGTACGGATCATCGTGATCTGCGAGTAGTAGTGGCTGTCGACCGTGTCGTGCTGGGCCCAGGGGCTGATGATCTGGATCGGCGCCCGGTGCCCGTCGACGTGGTCGAGGCCGGCCTGGGAGTCGTCCTCGACGACGAAGATCGCCGAGTCCTTCCAGTACTTGCTGTGCGAGATCTCGTCGACGATCCTGCCGGTCGCGAGGTCGTTGTCCGCGACCTGGGCGGCGGGGCTCGCCGGGCCACCGGTGTGGTCGCTGGAGAGCCAGAACATGTTCAGGTTCGCCGGACCGTTCTTCTCGAAGTCCTGCTTCCAGATCTGCTCCCGGTAGACGTCCGGGACACTGGTGTCGAACTTCGGGAAACCGGGCACCGAGACGCTGTTGAGCGACGGGATGGGCGAGGACGAGTTCAGCGGGTACGCGGTGCCCTGCCCGGTCGCGTCCATGTTCTTGGCGTCGCAGTACAGGTTCTGCCAGCTCGCCCCGGACGGCTTGGTCAGGAACTGCTGGAACTCGCCGAAGTCCCGTACGGTCTTGCCGGCCGCCTGCGCACCGCTCCACAGGAAGCCCGTCTTCTGGTGGCCGAGGGCGTCGTCCTCGGTGTCGTAGCTGCGCGCGTACTCACCGGCCGAGGACTCGGTGTACTCGGGGTTGTCGGCCTGCATCAGCCAGTTGTGGCCCTCGGCCGAGTTCGTGCCGATGTCGTAGGTGTTGTCGTAGAGCCCGAACTGCTCGGCCAGGGCGTGCTGGTTCGGCGTCACGTTCTCGCCGAACTGCGTCAGCGACGGGTCGCCGTTGCCCTTCGCGATGTCGCCGTAGACCTGGTCGTAGGTCCGGTTCTCCTTGACGATGAGGAAGACGTGCTTGATCGTCGACGGGTCGCCGAGCCTCGCCGGGACCGGCACCGGCCGGGACTTGCTGTTCTTCGCGGCCAGCTGCACGGCACCCTCGGTCCAGCCGTTCTGCTGGAAGACCTTGCGGGTCTCGGAGCGGATGACCCGGTCGCTGGGCAGCGCGAACTGCGTCAGGCTGGACGTCGTGTCGTGGGTGCCGTGGCCGGCGCTGTCGGGGCGGCGGGCGTCGATGCCACGGGTGTTGGAGACGACCACCGTCTTGCCGACGGTGGTGATCTCCGCGGGGAAGTAGTCCGTCGGGAGCAGGCCGACGTAGGAGACCGGCTCCTGCGCGGAGGTGTACCGGTAGACGGCGACGGCGTTGGCACGGCCCAGCGTCACCAGGAGGTGGCCGTCGTCGGTGAGGGTGACCGCGTTGGGCTCGTAGCCGACGGAGGCCTCCGGCCACGGCTGGGTGGAGATGGTCTGTACGACCTTGTCGTTCTTGGTGCTGATGACCGACACGTTGTTGTCGGCGGTGTTGGTGACGAACACCGCGCCGTTCTTGGCGTACACGGCGGTCGGGTGCAGACCGACGTCGACGGTGCCGACGGGAGCGGACGGGTCGGCGAGGTCGATGACGCTGACCGTGCCGGTGGTGGTGGCACCGGTCTTCGGGCTGGCCGGGACCTGGGTGCCGTAGGAGTTGATCGTGGTCTCGCCGGGCTTCGCCGGACGGCCGCCCTCGTTGCTGACGTAGAGCTTGCCGCCGGCCTGGGCCATACCGCGCGGGGCGTTGCCCACGGACCAGCTCTGCTTGACGGCGCCGGTCGCCGCGTCGATGGCGACCACCCGGTTCTGGCCGTTGACCGCGGAGTACACGGTGGACCCGTCGGCCGAGAACACCGCCGCGCCGACCAGGGCGTGCTTGGCACCGTCGGCCGGGATCGAGACGGTCGTCGGGTCGGCGAGGGTGCCGTCGGCGTTCACGGTGAACTTGGTGTAGCCATCGGTCTGGCCCAGCCACAGCTGCTTGCCGTCGGGCGAGTACGTCGGGCCTTCCTGGCCGACGGAGCCGCTCTTGATGCGCAGGTCGTCCGCCGCGTTGGCGCCGACCTTCTGCTTCACCTGCCCGGTCTTGAGGTCCACGAGGACCAGCGCCGCGTCTCCGTCGGTGACGGAGGCCGCGAGGTGGCTGCCGTCCGGGCTGACGGTCGACGACATGATCTTGCCGTCGTTGATGACGAGACGGCTGCCGTACGGGTTGATGTACTGGTCGGCGGAGACGACCTGGCCCTTGGCGGTGACCTGGCCGACCTGGTCGGTGCCGAACTGGCGCGTCGAGGCGACCGCTGTGCCGGTGGCCAGCGCGGCCGTGGTGATGCAAGCCGTGAGCAGGGTCGCCCGGCGGCCGACACGTCTGCCGAGCAGGACGTAATACTCCTTCTCGGCTTGCCGGCGACGGCGCGTTATCTGCATGACGTCATCCCTTCGGGGAGGTGGAGATCAGGTCGACGTTGCCGTCGAACTGCCAGAGGGGGTTCGGCGCGTCTCCGGTCGAAGTGCGCACCAGGAAGTAGCCGTTCACTTCCTTCGGTCCGTCGCCGTCGGCCACGAACCGCCCGTCCGCGGTGATGTCGAGCTGGTAGACGGCCTGCCCCGCGGTCTGGGTGCCGGGCAGGTGCCAGGAGACGACGCACCGCCAGTCGTTGCCCGCGCCCTCGGCGCCGTCCTGCACATCACCCTTGGTACAGGCCGCCGAGGACTCCAGCTGCGCCTCGGTGACGGCGGGCCGGTGGAGCTGAGCGGTCTGCATCCGGTAGAGGTGGGCGAAGGCCGTCGCGAGCGAGCGCTGCACCTTGTCCTGCCGGATCCCGGAGCCGCTGGTCGCACCGGTCACCGCGGCGACGACCGCGACCGTGACGGCGACCAGCCCGGCGAGCGGCAGCAGCCCGGCGGTGAGCACGCGGCGCGCCGATCCGTCGTCCGACAGGTTGGTGAAGTCGCGCCGCAGGAAGAGCAGATGGGCGATGGCCGTCGCGGTCACGGCCCACACCAGGCTGACCACGATGCCGATGACGAGCGGCCCGAGCTGGGCGGGGCTGGTGAACAGGCCGTTCCAGGCGATGAACGCCCAGCTGGGCAGGGCGAGTCGGACAGCGACGGGCAGCGGCAGCATCTGGGCGAGCTGCATCGCGAGCGCGACGACCGCGGGCAGCAGCAGTCCCATCGGGGACCGCCCCAGCGCGACGGACCCGAGGAGCCCGATCCCGGCGAGGGCCAGGGTCGGGGCCAGCACACAGGCCCAGGCGAGCAGGACCTTGCCGGCGGCGTCCCCCGGGGAGAGCAGATGGCCGTCGAGTCCGACCAGCGGGCGGTTGCCGATCGCCACGAGCCCGCCGACCGTGCTCGAGGCGGCCAGGCCGGTCACGAGCAGCAGGATCACGGTGAGCGATGCCAGTGCCTTCGCCGCGAAGATCCGCCGCGGGGAGCGGACCGCCACCAGCAGGTGACGCCAGGTGCCGAGCCGGTCCTCGGAGGCGAACACATCACCGGCGACCACGGACGTCAGCAGCGGCAGCGCCCAGGTGCCCGAGAAACCGAGGATCACCAGGGGTCCGGCCCAGCCCGTGGAGAGCATCCAGCGGCCGAAGAGGGTGTCGGAGGGCAGCGTGCTCTGCTGGCTCACTCCGGCGACGAAGAGCGCCGGGGCGATCCAGCAGGCCAGGACCAGCAGCCGGATCCGCCACTGCGAGACGAGTTTGACGAGTTCGAAGCGGTAGCCCCGGGCCACCGAGACACGGCCGGTGCCGGCCCTGCGGCCGGGGGCGACGACGGTCGCGGTCATCGGCCGGCCTCCTGCTGCCCGGCGCCCGCCTGGCGCCGGCCGGGGTCCGTCTCCCGCCGTTCGGCACCGGGCTTCCGCTGCCCTGCCACGGTCTTCCGTTCTTCGGCCACGGTCTTGCGCTGCTCGCCGTCGCTCTTCTGCTGTTCGGTGAGGGCGAGGAACGCGGCCTCGAGCGGGGACACCACGGGGGCGAGTTCGCGCAGTGCGATGCCCGCGCCCACGAGCCGTGTGACCAGTTCGTCGAGGTCGGGCACCAGCGCCCGTACGACGAGCGCCTCGACTCCGGGGCCGTCCACCGTCCGGATCCCGGGTGCCTCGGCGGCCAGTCGGCGGGCGGCCTGTGGGTCGGAGGTGACGAGCCGGTAGTCGAGTTCGCGGTTCTCGGCGGCCAGTTTGCTCAGTGGGCCGGAGAAGACGACCCGTCCCGTGGCGAGAATGGTGACTTCGGAGCACAGCGCCTCGAGGTCGTCCATGCGGTGGCTGGAGAGCACGACGCTGGTGCCCTGCGCGGCGAGCCGGTTGAGGACGCCGTGGACGTGTCTCTTGCCGGCCGGATCGAGGCCGTTGGACGGTTCGTCCAGAACGAGCAGCCGGGGCTTGGTGAGCAGGGCGGCGGCGAGCCCGAGCCGTTGGCGCATGCCCAGCGAGAAGCCACGGGTCTTGTCGTCGGCGACGTCGGTGAGTCCGACCTGCTCGAGTGCGGCGTCGACGCCCGCGGTTCGGGCGTCGGCGCCGCGGAGTGCGGCCAGCGCGGCGAGATTCTGCCGCGCGGTGAGCGAAGGGTAGAGTCCCGGCCCGTCGACGAAGCCGGCGACTGCGTCGGGAGCGGCGTACGCCCGTCCGACCGGCGCACCGAGGATCTCCAGGCTCCCGCTGTCGGCGACGGCCAGCCCGAGCAGCAGGCCGAGCAAGGTCGTCTTGCCGGCGCCGTTCGGTCCGACCAGGCCATGGATCTGACCCTGTGTCACATCCAGATCGATGCCTTCGAGTGCGACGACCTCGCCGAAACACTTGGTGATCCCACGCGCCCGGATCGCGAGGAGTGTGTCCATGAGCCCCTTCCTTCACAAGCCTCAAGGAGGTTAAGGAGGGCACACAACGGTGACAGGGGTGGCCGGTTGAACGCTAGGGGAACGGAAGCCGACCGGCACACCCGCTCCGGGTGGCGCTCAGTGTGCCGGGCTGTGCCCCAACTGACCTACGGTGAGGGGAAGTTGGGTGCGTCAGGACCAGAGTGAGAATTCACATATATGAACTTGGCACACGTGGGTGTACGTGGACGCCGCAGCCGTGCCAGACTCGCTCAACGCCCCTGCCACACCTTTGAGTTGGAGGCCACCCATGAGCATTTCCCGGCGTACCGTGCTCGCCGTGGCAGCCGGCGCCACGGCGACCGCCGCCAGTCCGGCACAGGCCGCGCAGACTTCGGGCGAGCGGGTGCCGGCCTCGGACACCCGCACGCTCGAGGCGGCGGCGGACTACGCGGTGGAGAAGCTGCGCGCCGTCGCGCCGGGAGTGAGCGCCTTTCCCATCGGCACGAAGTTCGAGAAGTGGGTCTTCTCGAAGGACGGCGACTGGGTGGGAGGGTTCTGGCCGGGGACCCTGTGGATGGCGTACCTGCGCAGCGGCGACGATGTGTTCCGCAGGCTGGCGCTGGACTCGGCCCGCAGGCTCGCTCCCCGCCGGTACGACACCACCACCCACGACCTCGGCTTCCTCTTCTGTCCGTCCTGGGTCACCGCCTGGCGGCTGACGGGTGACGACACCTGGAGCGCGGGCGCCGTGCAAGCGGCCGATTCACTGATCAAGCGCTACAACCCGCGTGGGCGCTTCATCCGGGCCTGGGGAGCGCTGGACGACCCGCAGAACGCGGGCCGGGTCATCATGGACACGATGATGAACCTCGACCTGCTGGCCTTCGCCGGCCGGCGGACGGGGGACGAGAAATACCTCGGCGTCGCCGTGGAGCACGCCAAGACCGCGCAGCGGTACTTTCCCCGCCCCGACGGCTCGACTCCCCATGTCTTCGACTTCGACCCGGCAACCGGCGCGCCGATCGGCCCGAACACCGTCCAGGGCTACAGCCCTTCCTCCTGCTGGTCGCGTGGACAGGCCTGGGGCATCTACGGATTCACCACCATGTACCGCCGGACCGGCCATCAGCCGTTCCTCTCCACGGCGCGCAGACTCGCCGACTACGCCACAGGGGTGCTGACTCCGGACCACGTGCCCGTGTGGGACTACCGCGCGCCGCAGCAGCCCCATGACATCAAGGACGCGTCGGCGGGTGCCGTGATGGCCTGCGGGCTGCTCGACCTGTCCGCCGCGACCGGCAGCGCGGAGTACCGGCGGATCGCGCTGCGCATCCTCACCGCGCTCTCGGAGACCTGCCTGACGACGAGGTCCACCCGTGCGGAGGCGATCGTCGCCCGCTGCACCCGCAACCGCCCCGCAGAGGACGGCATCGAGGTCTCCCTGCCGTACGCCGACTACTACCTGCTGGAAGGCATCCTGCGCGTGCTGCAGCCGCAGGACGTCGACCGGGCCATCGACCTGTCGACCACGGCCACCGCCACCTCCACCGCCACGGAGATCAACCGCTGAACGCGCCTTCCGCGGACCGCTCCATCGCACGGGCCTCCACGAGCAGCATGCGGGCCAGGCCGCGCGCCTCCTGCGGGGTGAGTGCCGCCCAGACGCCCGGCTCGCCGCCCCGGTCCTCCCCCACGGCCAGGGCGATCCGGCCGACGGGCCGGTCCGGACGTCCGAGGCGCAGGTGCCGTACCTCGATGCTGCGTCCGCACGTGGTCACGAGACGGGACTCGCCCGCCCGACTGTCCTCGGCCCGCCCGAGACGGCCGCCGTCTGCCGTCGTCATCGGTCTCACGCTCCCTTGCCGGTCGGTTCCGGCACCAGCCATCACTTGTCACGAACAGCGCGCGACGTGCGGGAATTGTTCCCGTTCGGCCCGGCGAGCCCCAGTTCGCGGTCGCCGAGCGGGGCGAAGAAGCGGTCCACATCGGCGTCGGAGACCTCGGCGAGGGCCGCCGGAGACCAGCTCGGACTGCGGTCCTTGTCGATGACCTGGGCGCGGATGCCCTCCACCAGGTCGGGGGTGCTCAGGGCGGCGCAGGAGACGCGGAACTCCTGGTCGAGCACCCGCTCCAGCACGCCGAGGCGCCGGGCGCGGCGCATCGAAGCCAGGGTGACCTTCAGGGCGGTGGGCGACTTGGCGAGCAGGGTCTCGGCCGCCTCCTTCGCGCCCGGGTCGCCGTGAGCGAGCAGCCGGCGGAGGATCTCCTCGACCGTGCCGGTCCCGTAGCACAGGTCGATCCACTCCCGCCGCTCGGCCAGCTCCCCCTGCGGCGGCGGCTGTACGTGACGTGCGAGGGCGTCGTGCACGGAGATGGCCGCGAGGTCGTCCACGAGGTCCCGGAGTGCGGCGGAGGGTACGTAGTGGTCGGCGAGCCCGCACAGCAGGGCGTCACCGGCGCCGATCTGCGCGCCGGTCAGGGCGAGGTGGGTGCCCAGCTCACCGGGTGCCAGCCCGAGGAGGTGGGTGCCGCCCACGTCGGGGACGAATCCGATGCCGGTCTCCGGCATGGCGATCCGTGACCGCTCGGTGACGATCCGGACGCTGCCGTGCGCGGAGAGGCCGACCCCACCGCCCATCACGATGCCGTCCATCACGGCGACGTACGGCTTGGGATACTGGGCGATGCGGGCGTTGAGGTGGTACTCGTCACGCCAGAACGCGGCCGAGGCGGTGCCGTCCCCGTCGCGCGCGTCGTCGTGGACGGCGCGGATGTCGCCGCCCGCGCACAGGCCGCGCTCCCCCGCGCCGGTGATGACCACGGTCTCCACCGCCGGGTCGTGTTCCCAGGCGGTCAGCGCCGCGTCGATGCGGCGCACCATCTCGTGGTTGAGGGCGTTGAGGGCCTTGGGCCGGTTCAGGGTGATGTGGGCGGCCCGGCCGGCGGTGTGGAACAGGACCGGTTCGCCGGAGTGCGGCAGACCGGTTCCCGTGGTGCCGGTCATCCGAGCACCTCCGTCAGGCCACGGGCCACGTTGACGCGCATGATCTCGATCGTTCCTTCCGGACTCCGGTGCACCCGCAGGTCTCGAACGATCTTCTCAGTGCCGTACTCGCCGAGGCGCGGCGGGACCGTGCCGGGATCGCACCGGCTTCCCACGGTGCCGGGGTGGCCTTGGCGGCCCGAACACTACGACTTGGAACGCAGCGAGGACTCGTGCTTCTGGTCGGCCAAGAGGATCACCCGGGTCGATGTCGACGAATCCGCCGCCTTCGCCGAGCGGGACCACTGGACCGGTCGCCTTCGGCCGGCCGTCGCCCTGACGGCGCCTCACAGCGAGGCGAGTTCGCCCGCCAGGTCGGTGAGGCCGAGCGAGCCCAGGGTGAGAGCCCCGGTGTGCCAGGTGCGCAGGTCGAAGCCGGCGCCGAGGCGGCGACGGCAGGCGTCGCGGCCCTGCAGCCAGGCTCGCTCACCCAGCTTGTAGCCGATGGCCTGGCCGGGCCAGCCGAGGTAGCGGTCGATCTCACTGGTGCGGCGCGCCGTCTCGCTGCCGTGGTGGGCGGCAATGAACGCGGTGGCGAGGTCCGGGGTCCAGCGTTCGCCCGGGTGGAAGCCGGAGCCGGCCGGGATGGTGAGTTCCAGGTGCATGCCGATGTCGATGATCACGCGGATGATCCGGAGCATCTGCTTGTCCAGGTAGCCGAGGCGGCGGGCGGGGTCGGTGAGGAAGCCCAGCTCGTCCATCAGCCGTTCCGCGTACAGGGCCCAGCCCTCCTTGTCGGCGCTGACCGCGCCGAGAGTGATCTGGTAGGTGCTCAGGCGGTCGGCGGCGGCGGTCCAGCGGGCGGTCTGCAAGTGGTGCCCCGGCACACCCTCGTGGTACCAGGTGCTGACGATCTCCCAGGTGGGAAACGTCTGTTGGCCCAGGGTGGGCAGGTAGGTGCGGCCTGGGCGGCCGAAGTCGAGGCTGGGGCCGGTGTAGTAGGGCGCACCCGAGCTGCCCGGGGGTGCGATGCAGGTCTCGACCCTGCGGATGGGGCCGGAGATGTCGAAGTGGGTGCCGTCGAGGGCGTCGATCGCCTCGTCCATGATCTGCTGGAGCCAGGCGCGGATGTTCTCCTCGCCCGTGATGGCGTGACCGTGCCGGTTCAGGTGGTCCATGGTCTCCCGGACGGTGGCGCCCGGGAGGATGCGGTCGGCCTCGGCCCGCATCTCGGCGTGCGTGCGGTGGAACTCCTCCCAGGCCCAGGCGTAGGCCTCGGCCGGGTCGAGGGCGGCGCCGGTGGCCCAGCGGGCCGAGCGCAGGTAGCGCTCGCGGCCGACGGGGTCGGGGGTGCCGTCCGCGGCGGGCAGGTAGGTGGTGAGCAGCCAGTCGCGGAAGCCGGCCACGGCGGCCGTCGCCCGGTCGGCGGCGTCGTCCAGCTCAGGCCTGAGCCGGTCCGGGCCGGGGGCCACGAAGGTGGCGAACCAGCTTGCGCCGTCGGCCTCTTGACCGGTCCATGCGGCGAGCTGCCCGGTCACGGCGTGGACCTGGCGGGGCGCGCACAGCAGTCCGCGGACGATGCCCTCGGACAGGGTGGCCCGGTAGCCGTCCAGAGCGGCGGGCAGGTTGCGCAGCCGCCCCGCCACGGCCGCCCAGTGCTCGTCGGTCTCGGTGGGCATCAGGGTGAAGATGCCGCGCACCTTGTGCAGGGGCGAGTTGACGTTGCGCAGCTGGCGGAACTCGTCGCCCGCCTCGTGCACGACGAGTTCGGCGGTCAGCCGTTCACGCAGCAGCCGGGCGCAGTTCCGCTCGGCCTCCTCGAACACGATGCCGCGTTTCTCGCCGTCCCGTTCGGCGGCGTCGAGCGCGGACAGGGTGCGCCGGGCCACGTCGGCGAGCGCCTCGGACCCCTCGGGCGAGAGATCCGGCTGCCGGTCGTCCTCGGGGTGCAGGCCGAGCCGGGTCGAGGTCATCGGGTCGAGGGCGGCGACCTGTGCGACGTGGTCGTCGGCGATCCGGCGCGGAGTGTTCGTCATGTCGGCCATGGCCGTCATGCTGACGTACCGTCGCGGACGCTGTCAGCGGCCCGCTTCTGCTTTCGGCCGCCCCTGATCACGCGCCCGGCGGTCTCGGGGACGGCGCCGGGAGGGGGCCTCTGCCGCTGCGGGGTCAGCAGTACGGCGGCTGGTCGGTCAGCGGGCCGTACCCCCGAGCACGACGCCATGGTCCTACGGACGGGTTACGGGGAGCGCGGCGGTCAACTGCCCTCCCGGCGGCTCCTGTTCAGCTGTCTGCGGGCCGCCCGAGGACGCGCCGCAGCCAGCGGGTGCGGGCGTCGCGGGCGTCCCGGCTGAGGGCCGCCAGAGGTGCGAAGGTGTCGAAGCCGTGGTAGGCGCCGGGCCACACGTGCAGTTCGGCCTGGCCCCCGGCCCGCCAGATCGCGTCGGCATAGGCGACGGCCTCGTCCCGGAACGTCTCGGCGGACCCGACCTCGATGTAGGCCGCGGGCAGCCGTGACAGATCCGTGGCGCGGGCCGGGGCGGCATAGGGCTGCAGGTCGGCGGCGCCGTAGCGGTCGCCCAGCAGCGCTTGCCACGCGGTCGCGTTGGAGGTCCGGTCCCAGAGGTCGACGCCGGCCATCTGGTGGCTGGAGAAGGTGTCGCCCCGGTCGTCGAGCATCGGGCACAGGAGCAGTTGCCCGATCGGGGCCGGGCCGCCCCGGTCCCGGGTGAGCAGGGCGAGTGCCGCGGCCAGTCCGCCGCCGGCGCTCTTTCCGCCGACGACGACGCGGTCGGCGTCGATGCCGAGCGCGCTCGCGTGCGCGGCCGCCCAGGCGAATCCGGCGTAACAGTCCTCCACCGGTCCGGGGTACCGCGTCCCGGGCGCCAGCCGGTATTCGACGGAGACGACGGCCAGCTCGAGCGGGAGCGCCCAGGCCCGCAGTATCTGGGGAAGCACGGACCACGCGTTGCCCATGATCATTCCGCCGCCGTGCATGTAGTAGAGCAGCGGCAGCGGTCCGGTGCTCCCGGCGGGCCGTGCGCTCACCAGCGTGACGTCCGGAGCGCCGGGCGCGCCGGGCACCCGCAGTTCCGCCACCTCGAAACGGCCGTCGTCCTGAAGGTCGTGGACCGTCGGCCGGGGCCGGGCCCCGGCGTCCCGCGCCTGCCGGGCGGCGAGGTTCTCGTGCGTGAACGGCTCCCTGGCCTCCTCCCCCAACGCGGCCAACGCGCCTGTCAGTTCGGGGTCGAACGGCGGTACGTTCCGGGCCGTCGGCGGCGGAGTCGAGTCCATGCCACGTAGTCAATCACCCGCACGCAGCCGTGTTACGCCCCTGTGACACCGAGCGGACCATCCGAAGATCGACGGCTGTCAAACTCGGTTCTCACCTGACCACATTCCTGGGGGAATCAGACATGACCACGCGAACCCGTACCATCGCCGCCGCCATCGCAGTGGCCGCTTCGGTCACCGGCACGGCGCTGCTGGGCGCCTCCGGTGCCGCCTCGGCCGCCACCGGTGCCGCGCACGGGACCCTGACCGTCAGCAACGGCACCAGGTACGTGCTGATCGGCGGGCACCGGGTGGACTTCGCGGTGCCGGTCCGGGACCTCGCCTGGTCCCCGGACGGCGCCAAGGCCGCCTTCATCGACGGCTCCGGCAACCTGGACGTGGCGAGCGCCAACGGCAGCGGCCGCGTCGTCGTCGCCAAGAACCCCGGCGACCAGAACTGGTCCCACCCGACCTGGCAGGTGACCGCGAAGGACACCCAGAACGGCATCCCCGCCAAGGACAACCTCATCTTCGCGGCCCGCGACAAGGGTGTGTCGCGGCTGAAGTACATCTCCGCCAAGGCCGTCCACGGCACGCCGAAGACGCTGTCCCTGAACGGCGACCCCGGCCCGGGCGGGGCGATCCCGCAGACCGGCAACGTGTGGCCCAACGCCGGCGGGCACTACGGCAGCTCGGTCTACGCCAACGTCGACACCGGCGCCGTCTACATCCGTGACGACTACCTGCGCCAGCAGGGCAGCAGGCTCACCCAGGGCTCCGAGCCCGCGCTGTCCCCGAACGAGGAAGAGGTCGTGTTCGTGCGCTCGGTCGCGGGTCACGACCACGTCCTGGTCGAGGACTTCATGCACCGCAACCACATCACGGACCTCACGCCGCACGCGACCGCCGACTACACCGAGCCGGCCTGGTCCCCCGACGGCAAGACCCTCGCGGTGCGCACCCCGTCCGGCACAGTGACCCTGGCGTCCGACGGCACCGGCCACCCGGTCAAGGTCACGTCGACGACGGGCCTGGCGGCCTACCGCCCCTGACAGGGGCCGACGCGACGGGCCGGGCGGGCCCGGGGAGCGGAGTGCGCGTCACTTCGCCGTCCGGGCCAGCTCGGCCCGCAGTTCGTCCAGGTGGGCATCGGCGGTGTCGTGCGGCAGGAACTCCACGACGTCGAGGAACCGGAACAGCACCTGGCTGCTCGTGACGGCGTACTCGTACTCCGCGAAGCCCACCACCGCGCCCATCGCGCCCCGGACGGCACCGCGCACCACATGGGAGGTCATCTCGTCCGGTTCGGCCGCCGAGAGCCCGCGCCGGGCGTTGGGCCGGGCCAGGTACGGGCACACCATCGAGGCGTACAGCATGCAGGCGCGGTGTCCCGGTCCCTCGAGGGTCGGTGCCAGATTGCGATACGGCCGCCCGGCGGCCAGCGCGTCCCCGATCGCCCCGCTCTCCGCGGCCCCCACCACGCGCCACACCGGCCCCTGCGGCATCGGCTGGTTGCACACCGAGCACAGCCGCTTGCGCGCGCACGCGGCGCTGCGGTCGTAGTCGGTCAGGGCGAACCGCGGCTCGTCGTTCTCCCACGGGGTGATCGCCGGTACCGGATATCCGCGCACGTCCCGGGGGCGGGCCTGGACCCCCGCCGGCATGGGAACACTTTCGAATCGCACCCGCCATGCCTATCAGGCTCCGCCCGGCAGCACCACCACGGACCCGTCCGGGCCGGTCAGTTGTGTGCGACAGGGCGACCACCAGGGCCCCGGCCAGGGTGCCGGGGCGGCGTACTCCGCCGGGACCGGGCGGACGGGGACATGGCGGCCCGTGCCTGCGGAACCGCCCCGCGCGAAGCGCCCGGCATGTCGTTGCCGGCTCCGGCCGGTGCGTCAGCCCGGGGTGAAGCGGACCGGTGTCCCCGCCGCGGCCTGGGCGGCGGCGGCCAGGGCGGCTTCCGGGACGACGCCGATCACCGGGTAGCCGCCCGTGGTCGGGTGGTCGTGCAGGAACACCACCGGGCGCCCGTCGGGGGGCACCTGCACGGCGCCGAGCATCATGCCCTCGCTCGGCAGTTCACCGGTGCGGACGCGGTCCAGCGGTGGCCCCTCGGTGCGCAGGCCGATGCGGTTGCTGTGCTGCGAGACGCGGTAGGTCGCCGCGGTGAGGGTGCGCAGCGCCGTGGCGGTGAACCAGTCGGCTCGGGGGCCGGGCCGCAGCGGCAGGGGCAGTACGGTGGGCGGCGCGGGCCAGGGGGCGACGTGGGCGGGCGGCGTCCGCGGGGCGGCGGTGCCCAGCGGGAGGACGTCCCCCGGGCGCAGCTGGGCCGGGCCGAGCCCGGAGAGCAGGTCCGTCGAGCGGCTGCCCAGGACGGGTTCGACGGCGATGCCGCCGGCGACGGCCACGTAGGAACGCACGCCGGCGGTGACACCGCCCGCGTCCAGGACGGCACCGGCGGGTACCCGTACGGGCACTCCCCAGGCGGCCGGGCGTCCGTCGACGGTCACCGGGCAGGGCGCGCCGCCGACCACGACGGTCACCGTGTGGTCGGGGCGCAGGGCGCAGCCGGTCAGGGTGGTCTCCAGGACGGCGGCGCCGGGGGCGTTGCCGACCAGCCGGTTGGCCAGGGCCAGGGCGGGCGCGTCGAGGGCGCCGGAGCGGGGAACGCCCAGGTGGGCGTGGCCGCGCCGGCCGGCGTCCTGGACCGTGGTGAGGGCACCGGCGCGTACGACGGTGAGCGTGGCGGTCATGGTGCGCCGCCCTCGGCCACGAACCGTACGCGCGTCCCCGGTGTGAGCAGCGCCGGTTCGTCCCGGGTGAGGTCCCACAGCGGGGCCGGGTCCGGCATCGTGCCGATCAGCCGCCAGCCGCCGGGGGTGGCGCGCGGGTAGACGGCGCTGTAGGGACCGGCGAGGCCGAGCGCACCGGCCGGCACCCGGGTGCGGGGGGTGTCGTGGCGCGGCACGTGCAGCTCGGCGGGCAGGCCGGTGAGATAGCCGAAGCCGGGTGCGAACCCGCAGAAGGCGACGCGGTAGGTGTACGCGGAGTGCCGTACGCCGACCTCGTCGACGCCGACCTGCCACAGGGCGGCCACCTCGGCCAGGTCCGGGCCGTCGTAGCGTACGGGGATCTCCACGGCCTCCCCTTCGTCCGTGGCGCGGGCCGGCACCTCCCAGCCGGCGATCCGGCGGGCCAGCTCCTCGGGGTGCGGGACACCGTCCAGGAGCACGGTCCGCGCGCCGGGCACGATCTCCTCGACCGGCGGCAGGGTGCCCGCCGCGCGCCGCCGCAGCAGCTCGGCGTGGAAGGCGCCGGTGCGCTCGGCGTCCGGCAGTTCGACGAGGAGTGCGTGCCGCCCGGCGGGGCGCACCCGCAGCGGCCGGCCCGCGGTCATGCGAAGGCCCCGACCTCGGCTCCGGCCGCCGCCAGGGCCGCGCGCACGCGCGTCGCGATCCTGGCGGCACCCGGGGTGTCGCCGTGCACGCACAGGGAGCGGGCGGTCACGGCGACGGTCGTACCGTCCACGGCCTCGACCGCGCCGTCCACCGCGAACGCC
The DNA here is from genome assembly GCF_001636945.3 of Streptomyces sp. FXJ1.172. NCBI lineage: Bacteria > Bacillati > Actinomycetota > Actinomycetes > Kitasatosporales > Streptomycetaceae > Streptomyces > Streptomyces sp. FXJ1.172. Next base: position 8,536,252 of record NZ_CP119133.2, on the reverse strand, counting down.
AGCGCGCGCCGGACCACCGCGTCCTCGTCGGTCACCACGGCGCCCGGCTCGCGGCGTGGCACGAGTGTGCCGGTGGGGGTGTAGGCGCGGTCGGCGAAGGCCTCGGGCACGGCGGTCAGGCCCGCGTCCTCGGCGGCGTCGAGCAGCCGTGACCCGGGCAGGCCGAGCACCGGCAGCGTCCCGCCCGCCAGCCGCACGCCCGCGACCACGGCCGCGGCCTGTTCGGCATCGTGCACGGTGCGGTTGTAGAGCGCGCCGTGCGGCTTGACGTAGGCCACCTCGGCCCCGGCGGCCTGGGCGAAGACGCGCAGGGCCCCGATCTGGTAGGCCGTCTCGGCCGCCAGCTCGTCGCCGGGCACGTCCATCGCGCGCCGGCCGAACCCGGCCAGGTCGCGGTACGACACCTGGGCGCCGATCCGTACGCCGCGCTCGGCGGCGAGGTCGCAGACGCGGCGCATGACGGCGGGGTCGCCCGCGTGGAAGCCGCAGGCGACATTGGCGCTGGTCACGACGGAGAGCAGGGCGTCGTCGTCGGTGAGGGTCCAGCGGCCGAAGCCTTCACCGAGGTCCGCGTTGAGGTCGATCACAGCGGCAACGTAGTCGATTGTTGAACGATCCGACAAGACATCGATTTTTTCTGTCCCAGCCCTTGTTCGATCGTTGAACGATCCCCTACGGTCCCTGCATCCGCCCGGATCCGGACCCCCGGATCCGCACCGCCCGGGCGCCCAGCCCCGTCCCGCGGGAAGAAGGTAGGACCGCATGATCGTTCTCCTCGGCGTGGTCGTGGTGATCCTCGGATTCGTCACGCGCCGCAATCCCGTCCTCGTGGTCGGCGTCGCCGGTGTCTTCACCGGGCTGCTCGGCGGGATGAACCCGCTGGAGGTCCTCGCGGCCTTCGGCCGGTCCTTCGCCGACAGCCGCTCGGTCACCGTCTTCGCCGTCGTCCTGCCGGTGATCGGCCTGCTGGAGCGCTACGGACTGCGCGAGCAGGCCCGCCGGCTCATCGGCCGGCTCGGCGCCCTGAGCGCCGGCCGGTTCCTCACCGCCTATCTGCTGGTCCGTCAGATCACCGCGGCCCTCGGCCTCACCAGCATCTGCGGCCCCGCGCAGACCGTACGACCGCTCGTCGCGCCCATGGCCGAGGCCGCCGCCGAACGCTCGAGGGGCGCCGCGCTGCCCGACCGCCTGCGCGAGAAGGTGCGCTCCTACGCCGCGTCGGCCGACACCGTGGGCCTGTTCTTCGGCGAGGACTGTTTCCTCGCGATCGGCTCGATCCTGCTGATCACCGGGTTCGTGAACTCGACGTACCACCAGGACCTCGAGCCGGCCCGGCTGGCCCTGTGGGCCGTCCCGCTCGCCGTCTGCGCCTTCCTCGTGCACGGCGCCCGGCTGCTGCTCCTGGACCGGCAGCTGCAGCGCGAGATGGCCCTTTCCCACGCCGAGCACGACCTGCCGCTGCCGAAGGGGACCGCCAAGTGATCAAGGTCGAATGGCTCTACTGGCTCGTGGGGCTCGTCTTCGTCGTCATGGCCGTACAGATGACGGCCGACCGCTCCAACCCCAGGCGCTGGACCTCCGCCGCCTTCTGGGGCCTGCTCGGGCTCACCTTCCCCTACGGCACCGGTGTCGCCAACGCCACGGCGAAGAACGGCGGTTGGACGCTGCCCGCCGAACCGCTCGGCGTCGCCGTCCTCGCCCTGATCGTGCTCGCCGGGTTCAACTTCCTCGGCAAGGGCGAACCGGTCACCAGCACCGCCGGGGAACGCGAGGCCTCCGCGACCCGGCTCGGCGGCAGGATCTTCGTCCCCGCGCTGACGATCCCGCTCGTGGCCATCGTCTGCGCCTCCGCGCTCGACACCTCCGGCCTCTTCGAGAAGGGCAAGGCCACGCTCATCGGGCTCGGCGTCGGCTGCCTCGTCGCCCTCACCGTGGGCATGCTGGTCACCGGTGAGCGCAGGCTGTCCGTCCCGCTCCACTCCGGCCGCTCCATGCTGGAGGCCATGGGCTCCGCCCTGCTGCTGCCCCAGCTCCTCGCCGTACTCGGCTCGATCTTCGCGCTGGCCGGGGTCGGCACCCAGGTCGGCAGGATCGCGCACGACGTGCTGCCGGACCACTCCACGTACCTTGCCGTGGTGGCGTACTGCGTCGGCATGTTCCTGTTCACCCTGATCATGGGCAACGCGTTCGCCGCGTTCCCGGTGATGACCGCGGCGATCGGGTGGCCCGTGCTCATCGAGCAGATGCACGGAGACGTCCCGGCCGTCCTCGCGATCGGCATGCTGGCCGGCTTCTCGGGGACGCTGTGCACACCGATGGCCGCCAACTACAACATCGTCCCGGCCACCCTGCTCGAACTGAAGGACCAGTACGGCCCGATCAAGACCCAGATCCCGACGGCGCTCGCGCTGCTGGTCTGCGCCACCGTGATCATGGCGCTCTTCGCGTTCTGAACGACACGGCCCGCCGGCCCCTCGGACGCAAGCACCCTGCCCCGCCGGAAGGACATGTCATGACCCGCGTACTGATCACCGGCTTCGCCCCCTTCGGCGGCCAGAGCGTGAACCCGTCCTGGCAGGCCGCCCGTCTCGTGGCCGCCGAGCCGCCCGCCGGGCTGACGGTCACCGCCGCCGAGCTGCCCTGCGTCTTCGGCGAGTCCATCGACGCGCTGCGCGCCGCCGTGCGGGCCGCTGACCCCGAGCTGATCGTGTGCCTGGGCCAGGCGGGCAGCCGGCCGGGCGTGACGGTCGAACGTGTCGCCCTCAACATCGACGACGCCCGCATCCCCGACAACGCCGGCCGCCGGCCCGTCGACGAGCCCGTGGTCCCGGGCGGCCCCGCCGCGTACTTCTCGTCCCTGCCCGTGAAGGCCTGCGTCGCGGCCCTGCGCTCGGCCGGCGTCCCCGCCGCCGTCTCCCACACGGCCGGTACGTTCGTCTGCAACCACGTCGCGTACGGCCTCGCCCACCTCATCGCCACCGAACTCCCGCATGTCCGGGGCGGTTTCGTGCATGTGCCGTGGGCGCCTGAGCAGGTCACCGACGGCACCGCCCCGGCCCTGGAGCCCGCCACGGTCGCCCGGGGCCTGGGCGCCCTGCTCCTCGCGGCGGCCACCACCCCGGCGGGCCAGGACCTGAAGGTCACCGAGGGGGCCACCCACTGATGCGGCTCACCGCCCACGCGGCGCCCTTCGCGCCCTCGCGAACACCGCCGGGGAGGCCGCCTGCCTGCGCGACCGTCCCGCCTTCGAACGGTCGTACGGCTGTATGGCCGTACGGCCGGGCCCGGCTGCCGCTGCTCGTCGCCGGGCGCCGGCGCACCGAGGCGCGCCGGGCGCCCGCAGGGCCGAGATCCTCGCGCCGGGGGGCCCGGCTAGGCGGTGAGCACGGGGCGCAGCGCTCCGTCGCGCAACCGGTCCACGAGCGGGGGCGCGAAGCGGCGTGCCACGAGGATCGCGGCGAGCGCGACGACGCTGCCGACCAGGGCACCCACGGCCACGTCGTGGGGGTAGTGCGCGCCGACGTAGACGCGTGAGCCCGCCATCACCACCGCCGCGAGCAGGGCGACGGAACCGAGCCACCGGCTGACGAGGATCAGGGCCACCGCGAAGGCGAAGGCGACGGTGGTGTGGTTGCTGGGGAAGGCGTAGTCGTCGGGGGCCGGGCACGCCTCGATGAGGAAGTCGTGGGGCAGCGCCCGGCACGGGCGGGGCTCCTGGAAGACCGTCTTGATCCCGCTGTTGACCAGGTAGGCGAGGACGACGGCGAACGGCGTGGCCAGCACGACGGCCATCGCGGTGCTCCCCTGCCGCCGGGCCCGCCACCAGGCGGCCAGCAGGAGCAGCGCGAAGATTCCGGTGCCGTACGCGCTGTACGCGGACATGGCCCCGTTCAGCCAGTGCGTGTGGTGGGCGAAGTCGGTGACGTCGGTGTACAGGCCGCCGTCTATGGCCGCGCCGTCGAGCGCCTGGGTGGTCGGGGAGGAAGTCGTCATCAAGCGGATCTCCGGGCCATGACTCGGCTGCGGCACGCGCCAGGGAACGCACGGCCTCGCAGAGTGGACGTTCAGGTGACTCGAAGACGTCCGGAACATGAACGTCTACAAGTGAGTAGACGTTATCAGGTGGAGATCGGTTCCCTCGCCGGACCGCCTGACCGGCGCACTCCCCCAGTGGCGTCAGCGGGCGGCACCGGTACCGACGGACGACGAGCCGTGGTGGCGTGCGTCGCCACCACGGCTCGGTCGGGACCGGAGCCGGCTCAGCGTCTGCGCTCCGCGCCCTCGGCGCCGAGCGCCCAGGCGCCGAAGGCCGCACCTGTGGTCTCGAAGTCGAAGATCATATGGGAGGCGGCGGTGCTGACGTCCCGCCAGAACCGCTGGAGGGGGTCGGCCTCGAAGTGGACCGCGGTTCCACCGGACTTGAAGATCCGGTCGACGGCCGACACCAGCAGCTCCACCGCCAGCGCGAGGTCCCGCGGCCCCCGGACCGCCGCCTCGCCCTCCCGTGCCTGCTCGAGGCCGTCGGCGATCCGCGCGGCCCGCTGCATGAGGAGTTCGGCCGCGTCCACCTCGCCGGCCGACCGGGCCAGCTCGATCTGTACCTGCGGCTTCTCGCGCACCGGGCCGCCGCGCCGGTCGAGCCGCCGCATGGCCTGTTCGGCGCCGACGCGCAGCGCGCCGCGGGCGGCGCCCAGCACCGGGACGGCCAGGGGGAGCCCGTTCAGGGCGTCCACGGGGACGGTGTGGCATCGGGCCTCGGAAGCGGTCGCCCGGCCCGCGTTGATGTCGAACCTCGACAGGCTCCGGCACTCGGGCACGAAGACGTCGTCCAGCACCATGGTGTCGCTGCCGGTCCCGCGCATGCCCATCGTGAACCAGGTGTCCTTCACGGTGATGTCCGCCCGCGGCACCGCGAAGAACCGCACCTCGGGGCGCCCGTCGGGGCCCACCCGGCCGTCGGGCACGGCGGAGCAGGCGAAGACCCACTCCGCGAAGCGCACACCGCTGATGTACTTCCACTCGCCGCTGAGCCGCCAGCCGCCGGAGCCGGGCTCGGCCTTGCCGGCCGGCATGAGCGCGCCCGCCATCAGGGCGTTCGGGCCGTCGGCCCAGATCTCGGCCTGGCCCTCGGGGGGCAGATAGGCCCCGTACCGGGCCGTGTACGCGGACAGCGAGGCGGCCCAGGCCGCCGAGGCGCAGCCCTGGCCGACCACGGTGACCGCCGCGGTCATGTCCACGAAGCTGCCTTCCGCGCCGCCGAAGGCCGCGGGCACGAAGTGCCTGCCGAAGCCGGCCTCCCGTACCGCCTCGACCACCTCGGGCTCGAGCCGACGGGCGGCCTCCGTCTCCTCGGCGCACCGCGCCGCGATCTCCGCCACGCGCTGCGCGCCGGCGACGACGTCCGCCACGAGCGGGCGCTCGGCCGCGATCGTCGTTGTGCTGTCGCTGAGCATCCTGTTCGCCACCTCCACTGGGATGGCGGCAGTCTCTCCGGCCGAGCCCGCGACGGGCCGCACCTGAGCCCGGGACCGGCCCGTCGATCACCCGACTGGCTTCAGAACACACCGCAGGGCCCCGCTCCCCGGCAGTGAGCGGCGACCAGGGGTCGAAGCCTCTCCAGGAATACCCCCCAGGGTATCCGTGTTACTGTCGAACACATACCCCCGGGGGTAATTAATTCACGAGAAGGGAGTACCTGGTGTTCTTCGTCGACACGATCGAGGTGCCGGGGCTGGGCAACCGCAGCTATCTGGCGGGCGGCGAGCGGACGGCGGTGGCGGTCGACCCGCCGCGCGACGTCGACCGGATGATCGCGGCGGCGGCGCGGCGCGGCGTGCGGATATCCCATGTGGTCGAGACCCACCTCCACAACGACTACGTGACCGGCGGCCCGGAACTGGCCCGGCTGACCGGCGCCGCCTATCTCGTCCCCGCCGGCGCCCGGGTCTCCTTCGAGCGCGTGCCGGTGCGCGACGGCGACCGGCACGAGATCGACACCGCCGCGGGACTGGTCCTGCGCGCGCTGGCGACGCCCGGCCACACCCCGCACCACACGTCGTACGCGCTGGAGCACGACGGGTCGGCCGTCGCGGTGTTCACCGGCGGCTCACTGCTGATCGGCACCGTCGGCCGCCCCGACCTGGTCGAGCCGCGTCTCACGCAGGACCTGGCCCGGGCCCAGCACGCCTCCGCGCGGCGTCTGGCCGCCGAGCTGCCGGACGAGACCCAGGTGCTGCCCACGCACGGCTTCGGCAGTTTCTGCGCCTCCGGCCAGGCGAGCGGCGACGCCACGACGATCGGCAAGGAGAAGGCCGCCAACGAGGCGCTCGTCCAGGACGTCGACACCTTCGTCGCCGGCCTGCTGGCCAGCCTGGACGACGTTCCCGCGTACTACACGCACATGGGCCCGGCCAATGCCGGCGGCCCCGCGCCCCTCGACCTGACCCCGCCCGCCGTCGCGGACGCCGACGAGATCGCCGCGCGGCTCGCCGCCGGGGAGTGGGTCGTGGACCTGCGCCATCGCGTCGCCTTCGCCGAAGGGCACGTCGCGGGTTCGTTCAACTTCGACGCCTCGGGGCAGCTCGGCGTCTATCTGGCCTGGCTGATCCCGTGGGGCAAGCCGGTGACGCTGCTGGCCGAGTCCCCCGATCAGCTCGCCGCCGCCCAGCGTGAGCTGGCCCGGGTCGGGATCGAGCGCCCGGCCGCCGCGGCCACCGGCGATCCGGCGCGCTGGGTGCCCGAGGGCACGGCCCTGGCCGCCTTCCCGCGGGCCACGTTCGCCGATCTCGCCGGGCGGTCCCGGGACGGCCTGGTCGTGCTGGACGTCCGCAGGGACTCCGAGCGCGCGGGCGGCTTCATCGACGGCTCGGTGCACATCCCCGTCCACACCCTGCGCCTGCGCCTCCACGAGGTGCCCGCGGGGCAGGTGTGGGTGCACTGCGCGGGCGGCATGCGCGCGGCCATCGCCGCCTCGCTGCTGGACGCGGAGGGCCGCGACGTCGTGGCCGTCGACGACTCCTTCGACTCGGCCGAGCGGGCCGGGCTGGCCGTCCGCACCCCGTGACCGCACGTCGCCGCAGCTCACCGCACCGAGAAGACGAGGCAGAAGCGAGATCCACGATGAGTCTCTTCCGACAGGACCACGGCGGCCCGCAGCGGTTGGCCGTACCGGAGGCCGCCGCCCGCACCGGGCACAGCCGTCCTGGCGCGGACGCCGTGCTGCTGGACATCCGGGAGCCCGACGAGTGGCGGGCCGGCCACGCCCCGGGTGCCCTGCATCTGCCCCTCGGGGCCCTGGCCACCGGGGCCTCGCTGCCCGAGGAGGCGCGGGTGCTGCCGGTGGTGGATCAGGCCGGCGGGCGCGGGATCGTCGCATGAGCGCGGTGCTCCTCGCCCTGGCCGCCGGGGCCGTCATCGGTCTGACGCTCGGGGCGCTCGGCGGCGGTGGCAGTGTGCTGGCCGTCCCCGCCCTGATCTACCTGCTCGGATTCACGCCCGTCGCGGCCACCACGGCCGCTCTGATCGTCGTGGCCGTCACCTCCGCGACCGCCCTGTCCGCGCACGCCCGCGACGGCCACGTCCGCTGGCGTACGGGGCTGCTGTTCGCGTCGGCCGGCATCGGCCCGGCCATGCTGGGCGGAGCGCTCGCCTCGCGCCTGCCGGCGGCCGTGCTGACGCTCGGCTTCGCCCTGGTCGCCGGCGCCGCCGCGGTCCGTATGCTCCGGCCGCGCCCGGCTTCGGCCGAGGGCGTGCGGGTACGGCCGGGCCGGGCGGCGGCCGCGGGTGCCGGGCTCGGCGCCGTCACCGGCGTACTCGGCGTGGGCGGCGGCTTCCTCGCGGTCCCGGCGCTGGTGAGCGTCCTCGGTCTGCGGATGCGTGCGGCCGTCGGCACCAGCCTGCTGGTGATCACGGTCAACTCGCTGGCCGCACTGGCGATGCGCACCGGTACGGCGCACGGCCTGGACTGGGCCCTCATCGGGCCGTTCGCGGGGGCGGCCGTGCTCGGCGCCTGGGACGGCAAGCGTCTGTCGGCGAAGCTGCCCGCGCGGACCCTTCAGCGGGCCTTCGCCGTGGTCCTGCTCGCGGTGGCCGGCCTCATGCTGGCCGACGCGGTGCTGTGACCGCCGTGGCCGCACGCCGGGGACACCGGACGCCCTCCGCCGGGGGACACCGGACGCCGCACGCCGAGGACACCGGACGCCTCACGCCAGGGACCCGGCTCCTCACGCCAGGGACCCGGCTCCTCAGGCCAGGGACAGGAAGAGCTTCTCCATGCGGGCGCGCATCGCCTCGGCGTCCTCGCCGTTCTTCCTGCCGGACTCGATGTCGGCCACGCACTGCTGCAGACCGGTGGCGATGATCGCGAACCCGGCCCGGTCGAGCGCCCGTGAGGCGGCGGCCAGCTGCGTGACGACGTCCTCGCAGTCCCGGCCCTCCTCGATCATCCGGATCACCCCGGAGATCTGGCCCTGCGCACGCCGCAGCCGGTTCAACACGGCCTTCAGGGACTCGCCCTCGAGTTCCAGCTCCACGATCAACTCCTCACCCGATACCCCTAGGGGTAACTGTACGTCCCTTCGCGGGACGGCGACGACCTGCAAAGGATCACCAGCCATGACCAGCCCCCACTCCCCCGTCGCCATCGGCGCCGAGCAGGCCCGCACCCGGCTGCGGGAGTTCACCGTCATCGACGTGCGCACGCCCGGCGAGTTCGCCTCCGGTCATCTGCCCGGGGCCCTCAACATCCCCGTGGACCAGCTCCGGCGCGCGCTGCCCGAGATACGGCACGCGGCCGAACGCGGTGAGGTCCTCCTCGTGTGCGCCTCCGGCGCCCGCTCGGGCAACGCCTGCGGGTTCCTCGCCGAGCAGGGCATCCCGGCGGCCACGCTCACCGGCGGCACCGCCGGCTGGGCCGGTGCCGGGCACGAGCTGGACCGGCCCGTGGCCCGCGGCACGAAGGCGGGCTGGTCCATGGAGCAGCAGGTGCGCTTCACCGCGGGCACGCTGGTGCTGCTGGGCCTGGTCCTCGGCCTGCTCGTCCACCCGGCCTTCGAGATCCTCTCGGCGGGCATCGCCGGCGGCCTGGTCTTCTCCGCTCTGACGGACACCTGCGGCATGGCGGCCGTCCTGGGCAGGCTGCCGCACAACCGGCCGCGCCCGGCCGACCTCGCGGCCACGCTCGCCGCCCTGCGCGCCCGCTGAGCCGCGACGCCTCCAGCCGGCGGGGGCGCGCGACGTGCCGGGGCGCGCGACAAGGCAATGCACCTCACACGGTTCGACCATGTTTCGGGCAACGTGCGCCTATTTCGCACACCGTCGCGGCCTGGCGGGTCACACTCGGCGGCGGAGGGGGGACGAGTGCGGCGGCGGTCGCACCATCCCGACTTGTCGCGCCGCCTTGGGGAAGGCGGCGAGCGGACCAGCAGGGGGATGCATGACGCAGTCGCTTCCCGGTCAACGCCCCGCCCCCGAGCGGGCGTTCACCGGGCGCGCGGGGCTTCCGGTCGTCGTGGTCGGGGCGGGACCGTACGGGCTGTCGGTGGCCGCTCATCTGCGGGCCGCCGGGGTACCGGTGCGCATCTTCGGGGAGGTGATGGGCAGTTGGCGGCACGCCATGGCCACCGGGATGTTCCTGAAGTCGACCCCCGCGGCCACCGATCTGTCCGCGCCCGAACCGGGCGCGCGGCTCGCCGACTTCCGCCGGCTGCAGGGTGAGCCGGAGCTGACCGAACTGACCCCGATCCCGTGCGACGTGTTCGTACGCTACGGGCAGTGGTTCCAGAAGCAGTACGTCGGGGACGTGGATCCCGCCCGGGTGGTGTCCCTCGACCGGGACGCCGCCGGGGACTTCGCGGTGCGGCTGGCGGACGGGCGGGAACTCGCCGCCGGGACCGTCGTCGTGGCCACCGGACTGAACGGACTCGCCCATGTCCCACAGGAGTTGCGGCGGCTGACCCCCGAAGGGCCCGGGCTCGGAGCCCTCGTGTCGCACACCAGCCACCACACCGACCTCTCGCACTACGCCGGGCAGCGGGTCGCCGTGATCGGCGGCGGCCAGTCCGCCCTGGAGAGCGCCGCCCTGCTGCACGAGGCAGGCGCCGAGGCGCGGGTGCTGGTCCGGGCGGGCCGGGTGCGCTGGGGAACGACGCCCGTCCCGACCCGGCCCTGGGCTCAGCGCCTGGCCCGGCCGGCCTCGCCCCTGGGCACGGGCTGGGTCCTGGCCACGGTGTGCACGGCCCCCTACGCCGTACGACCGCTGCCCGCGTCCGCACGGCTGCTGCTCTTCCGGCGCGCGCTGGGCCCGTCGGGCGGCTGGTGGCTGCGGGAGCGGGTCGAGGGTGTCGTCCCGGTGCTCACCTCGTGCCGCGTCACCCACGCCGAGGTGACGCCCGAGGCCACGGTGCGCCTGGAACTCACCGGGCGGGGCCGTACGTCCGCGCTCACCGTCGACCATGTCCTCGCGGCCACCGGTTACCGCCTCGACCTGGACGCCCTGCCGTTCCTCTCGCCCGGGCTGCGGCAGGCGCTGGTGTGCGTGCCGGGCGCCAAGGCCCCGGATCTGACGGGCACGTTCGAGTCGTCCGTGCCCGGTCTGTACTTCACCGGGTCGCTGGCCGCCCCGATGTTCGGGCCCATGATGCGGTTCGTCGCCGGAACCGAGTTCGCCGCCGCGCGCATCGCCCGGGCCGCGGTCCGCCGCGGCCACGGCGCCCGCTGAGCCGTCCGGCTACCTGTGCCGCTCGTCCGGCCCCTGGTTCGGCCCGTGATCCTGCCCCTGGTCCGGCCCGTGGTGCCGACAGCACAAGTGGGCGTCCGCGCCCACCTGTCCGGCCGCCGAGACGCACTGCGCCCGCTGTGCGTCGTCGACCATGCGGTCGCTGTCGGAGGCGGCGTTGGCCAGGCCGGCACAGCACAGGGTGAGCAGCAGCGCGCCGCCGGCGATGGGGAGGGTGCGGCGGGGCGGGGGCGGGGCGAGCAGGGCCCGGACCCGCTGGGGTACGGCGCCGCCGGTGACGGCGAGCGCCGGGGTGTCCGAAGCGTGGGAGGAGGCGGCGAGAGCTGCCCGGCCGACGGCGCGGGCGACGGCCCTGCGGCTGCCGACGTGCGCCGCCGCCTCCTCGTCCGCCCAGCGCTCCAGGACGTAGCCGCCCGCGTCGGCGAGGGGCCGCAGCAGCGGATTGACGGCGGCGGTGAGTCGCCACAGGGTCTGGAACAGGTGGTGCCGGCCGCGCAGATGGGCGCGTTCGTGCGCGAGCAGGGCCGCGCGTTCCTCGTCGTCGAGGCAGCTCAGCATGGCGCGCGAGACGACGATGCGGCCGGGCGCGCCGGGCAGGGCGAACGCCTGGGGGGCGTCGGTGTCGATGACGGCCAGCTCGCTGTCGCCGGGCACGCGGGCACACTCGCGCCGGGCCCACAGCAGATGCCTGATCTGCCGTACGGCGGCGAGGACCAGGGAGCCGGAGCCCGCGATCAGGACGAGGGCGCCGGCGATCGCGACCGTGAGGTGGACGGGGTCCTCGGCGCGCAGAACGTCCACCGACCAGCGGCCCTCCGCCGCCACCTCGGGGATCTGGGCGATCCCGGTGAAGGCCAGCAGGGCCAGCGAGCCCGTCCAGCCGACGGTCGTCACGAGCGCGGCGCAGGCCAGGGCCCAGGCGGCGGGGCGCGGGGCGAGCCGGCGGGCCGGGCGCGGCGCGAGGACGCTCAGCACGACCGTGACGACGAGCGGGACATAGACGCTGATCAGCACCGGCTCACTCCCGTCGGCTCAGTGCCCGGCGCCGTCGCGGCCGTCGTGTCCGGACAGCAGCTGGTGCAGCAACTGCTCGTCCTGTTCGGACAGTTCGGAGACGAAACGGGTCAGTACCGCCTCGCGGTCGGAGCCGCCCTCCAGCAGCGACTTCATCCGGTGCGCGGTGTGCGAGGCCTCGTCGCGCTCCGGTTCGTAGGCGTAGCCGCGGCCCTCGCGGTGCCGGACGAGCATGCCCTTGCCGTAGAGCCGGGACAGGATCGTCAGGACCGTCGTGTAGGCCAGATCGCCCGGCAGCCGCTCCAGGACCTGACGAGCCGTCAGCGGTCCGTCCGCGGACCAGAGGGCGGCGAGCACATTGCTCTCCAGTTCGCCGCGCGCCCGCCTGCCGGGGACGCCGCCATCCCTGAAGCCTTTCACCGTTCACCCTTCCGTCGCCGTGCCGTGGCCAAGGCTACCCGGCGATCTCCTACTGGTCGTAGAAGGTATGCTCCGGGCTTCGTACGCGAACTACGACAACTTGTAGTTGCGCATCCTTCCACCTGCGCAGAGGAAAGCCCATGGTCATTCCCGGACGTATGCTGCCGAGGCCCGCACCCGCGGGTCTCCTGCCGGCTCCCCGCGACCCGGCGCGGGGCTCGCGCCGGGTCGCCATCGTCTCGGCGAGCGTAGGCGCCGGCCATGACGGCGCCGCCGCCGAGCTGGAGCGCCGCCTCGCCGCGGACGGATTCGCTGTCGACCGGTACGACCTGCTGGACATGCTGCCCGCCGGGCTCGGCCGGGCCGTGCGGGACGGCTACCACCGCATGCTCGTCCTGGCCCCCTGGGCCTACCAGCGGATCTACGCCGGCACCGAACGCGCCGGTGGCGGCGGCCCGGCGGCGCGGGCCCTGCTGCGCAGCGCCGAGGACCGCGTCCTGCGCGCGCTGCGTGCGGACGTGGGAGCGGTCGTCTCCACCTACCCGGGAGCCAGTCGGGTGCTGGGCAGCCTGCGCCTCGACGGACGCCTGGCCGTCCCCGTCGTCACCTACCTGACCGACTTCTCGGTGCACCCGCTGTGGGTGGCGGACGGCGTGGACGTCCATCTCGCGGCCCACGCGGTGCCCGCCGCGCAGGCCCGTGCGGCCGGGGCCCGCGACGTCCGGGTGTGCGGGCCGGTCACCGACCCCCGGTTCCGCCCCTGCGACCCGGCGGAACGCGCCCGCGCGCGGGCCGGGTTCGGGCTGCCGGAGCGCACCCCGCTCGCGCTGCTGGTCGCCGGGTCCTGGGGGGTCGGCCCGGTCCGGCAGGTCGCGCGGGAGCTGCGGGACTGCGGTGCCGCCGTCCCGGTGGTCGTCTGCGGCCGCAACCGGACCCTGGTCCGGCAGCTGCGGGCGGACGGGATCGAGCACGCCTTCGGCTGGGTCGACGACATGCCCGGCCTGATGCACGCGGCGGACGTGCTCGTCCAGAACGCGGGCGGGCTGACCTCCCTGGAGGCGTTCGCCGCGGGCCTGCCCGTGGCCGGCTACCGCTGCATACCGGGCCACGGGCTGACCAACGCCGCCGCCCTGGACGAGGCGGGCGTGGCCGTGTGGATCCGGGATCCCGCCGACCTCAAGAGCGTGCTGGGCGAGCTGGTCGGCGGCCCGCTGGGGCAGCGCCGGCGCGAGGCCGCGCTCGCCCTGTTCGCGCGCTCCCCGCAGGACGGCCCCGCCGCCGAGATAGGCCGCGTCCACCGCCCGGGCCCGCCGCCGCCCGCGGGACCCCGCCCGCGACGGCGCCCGCGCGCCCGGCGGTTCGCGGCCACCGCCGCCGCGGCAAGCGCGGTGGGGACGTGCGCCGTCGGCACCGGGGGCGCGACGACGTACGACGGACCCGCGCCGCTGCACTCCCTCGGCCACGGCCCCGGCTTCGACCGCCTCTCGCCCGCCCGCACGACGGAGGGACACCGCTCATGACGATCACCCGCCCGCTGCGCACGGCCGCGCTGGCCGCGCTGCCCGCCGCCGCGCTCGCCGCGGTCCACTGTGCCCCCGTCGTCTCCACCTTCGGGCCTCTGCGCAATCGGACCATGCCCCGCCTCTCCGGCCGGGGACGCCCGGACCACGTCGCCCTCACCTTCGACGACGGCCCCGACCCGCTGTCCACCCCGTTCTTCCTGCGGCTGCTCGACCGGCGCGGGGTGCGCGCCACGTTCTTCCTGCTCGGCAGCGAGGCGCACCGCTCCCCCGGCGTGGTGCGCGAGATCGCCGCCGCGGGTCACGAGATCGGCATCCACGGCTGGCGGCACCGGCCCCTGCTGCTGCGCGGCCCGCGCGCGACGTACGACGACTTCGCCCGCGCCCGCGACACGGTCGCCGGCATCACCGGTACACGGCCGACGCTCTTCCGGCCGCCGTACGGCGTCATGTCCGCCGCCGCCCATGTGGCGGCACGGTGCCTCGGGCTCACGCCGGTGCTGTGGACCTGCTGGGGCGAGGACTGGACCGCCCGGGCCACACCGGAGTCGGTTTACCGGACGGTGACCGCGGACCTGGACGGCGGTGGCACGATCCTGCTGCACGACTCGGACTGCACCTCCGCCCCGGGCGCCTGGCGTTCGGCCCTGGGCGCCGTCCCCCGCATCCTCGACACCTGCGAGGAGCAGGGCTACGAGGTCGGCCGGCTGTGCGACCACGGCCTGCCCGGCGTCGACCCGGTGCATGATGTTCACCCTGCCCGTACCGGTGCCACGGACCGCCGCGGCCGTTAGGCACCGGGAACGCTTCACTCTCCCCACTCGTCTACAGTTCATCGGAACGTCTACATGTTTGTAGTCACTCTCAGGAAGGCTCGGGGCCTATGACCACACCGACGCACCTCGCTGCGCAGCTGGCCGTCAACGTACTGGACGCCCATTCGCTGCTGGCCGCGTTCGGCGTCCTGGGCGTCGGCGTGGTGATGTTCGCCGAGACAGGGCTGCTCATCGGCTTCTTCCTGCCCGGAGACTCCCTGCTGTTCACCGCAGGCCTGCTCTGCACGGGAACGGCCGACCAGAGCGTCCATCTCTCGCTGGGCCCGCTGCTGGTCTCGGCGGCCGTCGGCGCACTGGCCGGCGCCCAGTTCGGGTTCCTCCTCGGCCGGAAGGCGGGCGGGACGCTGCTCGCCCGCAGCCGGTCGAAGCGGCTGCTCGAGGGGGCCCAGCGGGCCGAGGAGCTGCTGGAGCGCTACGGCCACGCCAAGGCGGTCGTACTGGCCCGCTTCGTGCCGGTGGTGCGCACGGTGCTCAACCCGATGGCGGGCGCGCTGGGCGTGCCGACGCGCACGTTCACGGTGTGGCAGACGGCCGGCGGCCTGGTGTGGAGCCTCGGCCTCACGCTCGGCGGATATGCGCTGGGGTCCTCCATCCCGAACGTCGACCGCTATCTCCTGCCGCTGGTCGCGTTGATCGTCGTCGTCTCCGTGATCCCGCTGCTGGCCGAGATCCTGCGCTCCCGCCGGGCCGCCCGTACGCAGGAGGAGCGCGGCTAGGGGGCGTCGCCCGCCCGCTGCGGGAGTACCGGGCCGGGAGCGCGGCCGGCGACCACACGGTCCCCCGTCCGCACCCGGCCCGTCTCCCGTCCGCCCGCGTTCCCCGCGGGACCCCGGCGGGTGCGTCCCGGATTGCGTTCGGTTGCCCGGCCGCTCATGGTCAAAGAGTGAGCACGTCCTCCCCGCTGAGGCGATCCGACCGTCCCGGCGGCGCCGGGCGTCCACCGGTGGAGAGTCCGCAGGGTGTCCTGCGGGCCCTCGCCCTCTTCGCCGCCGTCCGCCTCGCCGGTGTCGCCGTGGTGGTGGCGGCCGACCGCCTCGCCGGCCACCCGTTCGGCAAGAGCCTGGCCCATGCCTGGGACTCGGTCTGGTACCTGCACATCGCCGAGCACGGCTACGGCACCCAGGTCCGCATCACCTCGACGGGCGCGGTCCAGGCCGACTGGGCGTTCTTCCCCCTGTATCCGGGGCTCATCCGGGCGCTGAGCGTCCTGACGGACCTCACCACGGAACAGTCCGGGCTGCTCATCGCCTGGGGTTGCGCGCTGATCGCCGCCTACGGCATCCACGCGATCGGACACCACCTGTACGGGCCGACGGTCGCCGCCTGGCTCGTCGCCCTGTGGGCGGCACTGCCCCACGCCGTGATCCTGAACCTGGCCTACACCGAGCCGCTGTTCACGGCGTGCGCGGCCTGGTCCCTGTACGCCGTGCTGAAGGGCCGCTGGCCGGCGGCGGGCGCGCTCGCGCTGCTGGCCGGTCTGTCCCGGCCGAGCGGCATCGCGGCCGCCGCGGCCGTCACCGCAGCCGCCGTGCACGAGGCCGTACGACGACGAGGGCGCGTGCCACCCGGGCTGTGGGCCGGTGCCGCCCTCGGTCCGCTGGGCTGGGTGGCCTATGTCCTGTGGGCAGGAGCGCAGACCGGTGACCTGTTCCACGGCTACTTCCGGGTGCAGAGCGCCTGGAGGTCCCAGCTGGACCTCACGGTGGGGCCGCTGCGTATTCTGCGGTCGATGCCGTTGCACGGCACGGGGGCGGCCTATCCGATGGCCGTGCTGGTCGTCATGGCGGGCGTCGTGCTGTTCTGCCTGCTGTGCCTGGACCGGGCCCCGCTGGCGCTGGTGGTCTTCTCCGGCGTGCTGCTCCTGCTGGTGGTCGCGGTGTCCGGCCCTTTCTCCTCCAAACCCCGTTTCCTGCTCCCGGCGTTTCCCCTGCTCCTTCCGGCGGCCCGCGCCCTGGCGACGGCCTGGCACACCCGCCGGCACCGGACCCGGCTGCTGTACGGCGCCCTCACCACCGTGTCGGTGCTCTACGGCGCCTATCTGGCCGCCCTCTGCCCACAGCCCCTCTGAGCCGCGTCCACACACCTGCGACACCGCCGGCCGGACCGCCGGGATCACGGCGGTCCGGCCGGCGCGTGGGCCTACTCCGGATCCGCCGGGCCGGCGGTGCTGCGCAGAGTGGTGATCATCTGCTGGACGGCCTTGCCGTCCGGTGGAATCAGGCGCTCGGGGCCGCCGTGGGTGAGGAGGCGCTCGAGGACCGGTTCCGCCACGAACCCGTGCAGGTACTCGGGGACCTGCATGTGGTAGTTCTGCCGCGTGGCCGGATTGGTCTGGACCTGCTCGAACCACCTGGTCAGCAGCATCCAGGCCTCGGGCTCGGTGGTGAGTGTGTGGTAGAAGCCGCGGTGCAGCGTACGGATGATGAGCAGCACCGCGAGCTGTAGGCGGAACTCGCGGGACATCTGACCCTTCATCTGGGCGCGCGATACCGCCAGAGCCATGTTGAAGACGTTGATGTAGCGCTTGAGCCGGCGCGGATTGCCGCCCAGGCCGCGGCGGAGCAGCTCCCAGAAGAAGTCGTCTTCCGACAGGTCCGAGACATAGGGCCTGAACGCTTCGCGGAGGGTGTCGAAGCCCACGTCCGGCAGGAAGAAGGGCAGTTGGACGATCTTCTCGAGGTAGGCCATGCCGGACGCCACCTCCGCCGGCGCCCCTTTGAGTGCCTGGCCGAACTTGTTGGTGGCGATCGCGGCCAGCACATCCACGTCGAGCGCGAGGACGAAGACACACTGGGACTGCGCCAGGAAGAGTTTCAGCGACTCCAGCACCGTCATCGCCGACTCGGGGGTGCAGCGGTCGAGGTCGTCCACGAAGACCACCAGCCGGCCACCCTCGCCGACGAACTCCCGTACGGCGTCGGCGAAGTCGGCCTCGAAGTGGTTCACCTGCCGGTACTGCTCCGCGTCCCCCTCGGAGAGCCCCGTCAGCAGCTTGTCCACGTCTTCGCGCTTGATGACACCCCCGGTGCCGAGCGCCGCCGCGGTGCCCAGACCCGCGCGGACCGAGAGCCAGGTCGCCGCCTTGGCGAGCTTGACGGCCCTGTCCTTGAGGGTCTCCACCTGCTCCATCTCGGCGAGGATGGTGTGCAGCAGGGCCGCCCAGACCTCGACCTTGCGGTCGTACTTCCAGGGGTTGAACCAGATGGTCTTGGCGTTGCCCGCCTCGAACCGCCGCTCCCACAGCCGAAGGAAGCTGGACTTCCCCGCGCCCCAGGAGCCGAACACACCGACGGTCAGCGGCAGCGGCGTGGCCTGCTCCACCGCCTCGTGCAGGACGTCGACGTACGGCCCGAAATGGAAGGAGTCGTCCTGGGGGCTGGTGACGGGGTTGTCGGTGAGAGGACGCAACGAGGCTTCTCCTGTCTCGAGCAAGTCGCATGCCCTGCGGGCGGGTTCGACTGTCCGAGTGTGTCAGGAGAACCGGTGGTCTGGGCGGCATTCGGCGTCATGGGTCGCCGTCCTCGCCGCCGACTTCGTCAGACGTTGACGCCGAAGTCGGCGGCGATGCCGCGCAGGCCGGAGGCGTATCCCTGGCCCACCGCGCGGAACTTCCACTCGCCACCGTGCCGGTACAGCTCGCCGAAGACCATCGCTGTCTCGGTCGAGGCGTCCTCGGACAGGTCGTAGCGGGCGATCTCCTGGCCGTTCGCCTGGTTCACGACGCGGATGAACGCGTTGCGCACCTGGCCGAAGCTCTGGCCGCGCACATCGGCCTCGTGGATGGAGACCGGGAACACGATCTTGGCGACCTCTCCCGGTACGGCGGCCAGGTTCACCTTGATCGACTCGTCGTCGCCCTCGCCCTCGCCGGTGAGGTTGTCACCGGTGTGCTCCACCGATCCGTCGGGGCTCTTGAGGTTGTTGTAGAAGACGAAGTGCTGGTCGGAGACCACCCTTCCGGAGGCGTCGCAGAGCAGGGCGGAGGCGTCCAGGTCGTAGTCCGCACCGGTGGTGGTCCGTACGTCCCAGCCCAGTCCGACCACCACCGCGCTCAGCCCCGGCGCCTGCTTGCTCAGCGACACGTTGCCGCCCTTGCCCAGGGAAACTCCCACGACTCGTCCTCCCGACTGTGCGTCAACTGTGTCCGTCATCGGGTTGAACGTCGTCCTCGCCGCCCTGGTTCCATGATGTGCGCAAAGGTTGAACCATGGCGGCGGTGTCGTCCTTCAGCGTCCTGGTCCCGCTCTTGAGGATGCGCAGGGACCTGCCCAGTCCGCGGGCGGCCTCCGGCAGCTTCTTCGAGCCGAACAGCAGGATGATGACGATCGCCACGATCAGCAGATGCCAGGGTTCCAGTCCGTTGCGGAGCATCGCGCCCACCCCTCACAAGATTGCTTCTTTGCGCAACCGTACAACCGTGCGCGGCTCGTCGTCGCCGGCCGGGCACCGGAGCACCGGGCGGTCGCCTCAGCCCGCGCCGAGGGCCCGTCCCGCCTTGGCCCAGTTCGCGTGCAACCGGTCCAGATACGAGCGGGCCTGGTCGCCGAGGGGCGCGCCACGGGCGAAGGCGAGCATGTTTCCCGCGCCGGTGTTGTAGCCGAGCGCCAGCAGGTCGTCCCTCGTGTACGCGGCGGGCAGGCGGGCGGGCAGCTGGGCCGCCAGGTCGTGCAGGTACCAGGCCGCCGCCTCGATCGCGAGGCCGCGGTCGTCGGGCAGTTCCTCCCAGCGGCGGTCCGCGAAGTCCCGGCCCTGCTTGACCTCGTCGAAGGTGGCGCGGTGCATGTTCGCGATGCCGAAGGCGGCGTCGGGTTTGTACTTCTGCCACGCCCGTTCGAAGGCCGGATCGTGCGGCTTGTACGCCTCGTTGCAGAGGATCGCCATCAGCAGCTGGGCGCTGACGGCGCTCTGCCGGGCCCGGGTCCGGACCTGCGCGGTGTACGCGGCGGGGTCGTACGAGGAGGTGGCCGCCGCGGGAGAGGGGCCGGAGGCGCGGGGCGAGGGCGTCGGCGCGGAGGCCGACGCCTTCGCCGGCGACGGAGTGTCGTCGCTGTCGTCGTCGCCGCCGAAGAGGCCCGCGGCCCGCAGGACGACGTACAGCGCCACGGCGAGGACCACGACGGTGAGCCAACGGCGGTGCCTCGGCCCCGCGGATTCCGGCATGCCCCGTCCCTTCTGGGAGTCGGCCGCGCGCCCCGATGAGACCGCCGGGCGAAGGTCCGGCGCACACGCGCCGCACCAGTTTAGGCATCCCGTGCCCCTCGGACCCGGCGATCGGCCACGGGACACTCGGACGCGCTCGGTCGCGGCCGCCCTGAACGCTCGGGGCGGCCTGCCCCGTTGGCGGCCTGCGCGGTTCGCGTCCGGCGGTCGGGTGTCCCGGGATCCGTGGGATGCCTCGCTCGAGGCCGCCGCGCCGCCACGCAGCGGGAACTCGCCGCCGGTCTCGCCCCGGCGTCCCCGCGTTCACGGTGCCGAGGTGACCGTGCGCCGCCGTGGCTCACCCGGCGCCGGGGCGGGCGAGTCCGAGGTCGTAGGCGAAGATCACGGCCTGGATCCGGTCGCGAGCGCCGATCTTGGCCAGGACGCGGCCCACATGGGTCTTGACCGTGGACTCGGACAGCACGAAACGGGCGGCGATCTCACCGTTGGTCCAGCCCTTGCCGATGGCGACGAGGATCTCGCGCTCGCGGTCGGTGAGGGAACTGAGCCGCGCGTCGTCACCGGTGCCGCGGACGGGACCGTAGCGTGCGTACTCGTCGAGCAGGCGGCGGGTCAGGGACGGGGCGATGACCGCGTCGCCTGCGGCGACGGCGCGGATCCCGGCGAGGAGTTCCTCGGGGCGCGCGTCCTTGAGGAGGAAGCCGCTGGCCCCGGCCCGGAGAGCGGCGTGGACGTACTCGTCCAGGTCGAAGGTGGTCAGGACGAGGACGCGCGAGCGGTCGCCGGCGGCGGTGATCCGGCGGGTGGCCTCGATGCCGTCCATGCCGGGCATGCGCACGTCCATCAGGACGACGTCGGGGCGCAGTTCGGCGGCCTTGCGGACAGCCTCGCCGCCGTGCGCGGCCTCGCCGATGACCTCCGTCTCAGGGACGGCGTCGAGGAGCATGCGGAAGGCGAAGCGCTGCAGCGGCTGGTCGTCCACGACGAGCACGGTCGTCACCGGGCACCGCCCTGGGGTGTCAGATCGAGCGTCGCTTCCACGTCCCAGCCGCCGCCGGGCGCGGGCCCGGCGCTGACGTGCCCTCCGTAGAGTGCCGCTCTTTCTCGCATGCCCACCAGGCCGTGTCCTTCCTCGCTCGGCGGTCCCGGGTGCCCGCCCGGGCCGTTGTCCCGGACCCGGATGACCAGCCGGGTGTCCTCGACGACGACCGACAGCCTCACCCGGGTGTCGGCGCCGGCGTGCTTGAGGGTGTTCGTGAGGGCCTCCTGGACGATGCGGTAGACCGCCAGTTGCACCCCGCTGTCGAGGGCGTCCACCTCGCCGACGGTCCGGTAGACGACCTCCAGGCCGGCCGTGCGCACACCGTCGCACAGCGTCTGGAGATCCGCGACGCCGGGCTGCGGACTGAGTTCGGGCGCCCTGGAGGCGCCGTCCGCGTCCTCGCGGAGCACGCCGAGGACGCGCCGCAGCTCGCCGAGGGCCATCCGGCCGGTGTCGCCGATGAGGCGCAGGGCCTCCTTGCCGCGTTCGGGCGCCGTGTCCGTGGCGTACACGCCGGCGTCGGCGAGGCTGATCATGACGGAGAGGTTGTGTCCGACGAT
The DNA here is from genome assembly GCF_001636945.3 of Streptomyces sp. FXJ1.172. Taxonomy (NCBI): domain Bacteria; kingdom Bacillati; phylum Actinomycetota; class Actinomycetes; order Kitasatosporales; family Streptomycetaceae; genus Streptomyces; species Streptomyces sp. FXJ1.172. Next base: position 8,514,965 of record NZ_CP119133.2, on the reverse strand, counting down.
GTCGTGCATCTCGCGGGCCACCCGGGTGCGTTCGGCGGCGGTCGCGAGCCTGCTGCGCTGGTCACGCTCGATCTCCAGGCGGGCCGCACGGTCGCGCAGCCCGGCGAGCTGGGCACGGCGGATGCGGACCATGAGACCGAGCGCCAGGGCCGCGATCATCGCGCTGAACAGGAAGAACAGCGCGTCCCAGACGGACATCGCGGGCGCCGTGCGGAGCGCGACGAGGATCATGCCGACCGCCATGACCCCGCAGGCCCACGGCAGCTGCCGCAGGCTTCCGTGCAGGGCGAGGCTGTACAGGGCGATGAACAGGGCGACGTCGGCGTGCAGTACGGCGCCCAGGGACCACTGGGCGACGAAGACGGCAGCGATGACGCCGAAGGCCGCCATGGGCCGGCGCCGTCTCCAGAGCAGGGGCAGTACGAGCCCCGTCTGGAAGGCCAGCATGCCCGGCCGGGAGAGCCGGGCGAAGGCGAGGCGCAGGCGGCGGGGAGCGTCGCCGTCCCCGACGTGCCCGTGCAGCAGGTCCGGCAGGCAGAACATCAGGAAGACGACGACCACCACCGCGGTGTCCAGCACCCAGGGGTGGGCGCGGTCGGCCTGGCGCAGCCGCTGGCCGGCCCGGGCAATCCGGGCGACCAGCGGTCCCATGCCGCTGATGTCGTCGGTGGTGGTCGTCATCGGTGTCACCCACCCATGGTGCAGGCAGGTCAGACGTCGCTGCGCACCAGCCGGTACGCGGCCCCCGCCAGGGCGAGCGCCGTCCAGCCGAGGAAGACCAGCAGACCGGCCGTGGGCGACAGGACGGTGGAGTCGTGGGTCAGGGCGAACATCGACTCACCGGCGTTGCTCGGCAGGTAGGGGCTGATGTGGTCCTGCCAGGAGCTGGGCAGGAGCGAGATCAGGCCGGGGACCAGCATCAGGCTCGCGACCAGGACCGAGATGCCTCCGGCCACCGAGCGCAGCAGCGCGCCGAGGGCGGTGCCGATCACGCCGACCAGACCGAGGTAGAACCCGGCACCCAGCAGGCTGCGGACGACTCCCGCGTGGGAGAAGCCCATGGCCGCGGGCGTGCCGGAGACGATCCCGCTGCCGATCCCGAACGTGACGAACGCGCCGAGGGTCGCGATCACGAGCGCGACCAGGCCGTAGACGGCCGCCTTGGACCACAGGACGGGCAGCCGGCGGGGGACGGCGGCGAGCGTGGACCTGATCATGCCGGTCGAGTACTCGCCCGCCGTGACCAGCACACCGAGGACGCCGAGGGCGAGCTGGGCGAAGTGCGTACCGAAGAGGGACAGGCTGACGGCCGTGGAACGGGCGAAGTCCCCGTCCATGTGATGACCGGAGTTGATGTTGGACTTGTAGCGGGCCGAGGCGATCAGCCCGAACGCGATCAGGAACAGCAGGGCCAGCCCGAGGGTGATCCACGTCGACCGCAGCGTCCACAGCTTGGCCCACTCCGAGGACAGCACGCGCCGTCCGGTGACCCGGTAGGCGGGGCGGGCGGGAGCGGTCGGGGGCGCCTCGGCCGTGGTGGTGGTCAGGGTGCTCATGCGGGCCTCCCGGCGGCTTCCAGGGTCTCGGTCGCGGTCGTGGAGCCGTGGTACTCCACGGCGTCCTTGGTCAGGTTCATGAACGCTTCCTCGAGCGACACCGTCCGCGGGCTCAGCTCGAACAGCGCGATGCCGCGCTCAGCCGCCTTGAGGCCGATCTCACGCGCGGTCAGGCCGGTGACCTGGAGTTCCTCCGAACCGATGCGCCCGGTGACGTCGACGCCGGGCCCGGCCAGTACGTCCCGCAGCCCGGCCGGGTCCTGCGTGACGACCTTCACGGTGTCGCCGCCCGCCTCGCGGATGAGGTCGGGCACCGTGGTGTCGGCCAGCAGCCGGCCGCGCCCCACGATGATGAGGTGGTCCGCCACCAGGGCCATCTCGCTCATCAGGTGGGACGACACGAACACGGTCCGGCCCTCGTCGGCGAGCGCCTTCAGCAGGGTGCGGATCCAGAGCACGCCCTCCGGGTCCAGACCGTTGACCGGCTCGTCCAGCATCACCGTCTGGGGGTCGCCGAGCAGTGCGGCCGCGATGCCGAGGCGCTGGCCCATGCCGAGAGAGAAGGCACCGGCACGCTTCTTCGCCACGCTGCCGAGGCCGGCGAGGTCGATGACCTCGTCGACGCGGCGCCGGGGAATGCCGTGGGTCAGCGCGAGTGCGCGCAGATGGTGGTAGGCCGAGCGGCCCGGGTGGATCGACTTGGCCTCCAGGAGCGCCCCGACCTCCTGAAGGGGTGCCCTGTGCCGGGCGTAGGGGCTGCCGTTGACCGTGACGGAGCCGCTGGTCGGGGCGTCGAGTCCGACGATCATGCGCATGGTCGTGGACTTCCCCGCGCCGTTGGGGCCGAGGAAGCCGGTCACTGTGCCGGGCTTGACGGTGAAGTCCAGCCGGTCGACGGCCGTCTTCTCGCCGTACCTCTTGGTCAGCTGCTGTGCCTCGATCATGCGCACTCTCTCTGTGGGACAGCGACGCCCGGCCGTCGTGCCGGGCGCCTCTGCGACCAAGCTAAGATCCGCCGCCCCCGAATCCGGTGGTACCGGGGACGGAACCGGGGCCGTGGAGTAGTACCCCGGTACTACTCGCGGGGAGCAGCGCTCATGCGGTCCAAGTCCGGTCCCGGCGATGTGATGATGGCCCGGAAGGCATGAGCGGAGGCGGACGGTGGATCTTCTTCAGTTGCGCTACTTCCAGACCGTCGCCCGGTACGAGCACATCAGCCGTGCCGCCGAGGAGCTGCGGGTCGCCCAGCCCTCGCTCAGCCGGACCATCGCACGGCTGGAGGACGAGCTGGGCTGCCCGCTCTTCGACCGGCACGGGCGCCGTATCCGGCTCAACGCGTACGGCGTGATGTTCCTGCGCCATGTCGACCGCGCCCTGAGCGAACTCGACGACGGCCGCCGGGCGCTCGGCGACGCGCGCGAGACCGGGCTCGGCCGGGTCGGCGTGGCCTCCGAGACGCTGCTGACCATCACCCATCTCCTCGGCAGCTTCCGGGCCTCGTATCCGCGTGCCGACGTCCGGCTCCACCAGTCGGACGCGGCGGAGATGGAGCGCCAACTGCGCGCCGGGGAGGTCGACTTCTGTGTCGCCTCACAGCAACTGGCCGGTGCGCGGCTGGACGCCGTCGAGCTGCTCCGCGAGGAGGTGCTGCTCGCGGTTCCGCTCGGGCACCGGCTCGACGGGCGCGAGCGTGTGACGATCCGTGACATCGCCGACGAGCCGTTCGTCTCCACGCGTCCCGGCAACTGGCAACGCAGCCTGCTCGACCGGCTGTTCGCGGCCGAGGGGCTCACTCCCGTGCTGTCCTGCGAGGGCGACGAACCCGGCGCCACCCAGGACATGATCAGCGCCGGGCTGGGCATCGGGCTGATCCCGGCGATGTCCCGCCGGCTCGGCACTCAGACCCTGGTCCCGGTCGCCTGGGTGCACATGGACGCGCCCGACTGCTTCCGCACCCTCTCCCTGGTGTGGAGCCGTGACGCCTACCTCTCCGAAGCCGCCCTGAGATTCCGGGAGTTCACCACCAGCAGGCCCTTCATGACCCACCGCCTGCCCGACCCGCGCCGCGGACGCCCGTGACGCTCCGTCCCGGCGGCGGCGCGGATCGCCGCACAGCCGGCCCGGGGCGGGGCTTCCCGGGCGCGACGGCGGCAGCGCAACGGCATGGACAAGGAGGGTCCTGCCGGGCCCGCGTGGCCCGGCAGGACCCCCTGTCACGGTGGCGCTAGGGGGGCACACCCCCTAGCTGCGGCGCCCCGCCGGATCGTGCACGAGGGAGTCCCGGCCGGCGCCGGCGGCATCGTGCGCGCCGGTGCCCGCCCCCGCCGCCGGCCCGTCGGCGCGGTCCCCGTGGCCCGGCCACCACGCCGCGTGGCCGATCAGCGCGGTCAGACTCGGCGTGAAGAACATCGCCATGACGAAGGCGGCGACGATGATGCCGAAGGAGACCGCGAAACCCATCTCCGTGAGCAGCGAGTTGCCCGCCAGCATCATCGTGGCGAAGGTCGCCGCCAGGATGAAGCCGGCCGCGGCGACGGTCGGTCCGGCGTACTTCAGCGCATTGCCGGCCGCCTCGCGCGGCTCGCGGCCCGCGCGGGCCTCCTCACGGAGCCGGGCGATCATGAGGATGTTGTAGTCGGTGCCGATGGCGACCACGAACAGATACATGATCACCGGGAGCATGGCCGTCAGGCCCGTGTTGCCCTCTCCCTTCTGGAAGATCCACACGGTGGCGCCCAGCGTGGCGCCGAAGCCGAGGCCCACCGAGGCCATCAGGTACCAGGGCGCGACCACGCTGCGCAGCAGCAGGCCCAGGATGACCATGATGAGGACGGCGGCGACCGGGAAGACGGTCCTGTAGTCGTGGTCGACCGCGGCGTTGAAGTCCTTGTAGATCGAGGACATGCCGCCCACGACGGCCTTGGTGCCCGCGGGCGCGTCCACGTGGGCCACGTCGCGGACCCTGCCCACCGCTTCTATCGCCTTGTCCGTCGACGCCTCGTACTTGAGCGTGACGGTGAAGTCCGCGGTGGTGCCGTCCCGGTTGACCTGGGTCATCCGGGCGCTCGCGACCCCGTCCACGGCCCCGAGCCGCCGCGCGTACGCGGTGAAGCCCGACTTGTCGAGCGGCTTGCCCTCGGCGCTGGACAGGTAGACGTCGGTGGGCGCTGCGGCGCCCGCCGAGTACGCCTTCTGCATCTGGCCCTGGACGACCATGGACTCCTTGGTCTTCGGCATGGAACCTGACGCCAGGTCGAAGGTCGCCTTGTAGCCGAGGGTGCCGAGCGACAGCACGACGAGGACGATCCCGGAGACCGCGGCGGTCAGCGCCGGGCGCCGCTGCACACTTCGGCCGAGGGCCGCGAACCGGGCGTTGGCCGGCTCCCGCTGCCAGGACTTCGAGGGCCAGAAGACCTTCGGTCCGATCAGCGAGACGACCGCCGGGATCAGGGTGAGACCGGCGATCAGGGTGGCGCCGACCGCGATGGCGAGGGCCGGGCCCATCTGCCTCAGGAAGCCCAGCGTGGACAGCACCAGCGCCAGGAAGGCGATGATGACGGCCCCGGCGGCCGAGGCGATGGCCTCGCCGACCCGGTCGACGGCGTTGACCATGGCCGCCTTGGGCTCGTCACCGGCGCGCAGCCGCTCGCGGTATCGGAACATCAGGAACAAGAAGTAGTCCGTGCCCACGCCGAACAGCACGACGATCAGGATTGCCGAGATCGAGCTGTTGGCCTGCAGGCCGAACAGCTTGGTGGCGTAGGCGATCAGCCCGTTGGCTACGGCCGCGACCAGGCCGATGAGCACCAGCGGCAGGACGGCCAGGATCGGCGCACGGAATATGATCAGCAGCGTGACCAGGATGATCACGAAGGTGCCGACCCCGATCAGTGCCTGACCGCGCTTGGACGAGTCCTGCTGGTCGAGGGTCTGCGCGGCGGAGCCGCCGAGCTTGACGTCGAGGTGCGTACCGCCGACCAGTTGCTTGACGTCGGCGCGCAGCACCTTGGCGGCGTCGGCCTGCTTGGGCTGGCCGGCGCTCTTGCTGTCCATCTGGACCAGCGTCATGGCGTACCTGCCGTCCTTGGACGGCGGGCCGGGGACGACCTTCTGTACCTGGTCGATGTGCTTGTTGCCCAGTTCGGTGGTGATCCGGGCGACGTCCTGCTCGTCGGTGGCGGACAGCCTGCCGCCGTCGGTGCGCTGGTACAGCGCGATCGCGGACGGGGTGAAGGCGCTGGGGAACGCCTTCTCCTGGATGTCCGCCGCCTTGATGGATTCGTAACTCTTGGGCAGGAAGCTGCTCTCGTCGCTGTTCGAGGGCAGACTCGGGGCAGTGGCGACGATCGCCACTGCGGCTATCAGCCATGCCACGATCGTCCATACGGGATGTCGGACGACGGTGTTGCCAATACGTCGGAACATGCGGAAGGTCCTCCTGGGCAGGAAGATCACCGCAGCCCGGGGAGCGGTCCCTGGCATCGGCGACCCCGACCGGAACGTATCGGACGTTTCGGTCGACTGGTTGTGTCGGGGCCACATGGTAGTGACCGGGTACGGGATTCATCCCTTCAGGCGTCGTTCGTCCGGGCCGTGTCGGACCGCGGGGACACAAGGTGCTGCTCGGCCGGGCACGAGGATCCGTTCAGCCGAGAGCAAGGGGGAGCCTCGCGGCGAGATCTCCCAGTACGTCCCGTTCGGCTCCGGTCGGCGGACGCCGTCCGGTGCCGATCAGCAGCGCGTCGGTGTCGGAGAGCGGGGCGGGGAAGACGACGCCCGCGATCTTCTCCAGCGACGCGCGTGCCGCCGCGAGTGTCCCGGCGGGCGGCTCGGGGGCCGAAGGCACATGTGCGATCAGGTCGAGATGGTGCAGGGTCCATTCGACGACGTACGCGGACAGGTAGTCGCCGACGGTCAGCACCTCGTCGCGGGTGCCGACGCGCGCGGCGGGATCGGCGAGCCCGGCCGCACGGGCGGCGGCCGAACCGACGTCGTCCAGGTGGAACTTGAGCCACCGCGGCTCGCCGTAGGCTGCGGCCAGCCGGGGAACCAGCGCATCCAGCGGATCCTCGCCGGTCGGGGGTTCGACGACGTTCCAGTAGGTGACCGCGTCCACGGTCGCCTCGCCCGTCGCGGGCGTGACCAGGGTGATCAGCACGTCCTGGGCGTCGATGACCAGATGGCACACCAGGTCCCGCACCAGCCAGCCGGCGCACCCGGACGGCCGCTCGAAGTCCTCGTCCGGGAGTTCGGCGACCGCCGTGCGCAGCGCCGCCCAGGCAGGTAAGAACGGATCCATCCGGGCAACCTAGTGCGCGACCGGAACGGCGCTCAAGCGAATTCGGGCTCGTCGCGGACAGGGCGGCCCCCCGCGAGGGGCCGGGGGTTCAGCGCGCGGACGGCGACAGCCGGTAGGAGCCGCCGAGGTCCCGCACCTCCACCGAGAAGACCGCCTCATCGGGCACGCCCTCCACTCGCAGGTGTTTCTCCAGCAGCGCCAGGACCCCCTCGGACAGCCGCGTCTTCAGCGCCTCGGGCCGGCCGGGCATCAACCCCACTTCCACGTGCACGAAGGCCGCCTCCCGGCTCGGGTGCTCGCCGACGTACGTCTCCACCGGGCGCAGCAGTGTCTTGCACACGCCGGTCGTGCCGGACTCCTCGACCACGAGCGGGTGCAGCTCCTTCACCAGGCCGGCCGGGTCGAAGGCGCCGGTCAGGTGGGAGGAGTAGTCGATGGTGAGGTGCGGCATGGAGGACCTTTCACACGATCCCGCTGGTTTCTCTAGGCAACCATTTTCCCTCATGCGGTCCACGCCCTGCACCGCACCCCCCTCGCGCCCGCCGGATCACTCCCGCTCCGCGCGGATACGCGCCGCGATTTCGCGGGCGTGAGCGGTGAGGCCGACGCCGCTGCGGCGGCCGGGACGGCTGAGCCGGACCGGCTCTGCCGCGAGCAGCCGGGTCACACCCGGGCACGGCCTGGTGACCTGCTACCGCTTCGCTCCCGGCGCGGCCGTGCCGCTGTCCGGCCGCCGGCTGCCGAAGCAGTCCTTCGGCACGCCGCCGGAAGACACGGCCGCCGTCCCGCACAGGCAGGACGGCGGCGCGTAAACCGGCCAATCGTCTTCCGGCACGCGTTACTTCGAGCGCCGGGCCCGCGACCGCACGGAAGGCTTGATTCCAGGACGCGGGGCGGCGACTGAAACATGCACGTTACATCCACTCTCGTGTCGGTTTTCGGTCGAGGTAAGAGTCACCTCTTCCCCTCGGGCCACACGAGGCGAACGATGTCCGCAGGAACCAGCTCACCGCGTGACGTCGTTGAGCACACCACTGACATTCAGGACCTCATGACACTGCGTCGCCTGCCTGCCGGTGGCCGGCGTCCCCGGCTTCGCACAGGTCACGTTCATGGTGACGGTGGCGTCCTCCGGGATCTTGATGGGGGTGACCCAGTGGTAGTCCTGGTTGCGGAAGGTCTCCAGTGCGATCGTGGTGATCTTCCGGTCACCGAACGTGATGGTCATGACCCCCTCGTCGCCCTGGAAGTTGGCGACGACGATGTCCGTGATACCGAAGATCTTGCCCTTCGGGACCACATAGGTCCCGGTCTTGTCCCCTCCGCCGGACGTCTGTACGTCGATGGTGGTCGAACTCTGCTGCCCGGCCCCCGTCCCGGACACCGTGCCGCCGGGGTTGTCGCCGCCGGTGCCCGACGGGTTCGCGCCCTGGCCGCCCTGCTGGGCTCCCGTGCCCTTGCCCGAACCGGTCCCGGGGGACTGCCCGTTCTGGCCGCCGCCCGGTGTCGGGCGGGGCTGGACCACCTCGTTGGCCGCCTGCTTGGCGGCGCTGCGCACCGCCGGGCGGACCAGCGCGAACCAGGCGAGGATCAGCGCGAGCAGCGCCGCGAGCAGCGCCAGCAGCCACTTCGGAAAGACCGGGATCTGGACGAACTCCGCCTCCAGCGGCGGCCGTACGAGCGCTCCGGGCCCCTCGGCGTCCTCCTGCGCCACGGCGTCGGTGGCCTGCACGGTGAATGGCCAGACCACCGGCTTGCCGAACCAGACCGGTTTGCCGGTGCGCACCCGCAGGCTGGTCTCCGCCGACTCGCCGGGCTCCAGGGCCAGTTCGGCGGGGATGAAGCCGAACTTCAGCTCCTCCCCCGCCTGTTCCGGCGCGAAGGAGACCTGGGCCGGTGTGTTGCCCTCGTTGCGCACGGCCAGCCGGTAGCGGCCCCGCAGCCAGCCGCGCCGGCGGCGCGGGAGGATCTCGGTGCGCAGCTCGTGGAACGGCTCTATGTGCACCGTGGTCTCGGGCACCGTGACCGACTCGGGGTGCTCGGCCGGCAACACACGTACGCCCAGCGGCACATCACCCGCGCGGACCTCCGGGGAGCGCGGTGGGGCCAGGCGGATCGTCACCGTCTCGGAGGTACCGGGGTAGAGCGATACCCGCGCGGGTTCCACGGTGGTCCAGGCCGCGCAGTCGCCCACGGCCTCCAGGGTGTACGCCTCGACGATGTCACTGTCGTTGCGGACGGTCAGGCTGGTGGAGGCGGTACCGCCCGGTGTCACCGTCACGGCGGCGATGTCGAGGCCGGGGGCTCCGGGTCCAGAAGAGGCTGCAGATGGCGTCACGCCACGACCGTAGAACCGGCACCGCGGTGCCACGAGAGGTGCGAGGGCAACACCCGGGCAGTCGGCGTGCCCCGAGCGGTCAAGGTCAACTCCGCTGATCGGTACGGCCGTTGAACTCTGCCGATACGGCGCGTGGTCCGCCGTTGGAGCGGTATCGCGCGTTCCGCGCGCCTCCTTGGCCTCCTGTGTCCCTCTCCGCTCTTCTCGTCATGAAACAGGTACTCAGTATGTCCGGCTCCGTGAAGGAGATCCCGCTCATGACCGCCCGCACACCACGCGCGACCAACCCCGCCGCGACCACACACCGAACCGCGCCCGAGGACCGGCCGCGCCGGGTGTCCGTCGCCGTCTACGCCCAGGACCTGGTGCTGCGCATCGGTGTCGTCCACCAGCTGCGCCAGCGCCCCGAGGTGGAACTGGTCGACGAGGCCGAGGCGGACGGGGCGCGGACGTCGCTCGTGGTCGTCGACGCCGTGGACGACGAAGTCATAGCCCTGCTGGAACGGTTGCAGCGCAATCCCGGCACCCGCACCGGGCTCGTCGTCGGCACGTTCGAGACGGCGGCGCTGCAGCGGGTCATCGAGTGCGGTGTCGCGGCCGTGCTGCGGCGCGCCGAGGCGGACCAGGACCGGCTGCTGCACCTGGTGCTCGCGATGGCGAAGGGTGAGGGCGTGCTCCCGGGCGACCTGCTCGGCAAGTTACTGACCCATGTGGGCGGTCTGCAGCGCTCGGCGCTCGACCCCCGCGGCCTGGCCCTGTCCACGCTGACCGCGCGCGAGGCGGACATGCTGCGCCTGGTGGCGGAAGGTTTCGACACGGCGGAGATAGCGCAGAAGACCGCGTACTCCGAGCGGACCGTCAAGAACGTGCTGCATGAGATCACCACCCGGCTGCAGCTGCGCAACCGGGCCCACGCGGTGGGCTACGCGCTGCGCAACGGGCTGATCTGACACACCGGTCCGGTATCCGGGCGCGCTGCGGGCAGCCCCCCGCCCGCAGCGCGCCCGGCACCCGCCGGCTGCCCGAAAGCGCAGCCCGTGCTTCCCCCGGACACGGCCCCGCCGCCCTGCCGCGCGACACGCGCGCGGGCGCACAGTGGCGGGGCACATCCTGGTGTTCCAAGACTGCGAGGTGGACCGTGAACGGCACCGCTGGCCCCGGCGGGGAGCGCCGGCTGGGGAGATTCGGCGCGTCGTTGCTCCTGCTGGTCCCGCTCCTCGCGGTGACCGCGGCCTCGGGCCCGGACAGCGCCGAGGCCCGGCCGCAGGCGCCCACCGCCTCCGCCACCCGGATCGCCTACGCCGGCACCGGGCACCGCAGCCTCGGCAAGGTGGTCGACGCCAAGACCAGCGACCCGCTGTTCGGGGCGGGTCCGGCGCACTTCGACGTCCAGCCGTCGGCGCTGGGCGACACGATGGTGTTCGCGAGCCGCCGCGACTCGAAGAATCCGCAGATCTACCTGCGCGCTCCGGACGGCTCGGTGCGCAAGCTGACCAGTGGCCGGGACGCGGCACACCCCCGGCTCACCCCGGACGGCAAGGCCGTGGTCTTCGACTCGGCGGAACCCGGCGGCCCGAACGGCAAGAAGCAGCGTGACCTGTGGCTGGTGCGCACCGACGGCACCGGACTGACCCGGCTGACCGACACGCCGTCCGACGAGGAGAGTCCGACCGTCTCACCGGACGGCAAACGCCTCGCGTACTCCGGCAACGGCGATGCGGTGCTCGGGTTCCAGATCTACGTCCGGCCGCTGGCCGGGGGCACCGCGAACCGGGTCACCGGCGCGCTCGGCACGGCGACGGAGCCCGTGTGGAACCCGGTGGACGACGGGTCGCACCGGGACCTCATCGCGTACACCTACACTGCCGACTCGTCGACGGGCCCGCGGCTGCGGGTCACCGGCGGCACGGCCGGGGACCAGCCGCTGCTCACCGGCACCTCGACCGACTGGCGGACCCATGGGGCAGCCTGGCTGCCCGATGGGGAGGGGGTGTTGTTCCTCAGCCCGGACCGCACCTGCGGCTGCCAGGGCGACTGGGACCATGTGTACCAGGTGGACCATCCCTCGGCGGCCCCGAACCTGGTGCTGAGCGAGGACCGCGCGGTCGGCTCGCCGACCTGGGCCGGCCCGCGGAGCGGCGGTTACGTCGTGGTGGACCGCACCACGGCGAAGGGCGGCACCACGAACGCGGGGCCGCACGGCGAGCATGTGGTGACGCTCCAGGACGTCCGGATGGACGGCGCCGACCCGCGCGACCTCGGACTGACCATCCTGGACGAGGACCCGGCGGCCGACACCAACACCGATCCGACCAAGGACCCGCTGTTCGAGCCGGCGACCGGCTACGACCCGTGGACCGAGCGGCAGAACTACACACCCGACGGCCGCCGTATCGTGGTGACCCGGTTCGAGGGCGGTCCGGACAACCGGATCGAGCGGATCTGGACGGTGGACGCCGACGGCTCCAACCCGGCGCCGATGCCGCTGGCGGGGCGCGGACCGAGGGACTGGGACACCGACCCCACCTTCTCGCCGGACGGCAAGTACCTGGCGTTCACCCGGACTTCGCCGGGCGGTGTCGGCTCCGCCTCGGGGCCGGGCCGGATCCTCGTCGCCGACGCGGCGACCGGGGCGATCGTGCGCGAGATCGTCCCGCCCGCCGGGCAGCAGACGGGCGGCGACGCGCAGCCGACCTGGTCCTCCGACGGCACCCGGCTCGCGTTCACCCGCAACATGACGATCGACGGGGGCGGCGGCAACAAGCACATCTGGACCGTGCCGGTCGACGCCCTCGACCGGCAGCGTGACCTGAGCGCGTCCATCTGCCCGGGCAACTGCACGGTCATCGACGACAGTCCCGCGTTCTCCCCGGACGGCACCCTCATCGCCTTCAACCGCAAGGACGGCGGCGGCCGGGTCAACGAGCGCAACGGTCTGCTGCTCACCTCGGCGTCCGGCGACAGCTGCCGGGTACTGCTGCCCGAAGCGGCGCGGTCCACCGCGGACGGCTGCCACCAGGAGCTGCCGGACACCTCGGTCACCGGTCCGCACCAGCCGCGCGACGCGGCCTGGACGGCGGACGGCAACGGGATCGTCTACAGCTCCCGTACCGATGCACCGGTCAACTGTCCTGAAAAACTGCACCTGTTGAACGTCACGACCGGTCACGAGAGCGCACTCACCCTGGAACTGCCGGGCCGTCAGAAAGAGCCCGGCGTCCAGCAGTCGGTGAACCTGGCGGTGCGCGCGCCGGGCACGGTGCCCGCGGTCACCGTCGGGCACTCCACGGACATCCGCGTCGACGTCGTCAACAACGGCCCGGCCGCCTCTCCCGGCACCCGGCTGACCATCGCACCGCCGGCCGGAGTCTCCGTCACCCGGATCCGCCGCCCGGGCGGCAGCTGCGACGCCGCCTCCCTGCAGTGCGACATCGGGGTGGTGCCACCGGGCACGACCGTACCGGTGACCGTGACGGTGACCGGCCGCGCCATCGGCGACCAGCCCATCGACTGGTCGGTCACCGGCAGTGTCATCGACCCGCAGCCCGGCGACAACACCGCACGGACCGTCGTACCGGTGCGCAAGGCCGCCCCGCCGACCAGCCCGCCCCCGACACCTCCGACACCTCCGACGCCCCCGACACCGCCCGCGCCGAAGGCCGGTCCCGGGGTCCGGGTCACCGCCCAGCCCGACCCGGGCTATGTCGGCGGCCGGGTCGTGGTGACGTACACCGTGCGCAACGGCCGTAACGCGCTGGCCACCGGGCTGCGGCTGCGGATCGCTCTGCCCGCCCAGATCCCGGGCGGCGGGCCGCCCGCCGGCTGCGACAGCGACTGGGTGTGCGCGCTCCCGGACCTGGCGCCGGGCGAGAGCACGGTCGTACGGGTGGTGCTCTCCCCCGACCACGCGACGACCGGCCGCGCCACCGGCGTCCTGACCACCACGGGCACGGACGCCGACCCGGGCGACAACCGGACGCAGACCACGCTGCGGATCCTCCAGCCGAAGATCGTCGCGGTGCCGCCGATCGGCAAGCCCGGCTTCGTCACCTCGGTGCGCGGCAAGGACTTCCCGCCGGGCGTGCCGGTGCGGTTCACCTGGAAGCCGGGCATCACCGCCGCAGCGGTACCGACCGTGCCGGGGCCGGACGGCACCTTCATCGGCCAGTTGCTGATCCTCACCAAGGACCAGACGGGTCCGCGCACCATCACCGCGAGCGGGCCCGGATTCTCCCCGGTGAAGACCGGCTTCCTGGTGGTCAACGGCAGTGTGCAGCCGCCCGACGAGGTGACCCGCCGGTGATCCACGAGGTCGACGAGGCGCTGCGCGGGCTGCTCGGCGAGTCCGGGCTCGAGGCGTCGGGGGTCGAGATCGTCTTCGACGCCCCGACCCGTGACTGGGCGGCCCGCCGTACCGCGCCAACCGTGTGCGTGTTCCTGTACGACATCCGGGAGGACGCGGCCCGGCGCGGCAGCGGCGCCGGCGAGGTGTACGACGCCGACGGGTACGTGGTGGCGCGGCGCACCCCGCCGCGCTGGTTCGAGCTGACGTACCTGGTCACCGCGTGGGCGAGCCGCCCGCAGGACGAACACCGGCTGCTGTCGCAGGTGCTGGGCACGCTGGCGGCCGCCGACGCGCTGCCCGAAGGGCATCTCACCGGCTCGCTCGCCGAGCTGGGCCTGACCGTGTCCCTGGACACCGCCGGGGCCACCCTGGACGCGCCGGCCGCCTCCGACGTGTGGTCGGCGCTCGGCGGCGAGCTGAAGGCGTCCCTCGGCGTCCGGGTGTGCGCGCCCCTCGCCGCGGCGAGCCGGGCCGCGGGACCTCCGGTCACCGAGGGGCTCGTGGTGCGCTCCGCGCACCGGCAGGCGGATGGGGAACCCGTGCCGGGCCGGCGGCTGCGGTACGAGGGGGTGAGCGACCCGGGGCCGGAGGGCTTCGCCGCTCCCCGCGAGCGGCGGCCGGCTCCCGCGCGCCGCCGCCGGGGAGGCCGCCAGCCGTGACGTACCTCGAGGAGACGGTCGCGGACATCGGCGTCGATCCGCTGTGGGAACGGCTGCGCCTGGTCGAGGAGCGGGTGCGCCGCGCGGTGGCGGCCCGCCGCGCCGTCGACCCCGACCCCGACGACCCGTACCGGGGGCAGTACCTCACCCCGCAGGCCGCCCAGCGGCTCCTCGACGAGCCCGGCGGCCTCGACGTACCCGGCCACGCCCCTGAGCCCCCACCGCCCGGCTCGGTCCTCGGCACGCTCGCCGCACGCTTCGGCCTGTCGCCACTCGATCTCGACCTGCTGCTGATCGCGCTGGCCCCGGATCTGGACGCCCGCTTCGAGCGGCTCTACGGCTATCTCAACGACGATCTGACCCGCCGTCGGCCCACGGTCGGGCTCGCCCTGGAGCTGTGCGGGCTCGCACCGGCCTCGGCCGCCCGGTTCCGGCTCGCCCCGGCGGCGCCCCTGGTCGCGGGCGGGCTGCTGGAGATCACCGAACCGGAGCGCCCGCCGCTGTCCCGGGTCCTCGCGGTGCCGGACCGGGTGACGGCGTATCTGCTGGGCGACACCGCGCCCGACGCCCGGCTCGCCGGCGTCCTCGGCACGGCCGCCCAGGATCCGGCGGCCGACCCCGACGAGGTGCGGCGGGCGGCCCGCGCCGCCCGGTCCGGACCGGGCCTGGTCCATCTGCGGGCCCGGGGCGGTGACGCGCCGGGCCTCGCCGTCGCGGCCCTGCGCACGGCCGGTCTGGACACGCTGGTCCTGGACGCGGCGGCGCTCGCCCGGCGCTCGGCGGAGCTGCCCGCGCTCGCCCGGGTCGCGGCACTGGAGGCCCGCCTCACCGGCTCGGGAGTCGTCCTCGGCCCGCTGGACGAGCTGCCCTCCGCGCCCGTCGAACGGGTCCGCAGCGCAAGCGAGTTGTGCGCGGCGCTGCGCGGCATCCCTCTTTTCACCCACGGCGCGGACGGCTGGGACCCGGCGTGGGCGGCCGACACCCCTGTCGTCCTGCCGGTGACCGCACCCTCCCCGAAGCGGCAGGCCGCGCGCTGGCAGTACGCCCTCGCCCAGGCCGGCGCCTCCGTGAGCGGCGACGCCGGCGATCTCGCCGAGGCGGTCGCGGCGCACCGCCTCGACGGCGGACAACTGCACCGCGCGGCGAGGGCTGCCGTGCGCACGGCAGCCCTCGCCGGGCGCCCGGTCTCCCCGGAGGACCTGCGCGCCGCCGTACGGGCGCAAAGCGGCGCGGGACTCGCCCGGCTGGCCCGCCGGATCGAGCCGGGCGTCGGCTGGGACGACCTGGTGCTGCCGGCCCCGACCCGGCGCGGGCTGCGGGAGCTGGCCGTGCGCGCCCGGCATCGCGAGCAGGTGCTCGGGCAGTGGCGGATGCGGCCGGGCGGCGGCCGGGGGCGCGGGGTGATCGCGCTGTTCGCGGGCGAGTCGGGGACCGGCAAGACCATGTCCGCCGAGGTGGTCGCCGCCGACCTCGGCATGGACCTGTACGTGGTCGATCTGTCCACGGTCGTCGACAAGTACGTGGGCGAGACCGAGAAGAACCTGGAACGGATCTTCACCGAGGCGTCCCAGGTCAACGCGGTGCTGCTGTTCGACGAGGCCGACGCGATCTTCGGCAGGCGCTCGGAGGTCAAGGACGCGCACGACCGGCACGCCAACATCGAGTCGGCGTATCTGCTGCAGCGCATGGAGTCCTTCGACGGGATCGCCGTGCTGACCACCAATCTCCGGGCCAACCTGGACGAGGCGTTCACCCGCAGGCTCGACGTGGTGGCGGAGTTCCCCGTGCCCGACGCCGCCCAGCGCCTGGCCCTGTGGGAGCGGTGCCTGGGCGACCGGCTGCCCCGCGCCGCCGACCTGGACCTCGGCTTCTGCGCGGACCGCTTCGAACTCGCCGGCGGCTCGATCCGGGCCTGCGCGGTGACCGCCGCCTACCTCGCCGCCGAGTCCCAGGAGCCGCTCACCATGCGGCAGTTGGTGTCGTCGGTGGTGCAGGAGTACCGCAAGCTCGGCCGGCTGGTGCTGGAGAGCGAGTTCGGGCCGTACCTGGCGGACGTCCTCGACGCCTGAGGTGCCCAGCCGACCTGCGGCTTCACCGAACTCGGCCGCCCCGGGCCGGGGTTCCTTCCCCCATGGTCCGTGCGGGCGTCCGGAAAGGCAGCGCGGTTGCCCCCGGCAAGGTACCCACGCCCCTGTCGCCAGGCCTCACCCGCCTCGGAGACTCGGCATCGACGCAGGTGACCCGATGGATGTAAGGAGCGAGCATGCCGACGTACCTCACCCCGGGCGTGTACGTGGAGGAGGTGCAGTCCGGTGCCCGCCCGATCGAAGGGGTCGGCACCGCCGTCGCCGCGTTCGTCGGATTCGCCCAGAGCGGGCCGTTCCACGAACCGACCCTGGTCACCAACTGGGACCAGTACACCCAGCTGTTCGGCGGTTTCACCGAGGGCACCTACCTCGCGCACGCCGTGTACGGCTACTTCTCCAACGGCGGCGGCGCGGCCTACGTGGTGCGCATCGGCGGGGCCCGCGACGGCGCCACCGCCTCGGCGGACACCGGCCGGGGACCCCGGGAGGTCCGGGCCGCCGAACCGGTCGCGCTCGGCGGATTCCAGTTCGCGGCCCGGCCCGGCGCATCCGGTGTGTCCGTGGAGATCGCCGACGCGGACGGCGAGAACCCGCCCGAGGACCGCTTCAAGCTGCTGGTCCGCCAGGGCGACCAGGTCGTCGAGACCTACGACGTCTCCACCCGCAAGAACGTCAAGGGCTATGTGGTCACCCAGCTCCGGGCCTCCAAGCTGGTCGAGGTCACCGAGCAGCGCGACGCCACGCAGTCCCGCCCGGCCAGTGGGACGGTGGCGGTGCCCGACGCCCCGGCCACACCCGCGGTGCCCGGCTCCGGCGCGGCGTCCCGGCTCGACCCGGCCGAGTACGTCGGTGACGCCGGCGCCCGCACCGGGTTCGCCGGACTCGAGGCCATCGACGAGATCACGATGGTCGCGGTGCCGGACCTGATGGGTGCCCACCAGCGCGGTGACATCGACGCCGAGGGCGTGCGCACCGTCCAGCTCGCCGTCATCTCGCACTGCGAGCAGATGGGCGACCGGGTCGCGGTGCTGGACACCCCGCCTGGGCTCACGGCCCAGCAGGTGCGCCACTGGCGCAACGAGGAGGCGGGCTACGACTCCCGGTACGCCACCCTCTACTACCCCTGGGTGCGGGTCTTCGACCCGGCGGCCGGGCGCAACACCACGGTCCCGCCGAGCGGTCACGTCGCCGGCGTGTGGGCGCGCAGCGACGCCGAGCGCGGGGTGCACAAGGCGCCCGCCAACGAGGTCATCCGCGGCGCGGTGGACCTGGAGACCCGGCTCAGCAAGGGCGAGCAGGACCTGCTGAACCCGATCGGCGTGAACTGCGTGCGCGCCTTCCCCGGCCGCGGCATCCGGATCTGGGGCGCCCGCACCCTGTCCTCCGACCCGGCCTGGCGCTACCTGAACGTGCGTCGGCTCTTCAACTACCTCGAGGAATCCATCCTGTTGGGCACCCAGTGGGTGGTCTTCGAGCCGAACGACGACCGGCTGTGGTCGAGCATCCGGCGCAACGTCACCGCGTTCCTCACCGAGGAATGGCGACGCGGCGCGCTCTTCGGCCGCACCGCCGAGGAGGCGTTCTACGTCAAGTGCGACCGTGACAACAACCCGCAGACCTCCATCGACCAGGGCCGGGTCGTCTGCGAGATCGGCGTCTCCCCGGTCAAGCCCGCCGAGTTCGTGGTGTTCCGGCTGGCCCAGTTCTCCGACAGCACCAGCCTCATCGACGAGTGACCCGCGGGTCGGTCAAGGAAAGGTGACAGACAGTCATGGCAGAGGGCGATGCTCTTTCGACACACGTCTTCGGCGTGCAGCTCGGCGGGTACATGGTCGAGTCGATCCAGGAGATCAGCGGGTTCTCCGTCGAGGAGGAGGTCGTCGAGGTCAAGCAGGTCACGTCGACGGGCAAGCAGATCATCCGGAAGCAGCCCGGAGCGCGGCAGGCCGGCGAGATCACGATCACGCGGGGACTCGACAAGAGCAGTGAGTTCACCAAGTGGATCAAGGAGACGCTCAACAACGGTGCCGTCGACACCGCCCGGCAGAACCTGACGATCGAGATCAAGGACACCAAGGGCGACACGGTCCGCCGTATCCAGCTCATGAACGGCTGGGCCTCCAAGTGGGAGGGCCCCTCCCTCAAGGCCGGCGAGTCCTCCCCGGCCACCGAGACCGTCACGATCGTGTTCGAGGAGATCGTCGTCGAATGAGGCGTCGTACGGTCACGGCGGGCAACCTGGAGGAGTTCCTGGAGGCGACGGCGCCGGCCACCCAGGCGGCCGAGCAACCCCAGCCCCAGGCTCCGGCGGCTCGCCCCGCCCCGCCCCAGGACCACGGGCTGCGCACGGAGTTCGAGTTCGAGCTGCCGCGCGGGTACGTGGACGAGGCGGGCACCTTGCACCGGCACGGCGCGATGCGCCTGGCCACCGCCCGCGACGAGCTGCGGCCGCAGATCGACCTGCGGGTGAAGGAGAACCCGGCCTATCTGAGCGTGGTGCTGCTGAGCCAGGTGATCACCCGGCTCGGCACCATCACCGACGTGCACGCGGGGATCGTGGAGCGGATGTACGCCACCGACGTCGCGTTCCTCCAGGACTTCTACCGCCGCGTCAACAGCGAGGGGCACACCCGCGCGGCGGTGACCTGCCCGCACTGCGAGGGCGCCTTCGAGGTCGACCTCTCGGGTGGGCGCCTGGGGGAATCGTGACGTACGCACTCCCCCGGCTGCGGGAGGAGATCGCGTACATCGCCTATCACTTCCACTGGCAGCGCGAGGAGATCCTCGGCCTCACCCACGCCGAGCGCCGGCAGTGGGTGACCGAGATCGCTCGTATCAACACCCGCGTGAACGAAGGTGGTTGAGTACATGGCATGGCGGGACAGACTGCGCCGCCGGGCTGCGGCGCGCTCTGCCGCGCCGGGGTCCGCCGCGCGTACGTCCGGCTCGGGCGCGAGCGGTCCGGCGCCCGTGCCCGGCGCCGCCGGTCCGTCCGTGCCGGGCGACTGGGACGGCGGCTGGCGCCGCACCGCCCCGCTGACGCCGACCGTGGCCCGCGCCCCGCTCGGCGTCAGCGACGGTCTCGTCTTCCGCTCGGGCCTCGCGTCCTGGCAGAACCCGTCCTTCGACAACGGCCTCGGCCATGCGCTGGTGCCCTCCGCCCCGGTCGGCCTGATCCACGGTGTCACCAGCCCCGCCGCACCGGGCGGCGCCTACGCCGACGGCGGCCCCCTGCTGTTGCGCACCGTGCGCACGGACGCCGAAGAGCCTGCTGGGGCCGATCCGACCACCGGCCTCGGGCAGTCCTCCGCCGCGCGTGCTCCGCAGGTGTCCCGCGGGAAGCGTGCGACCGGCGCCCGTGACACCGGCAGGCGGAAGGACTCACGGTCCGCGCCCCGGGCAGGCGGCGACTTCGCCGACGGGTCCGGCGCATCGCCGACCGTGAACCCCCGTCCGGAGCCCGCCCTCATGGACAACCATGAGGGCAACGACACGGCGGGCAAGGTGACTTCGGCGAATTCGCCGACTTCGGCGGCTCTCGGTCCGGCCGGGCGCGCGCATGTGGCTGACACCCCGTCACGGCGGACAAGTCCTCCGGCCGCGACCCCGTCCGTCCAGCGCCAGGCGGACACGACCGCGCCCAGCCGTGCGCTCGTGGCCGCGGATCCTCTCGTGCCGGCTGCCGCGCCCAAGATGCCTGTCCAGCGGTCCGAGGGCGGGTCCGAGGCCACGCTTGCGGTGCGGCACGCCGAGCCGGGGCATCCGGCACCCGGACCGGAGATTCCGGTGGTACGACGCGTCGCCGTGGTCCCGAACACCTACGGTGACTCACCCGTGCCCCGGCCTGCGTCGGGCCGGCGTACGACACCGGAGTCCGCACGCACCGCACGACAAGCGCAACGGTTGACCACCCCCGGGGCCGTACAACAGGCCGCTCCTTCCGGTGCGCCGGAGCCCGGGGCGGCCGGGCGAACTCCCGTACGCCCGCACTCCCTCGGTCCCGCGCTGACCGTCGCCCGGCGGACGACGGTCACCGTACGGCGGATCACCGCGGTGCGGCCCACGGTCCGTCCCGGTGAGCCGGCCGCCGCTCCCGCCGCGAGCCAGGACACCGATCCCACGCCCGCGGCACAGCGCGCCGCCGCCCCGGCACGACCCGGCATACGGCCGCCGCTCGGCGAGCCCTTGAGCGAACTTCCCGCCACCGCACGGCCGTTGCCCGCCGGCACGCCTCAGACGACAAGCCCGGCGGCCGGTACGGACCTGCCCGTCGTGCAGCGCCAGGCGGACGCCCCTGCCGCCACGCCGGCCCCGCACGGCGGCGCCCCCGCGACACCCCGGAGCGACAGGACGCCGACGGCCGAACCGGTTGCCAGGCCCGAGGCGGCACGCCCGGCGCCCGACCCCGCGCGCCCGTCCGGCGCCCGGGCCCGTGGCGGGCTGGGGGCGCCGCTTCCGGCGATGCCGTCGACCGCGGACGTGCCGCGCTCGGCCGGTCCCAGTGGCCGTCCGGTCTCCCCGGGCAGCCCGACCGCTCCGGCCGCCCCGGGCAGTCCGATCACTCCGGCCGCCCCGGCCGTCCCGCCGGTCCAGCGCACCCCACACGTCCAGCGCACCCCGGTGCGCCCGGACCACCCCGCCACAGGCGCACCCGAGCGTCCCTCCGGTCCCCCCGAGGGCACGGCGCCCCTGCTGGGCACGACGGACACCGAACGGCGTGGTTCCGCGCCCGACTCCCCTGCCCCTCAGGGAACTTCGCCGTCGGCGCCGGGCGCCGCACCGGCTCCCGCCACTCCCCTGGTCACTCAGGGCGCCCCTCGCTCCGCGCCCTCCGCCGCACCCGGACCCGGTCCCGTGCAGCGCGTGCCCGCAGCGGAGGTCCGAGCAGCCTCCTCGGACAGGCCTGCGACGGCACCGGCCGCCACGGGGACGCGGACCGCACCGGCCCGCGCGGGAGCCGGTGGAGCCACTCCGGTCGTCGTCGCCCGGGCCATCGCCGCCCCCGCCCCCGAACCCGTCCCCGCGCTCGTCTCCGCCCCCGGACGGACCCCGGACACCGCCGGCGACCGGCCCCCCGGTGTCATCGACACACATCCCGGCACGGCACAGCACCGGCCGGCGCACCGCAGCCTCGCCCTCCTCCCCGCCCGGCCGCTGACGGTCAACACCCGTGTCCCAGAAGGCTTTACGCCTCCTGCCGCCGCCCGTACCCCCGAGCGTCCGGTCGTCCCCGCGTCCTGGCGGCGCGAACCGGGCCCGGCGCACCGACCGGCACCCGCCACGCCGCACATACAGCGGAACGTCACCGCCCCGGCGCCGCCGGCCCCGCACAACGCGTCCTCGCACGACGTGCCCTCGCACAATCCGTCCTCGCGCAACTCGTCCCCGCACGGAACGAGTTCCGCGCAGCCCCGCCGCACCGTCCCCGTCGTGCGGCCGCATCCCTCCGTCCAGCGAGCCGCACCCGTACACCCGCAGGCGCTGCCGGTCACCGATCCGCAGGCGCCCCCGGTGCAGGGCCGCCCGGCGGGGCCGGCCGGGCAGCCGGGCCCGCCCGTGCCCGTGGTCCGCGCCATCCGCACTCCGGCGGGTGTGCCGCGCGGTGCCTCCTCCCCGGCGGCACCCGTCGTCCGGCGGGAGCCGGCCGGCACCGCCGCCGGTGCCGTTCCCTCCGGTGTGCCGGTGACCGCCGTACCCGGGCGGGCCGTGCAGCGGACGCCCTCCGCGCCCGCGGCAACCGGTAAGGCCCAGGGGAAGGACACCGTCCGGCCGGAGGTGGTCGCGCAGGACTCCGGGATCGATCTGGACGAGCTGGCGCGGCGCCTGCTGGAGCCGATGGCCCGTCTGCTCCGGGCCGATCTGCGGCGCGGCCGGGAACGCGCGGGCCGCCCCTACGACGGACGCCGGTGAGGACAGGGAACGGATGGGCAACGGATGACGGACAACATCTTCGCGACGAGCGTGTTCTTCCGGCTCGCGATCGGCGGCAACGACCTGGGTGCCTTCCACAGCTGCTCCGGCATGGGGGCGCAGGTGGAGATGGAGACCTACGCCGAGGGCGGCAACAACGGCTTCACCTGGCAGCTGCCCGGCCGGGTCACCTGGTCGAACATCACGCTCACCCGGCCGGTCACCGCCGACACGGCGAAGATCGCACGCTGGCTCGACGAGACGCTGCGGCGCGTGGAACCGAAGGACGGCGAGATCGTGGCGCTCAAGCCGGATCTGACCCGGATCATCAGCTGGCAGGTGCTCGGCATCGTGCCGGTGCGCTGGGAGGGGCCGTCGTTCGACCCGTCCTCCTCGCAGGCGGCGGTGGAGACGCTGGAGATCGCCCACGAGGGACTGAGGCCTTCCTGATGGCTTCCGTCCGCACCAGCGTGGCCAGGGCACAGCTGACCCTGAAGGAACCCCCGGCGGCGGTCGGCGCGAAGCCCGGCGGGACGATCGCGCGGCTGAACCTCCAGTTCAACCCCAACTCCCTGCAGCTGCGCAAGTCCACCGAGTGGCGTCGTACCCCGTCCCGGATGGCCGGGGAGTCGGCGCTGCCGGAGTTCGTGGGCAGCGGGCCGCGTGAGCTGAGCCTGGAGGTCTTCCTCGACGCCACCTCGAAGCACGACAACTCGGTCGAGCAGGCGGTCGAGAAGCTGATGAAGGGGTGCGTGCCGACCCCGGCGAGCCTCGCGCGGAAGAAGCCGGCGAGTCCCTGGGTGCGGTTCGAGTGGGGTTCGGCCCGTACGACGTCGTTCGACGGGGTGCTGTCGAGCCTGTCGGTGACGTACTCGCTGTTCGACGTGGACGGCAAGCCGCTGCGCGCGACCTGCTCCCTGTCGATCGAGGAAGCGAGCGTCGATCCCCCGGGGCAGAACCCGACCTCCGGTGCGCGCACGGCCCGCAGTACGCACACCGTGGTGGCCGGGGACAGCCTGGCGCTGCTGGCGTGGCGGGAGTACGGCGACGCGACGGCCTGGCGGGTGATCGCCGAGGCGAACGGGATCGACGACCCGATGGCCCTGGTGCCCGGTACCGAACTGGTGGTGCCTGCGCTCGGGGACGCGGGCGGTGAGGAGGAGCGGTGACCACACCCGAGGCGCGCGGCGGCCGGTCGTTCGCGGCGGACCCCGTCGTGGAGGCCCCCGGTGAACTGCCGCAGATCTGGGCGGCGCAGCTGGTGAGCTGTGTGGTGGACGAGAACGTGGGCCTGCCGGACACCGCCGTGCTGACCTACCGCGATCCCGACCACGAGTTCCTGAAGTCGACCGGCATCACCCTCGGCACCCCGCTGCGCGTGTCGGTGGTGACGGTCGCCGGGCAGGCGCGAGAGCGGCTGTTCAGCGGCGAGGTCACGGCCGTGGAGATCGACCGGGACTCCACGGGGTCGTTCACGGTCGTGCGTGCCTACTCCGTCGCGCACCGGCTGCAGCGGGGCCGCAAGGTGGTGGCGTACCGGAACATGACGGCGTCGGCGATCGTCCGCAAGGTGGCCGCCGGGGCCGGGCTGACCTGCGGGAAGGTGGAGGCCGCGCCGGTCACCTACAAGCAGCTCTCGCAGGCGAACGTGTCCGACTGGGACTTCCTGCAGTACCTGGCGGGCGAGAGCGGTGCGCAGGTGCGCGTCGACGACAAGGGCGTGCTGCAGTTCACCAGGCCCAAGAAGGCGTCCGGGGCACCCGCGCCCTCGACCCCGGCCACCCGGAGCCCGATGGTGCTGGAGTACGGGCGCAACCTGCTGGCGCTGCGGGCATCGCTGTCGGCCGCGGACGGGGCCTCGCAGGTGGAGGTACGCGGCTGGGACGTCACCACGAAGCGGCCGCTGGTGGCCCGCAAGCCGTCGGTGACCAGTGACACGGTGGTGCCGGGTCTGAGCCCGGCGCTGGCCGCCCGGTTCGGCAAGTCGGCGAAGCTGACCGTCACCGACACCCCGTACCGCACCCAGGCCGAGACCACCGCGGTCGCCGACGCCGTGGCCGATCAGGTCAGCGCGGGCTTCGGCGAGCTGGAGGTACTGGCCGAGGGCAACCCGCGGCTGCGGGCGGGCGAGCCGGTGGCGCTCGGCAACGTCGGTCAGGCGTTCTCCGGCAAGTACACGGCGACGGCGGTGCAGCACGTCCTGGAGCCGCACGGCGGGTACCGGACGACGGTCTGGGTCAGCGCCAGCCCGGACCGCTCCCTGACGGGCCTGGTGACCGGCGCCAACGCGCCGGGCCGCGGCCCGCGCATGCCGGGTCTGGCGATCGGCGTGGTGACGGACGTGCGCGAGCCGACCGGCGCCGAGCGCGGTGCCGTGCGGCTGAAGTTCCCCTGGCTGGACGACACTTACGTCACCGACTGGGTGCGCACCGTGCAGTGGGGCGGCAAGGGCGGCGGCGGTGTGGTGAGTCCCGAGGTCAACGACGAGGTGCTGGTCGGCTTCGAACAGGGCCTGCTGGATTGCCCGTACGTCATCGGCGGGCTCTACAACGGTGTGGACAAGCCCTCGAAGCACGACGTGCCGCTGGTCGACGGCACCAGCGGGAAGGTCAACCGCCGTTCCTTCGTGTCCCGTTCGGGACACCGGGTGGAGCTGCTGGACGCACGGGCGCCGGGTCCCTCCGGGGTGCGGCTGAGGAGCGCCGACGAGCGCCTCGAGGTGTTCCTGGACGACCGGCGGGACCGGATCGAGCTGAAGGTGTACGCCGGGAAGGGGGGGCAACCCCTCAGCTCCGTCCTGCTCGACAAGAAGGGCATCACCCTGGACGCGGGGCGGGGCAACGTGAGCGTGTCGGGCCGGAACGTGGACATCCAGGGGCGGGTCGGAGTGAAGATCGGCGGCCGCACCGTGAGCGTCAACGGCTCGTCGGAGGTCACCGTCGACGGCGGTCTGCTGGGCGTCCTCAAGGCCAAGCTCATCCGGATCAACTGACCCCCGCCTCCCCGACTTTCCCCAAGGAGCACCCCATGCCGGCCGCAGCCCGTACCGGAGACCCCACCAACCACGGCGGTGTGATCGCAACCCCGCCGCCCGGCGCCGCTGTGCGGGTGGCGACCGTGCTGATCGGCGGCCGTCCCGCCGCCGTCGTGGGCAGCCTGCACACCTGCGCGGTGCCCCCGCACCTGGCCCTGGGGCCGGGGAACGTGGTCATGCCGAACCCGGCCGCGCTCACCTCGGGCCCCGTCCTCATCGGCGGGCTGCCGGCCGCGCGGATGCGCGACCAGACGACCTGCGGCGCGATGATCTCGGGCGGCGACCTGACCGTCCAGATCGGGGGCGTGTGATGAGCGAGCGGTTCATCGGCCGCGGCTGGGCGTTCCCGCTGCGGGTCGGGCCGACCGGCGGGATCGCCATGGTCGAGCGGGAACGGGAGATCGAGGAGGCGATCCGGCTGGTGCTGGGCACCGCGCCCGGAGAGCGCCCGATGCGGCCGGAGTTCGGCTGCGGCATCCACGACTACGTCTTCGCGCCCGGCGACGGCGCCACCGCGGGGCGGATCGCCCAGCAGGTGCGCGAGGCGCTGGAGCGGTGGGAGCCGCGGATCGCCGTGGACGACGTGGTGGTGGCCTTCGACGCGGTGGACGACGGAACCCTCTACATCGACGTGCGCTACACGGTGCGTTCCACCAACGACCGGCGCAACCTGGTGTTTCCCTTCTACACGATCCCCTCCGAGGAGGGGGCCGAGGAAGCGGTCGCGGACTGATGGCCCTGCCCTCCCCCAATCTGGACGACCGGCGGTTCCAGCAACTCGTCGACGAGGCGAAGCGGTACGTGCAGCAGCGCGCGCCGGAGTGGACCGACCACAACGTCTCCGATCCGGGCGTCACCCTGATCGAGACGTTCGCCTATCTCGTGGACCAGTTGCTGTACCGGCTGAACCGGGTGCCGGACAAGAACTACACGGCCTTCCTGGACCTGCTGGGGATCCGGCTGTTCCCGCCGGCGGCGGCGAGCGCGGAGGTCGACTTCTGGCTTTCGGCGCCCCAGCCCGACACGGTGACCCTGCCCGCCGGCACCGAGGTGACCACGGCGGACGGCGAGGCGGAGGAGCCCGTGGTGTTCGCCACCACGGCCGAACTGCGCATCGTGCCGAGCGAGTTGACCCGGCTGGTGACCGCGCCCCGGACCGGTGAGCAGGCCGACCGGACGCGCGAACTGGCCGAGGGCCGTGACGTACGGTGCTTCCAGCCGGCGCCCGAGCCGGGAGACGCGCTGCTGTTCGGGCTGCCCACGGCCGTGCCGCGGTGCATCGTCGCCGTACGGCTGGACAGCCGGGTGGAGGGCGTCGGTGTGGACCCGCGCCAGCCGCCGCTGGTGTGGGAGGCCTGGGACGGCGGGCGCTGGCAGGTGTGCGAGACCGGCTCGGACACCACCGGCGGTCTGAACCGGCCCGGCGAGGTGATCGTGTACGTCCCGGCGGCGCACACCGCGTCCGTGATCGGTGGCACCCGGGCGGGCTGGCTGCGCTGCCGGGTCACCGAGGCACAGCCGGGCCAGCCGTTCTACTCGGAGTCCCCGACCGTGCGGGAGGCGACGGTGTTCACGGTCGGCGGCACCGGCACCGTCGAGCACGCCGAAACGGTCACCGACGTACCGCTCGGCGCGTCGGAGGGGGTGCCGGGCCAGACGTTCCGGCTGGGCCGGCCGCCGGTGCTGCTGGACGGCGAGCCGCCGGTGGTGGAGGTCTCCTCGGCCGACGGGTGGCGGCGCTGGGACGTCGTGGAGCACTTCGGCCGCTCGGGACCCACCGACCGGCATGTCCAAGTCGACGCCACCACGGGCGAGTTCACCTTCCCGCCCGCGCTGCGCGAACCCGACGGGACGCTGCGGCCGTGCGGGGCGGTACCGGAGAAGGGCGCCCAGATACGGGTGTCCCGCTATCGCACCGGCGGCGGCCCGGCCGGCAATGTGGCCCGGGGCGCGATCTCGGTGCTGCGCAGTTCGGTGCCGTACGTCGCGCGGGTGGCCAACCGGGAGGCGGCGCGTGGCGGCGTGGACGGGGAGACCCTCGCCAACGCCAAGCTGCGGGCACCGGACGCGCTGCGGATGCAGGAGCGGGCGGTGACGGCCGAGGACTACGAGATCATCGCCCGGCAGGCGGCCCCTTCGGTGCGCCGGGTGCGCTGTCTGCCGGCGGCGGAGGGCCCCGGTGCGGTGCGGGTGCTGGTGGTGCCGGACGCGGTGGCCGACGAGGGCGACCGGCTCCGCTTCGAGCAGCTGATCCCGTCGGACCAGGTGCTCGCCGTGATCACCGAGAGCCTGGACGAACGGCGGCTGATCGGGACCCGGCTGGTGGTGGAGCCGCCGGTCTACCAGGGCGTCACGGTCGTCGCCCGGCTCGCGGCGGACCCCGAGGACGGCGACCGGATACGGGACGCGGCGCTCGCCGCGCTGTTCCGGTACCTCAACCCGCTGCACGGCGGACCGGACGGCACCGGGTGGCCGTTCGGGCGGCCGGTGCAGTACGGGGAGGTGTTCGGGCTGCTGCAACGCGCCACCGGCAACGCGCTGGTGGAGGAGATCCGGCTGTTCGCCGCCGACCCGATCACCGGCCGGCGGGGCGCTGCGGCGGACCGCATCGACGTGGCCGCGGGCGCGCTGGTGTTCTCCTACCAGCACCAGGTCGTCGTGCAGCCCCTGGGCGGGGGGATCCAGGCGTGAGCCGTGCCGCCGTACCCGGCCTGCCGAGCCGGCATCCGATCGGCGGGCTGCTGCCCGCGCTGTACGCCGACGACGACTTCGCCCAGCGTTTCACCGCGGGTCTGGACACGGTCCTCGCCCCGGTGTTCGCGACGCTCGACAACCTGTCCGCCTATCTCGACCCCCGGGTCGCACCGCTCGACTTCGTGGCCTGGCTGGCGTCGTGGGTGGGCGCCGCCGACGATCCCGAGTGGTCCGCGGAGCTGCGCCGCGAGGCGGTGGTGCGCGCGGTGGAGCTGCATCGCTGGCGCGGCACCCGGCGCGGCCTGGTGGAGCGGCTGCGGCTCACCCTCGGGGTGAACGCCGAGGTCAGCGGCGACGGCGGGGCGGTGTGGTCCCGTACCGCGGGCGCCGAACCGCCGCCGGAGCCGTCCGGCGAAGTGCTGGTCCGGGTGTGGCCGGGCCGCGATCCGGAGGTGGACGAGGGCCGGGTCCGTGAGGTCGTCCGGTCCCTGTGTCCGGTGCATGTCCCGTGCCGGGTGGAGGTCCTGCCCGGCCCGCCCGCCGACGAAGGGAGGTGACGCCATGCGCGCCTGTCCCGCGTGCGGGGCGTCCAACGACCCCGGTGACGACTTCTGCGGCAACTGCGGGTCGTACCTGGGCTGGTCGCAGGAGGGGGCGCGGGAGTCGTCCGCTCCGGCCCCGGCATCCCCGGCACCGGCCGCCGAGGTTCCGCCGGAGCCGGCGGCGCCGCCCGAGCCGGAGCCCGCGCCCGAGCCCGCCAACGGTGCCGGGACGTCCCGCACTTCGCCCACCTCGCCGCCTCGTACGTCGTCCCTGCGGACCAGGCTGACGGGCCGGTCCCGGCGGGATCCGCAGAACGCGAGCCGTACGGGCCGCGAAGGCACGACCACCACGCTGGGACAGCCGGCTGCTCCGGCGGACCCGCCACCGGCGGCACAGGCCGGGGAGAGGCCGGCCGGAGACAACGGCCCCACCTCGGACGGAAGTTCGACGGCCGAAGCCGGCGCCGACGGGACGTCCGCCGCGGCGGAGGCCGGCACCGGGGGACCGCCCACGGCCGAGGTCGGCGCCGACGACGAGGAGCACGGTGGCGCGCAGGCCGGCGACGCCGCCACGTCCCGCACGCGACCCGAGACCGACAACGGCACCGCACCCGTGCGCCCCGCGCCGTCTGCCCCGGCGTCGCCCGAGCCCGAGCCCGAGTCCGTCGGGCCCGTGCAGCCCGCGAAACCGGTGGCGCCGCGTCCCGTCGTACGGTCGGTGCCGGCGCAGACGGAGGTGTCCGGGCTGCCGTGCCGGGTGTGCGGCACGCCGAATCCGCCGGGCCGCCGGTTCTGCCGTCGCTGTGCCAGCCCGCTGGCCCCGGCGCAGGACCGGGCCCCGCTGCCCTGGTGGCGGACCATCTGGCCGTTCCGGCGCCAGGTGCGGGCGGGCTCCGGGCGGGGCATCCGGTTCCTGGTGATCCTGGCCGTGGTCGTGGCGCTGTGCGTGGGCGGCTTCTTCCTGCTGCCCGCCGGGCGCGCCCTGTTCGAGGACACCCGGGACAAGCTCAGCGGCACCAAGGCGGTCACCCCGGTGCGTGTCGAGGCCAGTGCCGAGGTGCCCGGGCATCCGGCGAAGAGCACCACCGACGGGCTCAGCAACCGCTACTGGGGATCGCCCGGGGCGGGGGCCTCGATCACGTACACCTTCGGAAAGCCGTTCCGGCTGGTCGACCTCATCATCACGAACGGCGCGTCGACGGAGCCCGAGGAGTACGCCCGTCAGGCGCGGGCGCTCGAGATGGACCTGGAGGTGACATCGGCGGACGGCTCGGTGCACCGCAAGGAGATCGATCTCAGCGACAAGCCGGGAACACAGACGATCACGACCGGGACCGACGACGTGGTGAAGGTACGGATGGTGCTGCGGAAGGTCACGGGACTCACCGGGCAGCGTCATGTCGCGCTCGCCGAGGTGGAGTTCTTCCAGCGGAGCTGACCCCGCGCGGCGGCTCCGACGAGATCGCCGGGGCCGCCGCGTGGCTGCTGAGCGACCGTGCCTCCTTCGTGACCGGTGCGGTGCTCCGGGTCGACGGCCTTGCACGGGCTCGAACCGGGCCGGGGTCCGGTCAGCCGAGGCCGAGGACGCTCATGGTGTGCTCGGCCATGCGCTGCTCGCCGAGCGCGTTGGGGTGGACGGGCACGATGTTCGTCCCGAAGAGGAGCGGCTCGATCCACCGGGTGCCGATGGCCTGGCACGCGTCATGCCCTTCGGAGGCCTGCGAGAAGTCCACGTACGTGGACCCGGTCTCCTCGGCGGCACGCTGCACGACGGCGTCGAGGTGGGCCTGCAGGGCGTGCACGTACGGCACGTCGCCCTCGGCGAGGGGCAGTTGGGCGAAGCATGACGGGTCGGCCGTTGCGGGCGTGATCCACGGGTAACCGAGCACCGCCACCCGGGCGTTCGGCGCCTTGGCCCGGACGGCGTCCAGTGCGTTCTTGAGCGCAGGGTACGTCTTCGCGTCGATCGCGTCGTCGAAGGACGTGCCGTACTTGTCCTTGCACGGACTGCCCTTGCCCCCGCTGAGGATCCCCTCGGTACCGCAGTCCAGCATGGCGTTGATGAAGGTGCCGTTGTCGTTGCCGCCGATGGTCATCGTCACGAGGTCGGTGCCGGAGGTGACGGCGTCCGCCTGCGGGGCGAGACCGGGGTACTGGGACTCGGTGAAGTCCTTCGTCTCGGCGGCACCACAGGTGACGTCCGTCAGCCGGGCCCCGGTGCGGGCGGCGATGACATGGGGGTAGTTGGCCGTGGAGCGCAGGCACAGCAGGTTGCTGACGTCGATGGGAAGGAGACCCGATCCGGCGCTGTAACTGTCGCCGAGGGCGGCGTAGTTCAGGGGGGTCGTGGCCTGGGCGGGTGCGGCGGTGAGACCGAGGGCCAGGGCCCCGGCGAGTGCGGAAGCCGCGGCTGTGACGCGGCGCAGGGCAGGCGTGGGCATGGGAGGGTGCTCCCTCTTCTCGGGTGGGGACACGAAGCAGGCGGGCATGACGGTGCCCGCGCGTGTGCTGGTGCACGAGAAAACGGCGGCTCAGAGCAAGGGGAGGTGCCGCGACACAGTGGTTACGGCTAGGTACTACCGAGAAGTAATGTGAGGGTGCCGCATCCAGTAGTCAACGTTGCTGACAGAGATTCTTGAAACGCTCACGAAGGGTGCGCCGGCCCGCGGAACCGGCCAACGGGACGTTGCCGGAGCGGAGTTGCGCGCCCGGCCCCGCTCACCGAAGAGCCCGCCTCTTACGGAGTCATGACGTGCCGGTCGCGTCGGCCGGTCGCGGGCCGGTGCGCGGTTAGCGTGGCCGTATGCGTGTACTGGTCACCGGCGGTGCCGGGTTCATCGGGTCCCATGTCGTCGAGGCGCTGCGCGCGAGCGGGCACGAACCGCTCGTGTACGACGTCCGGGAGGATCCCGGCGCGGACGTGCGCAATCCGACGGCGCTCGCCCGGGCGCTGGCCGGTGTGGACGCCGTCTGCCACCAGGCGGCGATGGTCGGGCTCGGCAACGGTGTCGCGGACGCGGCGGAGTACGTCTCGCGCAACGACCTCGGCACGGCCGTGCTGGTCGCGGCCATGGCGGAGGCGGGTGTACGGCGCCTGGTGCTGGCCGGGTCGATGGTGGTGTACGGCGAGGGCCGTTACGCGTGCCCGCGGCACGGGGTCGTACAGCCCGGCCCGCGGGCCGTCGCCGACCTGGACGCGGGACGGTTCGAGCCCCCGTGCCCGCGCTGTGGGGCGGAACTGAGCCCGGGCCTGGTCGGCGAGGACGCCCCGGCCGATCCCCGCAACGTGTACGCGGCGACCAAGCTCGCCCAGGAGCACCTGGCCGCCGCCTGGGCCCGCAGCACGGGCGGGTCGGCGGTGTCCCTGCGCTACCACAACGTGTACGGGCCCCGGATGCCCAGGGACACCCCGTACGCCGGGGTGGCGTCCTTCTTCCGCTCGGCGCTGGCCCGTGGCCAGGCCCCCCGGGTGTTCGAGGACGGGCGCCAGCGGCGGGACTTCGTCCACGTGCGGGACGTGGCGGAGGCGAACGTGGCGGCGCTGGAGGCGGAAGCGGCCCCGGGCGTCCTGACGGCGTACAACACCGGCAGCGGTGAGCCCCGCACCGTCGGCGAGCTGGCCCGGGCGCTGGCGGCCGCGTGCGGCGGACCGGAGCCCGTGGTCACCGGCGAGTACCGGCTGGGGGACGTACGGCACATCACCGCGGACTCCTCCCGGCTGCGGTCCGCGCTGGGGTGGAAGCCGCAGGTCGGCTTCGCGGCGGGAATGCGGGAGTTCGCGCAGGCCGGCCGACGCGAGGACTGAACCGGCGGGCCCGCCGACACGAAGACTGAACCGGCGGGCCCGCTCAGCACGTCACGGCGCCCGCACCTGCCGGACATCGGGAACGGCGCCGGCGGCTCACGGCGTCGGCACGGGCAGCGTCACCTCGAAACGGCAGCCGCCGGGGATGTTGCGGACACTCGCCCGGCCCTGGTGGGCCTCCACGATCCCCCGCACGATCGCCAGGCCGAGCCCCGCACCCGCCGGAGGCGTGCGGGCGTCGGTGCCGCGCCAGCCGGTGTCGAAGACGCGGGGGAGGTCTTCCTCGCGGATGCCGCCGCAGCCGTCGGTGACGGACAGGACCACCGCGTCGGCGGTGCGTTCGGCGGCGATCGCCACCGTGCCGTCGGCCGGGGTGCGGCGGATGGCGTTGACCAGGAGATTGCCGAGCACCCGGGTCATCTCCTTGGCGTCCACCTCCACCGGCACGCGCTCGACGCCGTCGCCCACCAGTCGTACCCCGTGCTCCCTGGCCAGCGGGTCGGCGCCTGCCAGTGCGTCGCCGACGAGGTCGTAGAGCGAGATCCGGGCGGGGCTCAGCGGGAGGGTGCCCGCGTGGATGCGGGAGAGTTCGAAGAGGTCACCGACCATGTCGTTGAGGCGCTCGACCTCGGTGCGGATCTGTTTGAGGTAGCGGTCGGGATCGGCGGCCACACCGTCCTCCAGCGCCTCCGACATGGCACGCAGCCCGGCCAGCGGGGTGCGCAGGTCATGGGAGATCCAGGCCACCAGTTCGCGCCGCGACTTCTCCAGCGCCCGCTCCCGCTCGCGGGACTCGGCGAGCCGCGCGCTGGTGGCGGCCAGCTCGCGGCTGAGCGCGTCGAGTTCGGCGGTGGCCGGGACCTGTGGTGCCGCGAAGGCGCCCGCGTCGCCGAACGAGCGGGCGGCGTCGGCGAGTTCACGGCTGCGGGCGACGACCCAGCGGCCCAGCAGCAGTGCGGTGGCCAGCGAGACCACGGCCGCCATCGCGACGACGGTGGTGACCACGGTCAGGTCGTGCGAGGACAGGAACATCGCCCAGGCCACGGCGAGTGTGCCGGCGAGCATCGCGCCGACGCCGACCGCCGCGACCACGGCGACGGAGGCGGTGAGCGAGCGCCGTCGGATCAGGCGCAGCACGCCCGCTCCCGCCACCCCCGCGACGGCGGCACCGGCGAAGGCGTACAGGGCGATGAGGACAGTGGCGCGCATGGTCAGGACACCGCCTCTCCCGGTTCGAAGCGGTAGCCGACGCCCCAGACCGTCTGGATCAGCCGGGGCCGGGCCGGGTCGTCCTCGACCTTGCCGCGCAGCCGGCGGACATGGACGGTGACCGTCGACAGGTCGCCGAAGTCCCAGCCCCAGACCTCCCGCATCAGGTCCTCGCGGCTGCAGGCGCGGCCCGGGTTGCGCAGGAAGAAGGCCAGCAGGTCGAACTCCCGCAGGGTCAGGGCCAGTTCGGTGCCGTTCTTGGTGGCCCGGCGGGCTTCGGGGTCGACGGCGAGTCCGGCCGCGGCCAGCCGGTGTCCCGTACCGGCGGGGCGGCTGCGGCGCAGCACCGACTCCACGCGCAGGACCAGTTCGCGGGGGCTGAAGGGCTTGGTGACGTAGTCGTCGGCGCCGACCTCGAGGCCCAGGATGCGGTCGTCCTCGTCGCCGCGGGCGGTGAGCATGATGACCGGCACGGGGCCGCCGTCCCGCATCCGCCGGCACACCTCCAGGCCGTCCATGCCGGGCAGCATCAGGTCGAGCACCACGAGGTCGGGCCGGTGGGCGGCGGCGCGGGTGAGGGCCGTCGGGCCGTCGTCGGCGCGGTCGACCACATAGCCGGCGCGGTGCAGATATCCGGTGACGACCTCGGCGACGGTCGGATCGTCGTCGACGACGAGGACCCGGGCCGCCTCGCCCGCGGCTTCGGCCCCGTGGGGCGGGTACGGCGATTGCATGGCTCCAGCCTCGCACCACCAGGTCGGCGCCGCCGGGGCAGCAGGTCCGGCGTCCGCGTTTCGTAAGGTCCCGGAGTCCGATATGCCCGGTTGGCGTTCGTAAGGTGAAAGCCGTGACGACCACTTCCACGGACGTCGACGTGGTGCTGCCCTGCCTGGACGAGGCCGAGGCCCTGCCCTGGGTGCTCGGCCGGATCCCGGCCGGCTGGCGCGCCCTCGTCGTCGACAACGGTTCCACCGACGGCTCCCCCGACATCGCCCGCGCGCTCGGCGCGACGGTGCTGCACGAGCCGCGGCGCGGCTTCGGCGCCGCCTGCCACGCCGGACTGACCGCGGCCACCGGCGACATCGTGTGCTTCTGCGACTGCGACGCCTCGCTCGATCCCGCGCTGCTCGAACCCTTCGTACGGGAGGTCCGCGGCGGCGCGTCCGATCTGGTGCTCGGCCGGCGCCGGCCGCAGGGGCGGGGCGCCTGGCCCGCGCACGCCCGGGCGGGCAATCTCGCACTGGCCCGGATGCTGCGCCGGCGCACCGGGCTGCGCCTGCACGACCTGGGCCCGCTGCGCGCCGCCCGCCGCGAGCAGCTGCTCGCCCTGGACCTCACCGACCGGCGCAGCGGCTACCCGCTGCAGATGGTCGTCCGCGCGGCCGACGCCGGCTGGCGCATCACCGAGCACGACGTGCCCTACCGGCCGCGCACCGGCGCGTCCAAGGTGACCGGCACCTGGCGCGGCACCTGGCAGGCGGTGCGGGACATGAGCCGCGTGCTCGCCGAGGCCCCGGCCGCGAGGGGGCTCGTACGGTGACCACGCTGCTCGTCATCGCCAAGGAACCGCTGCCGGGGCGGGTCAAGACCCGGCTGACCCCGCCGTTCACCCCGCGGGAGGCGGCACGTCTGGCGGAGGCCGCCCTCGCCGACACCCTGCACGCCGTGGCGGCCACGCCGGCCACCCGACGGGTCCTCGTCCTGGACGGCGCGCCGGGCGACTGGCTGCCGCCGGGCTTCGAGGTGCTGCCGCAGTGCGCGGGCACCCTGGACGAGCGGCTGGCGGACGCCTTCGCGCACTGCGACGGACCGGCGCTGCTCATCGGCATGGACACCCCGCAGGTCACCCCGGAGCTGCTCACCGTGGACTTCACGGGCTGCGACGCCTGGTTCGGCCCGGCGCAGGACGGCGGCTTCTGGGCCCTCGGCCTCGCCGTACCCGATCCCGCGCTGCTGCGGGGCGTGCCCATGTCGACGCCGGTGACCGGGGCCGTGCAGCGGGAGCGGCTGCTGGCCGCCGGGCTGCGGGTGTGCGACCTGCCCCGGCTGCGGGACGTGGACACCGTCGATGACGCCCGCGCCGTCGCCGCGCTGGCCCCTGCGGGCCGGTTCGCGGCGCGGCTGGCCCGCTGCCTGCCGGTCGGCCCGCGATGAGCGGCTCGGTCGCCTGGGCCGCCGCCGACCCGTACTCCGCCGCGCTGCGCTGCGGCCACGGCCCGCTGTTCCTGCGCCGCACCGACGGCTGGCTGCTGCCGCTGGAGGTGGAGCGCTGGTGCGGCCGGGCCGATCCCGTCGACCTGGCGGTGCTGGACCGCTGCGAGGGCGCGGTCCTGGACGTCGGCTGCGGGCCGGGCCGGCTGGTCGCGGAACTCGCCGCCCGAGGCCGCAGCGTCCTCGGCGTCGATGTCAGCGAAGCCGCCGTCGAGCACGCGCAACGGCTCGGCGGGGCGGTGCTGCACCGGTCCGTCTTCGAGCCGCTGCCCGGCGAGGGACGCTGGGACACCGTGCTGCTCATGGACGGCAACCTCGGCATCGGCGGCGACCCGGCCGCCCTGCTGGAGCGGGTGGCCGGGCTGCTGCGTCCGGGCGGTCTGCTGATCGCCGAGACCGTGCCGGGACACGTCGACGAACGCGCCCGGGTCGAGGTGGTCGCCGCGGTCGCCGCCACCGCCCACGGCGCGGCTTTCCCCTGGGCCCGCCTCGGCACGCCCGCCCTGCTGCGCTACGCGCGCCGGGCGGGCTGGCGGCCCGTGGCTCAGTGGGAGGCGGGCGGCCGGTGCTTCGCCGCGCTGCGTACCCGCAGCGCCCGCAGCGCGAGCAGCAGCGCCGAGCCGCCGAAGAGGACGGCCGTGATCAGCAGCCAGCGGGTGAGGAAGCCGTCCGGGGACAGTCCGGTGGCCAGCCGGTAGCGCTGGGCCGTCATCCGGCTGATCAGCGGGAACCAGACGAGCAGGAGCAGCAGGGACAGCGCGGCCGGGACCCGTACGTACGGCGTCCAGCCGCGCCGCCCGGCCGCCTCGAGCCCGCGCACGACCAGCCGGTCCGCCAGCGCGTACAGCGGCACCAGGACGAGGTCGTGCAGGACGGCGGCGCCGACGATCCACAGGGTCACCCCGAGCCGGTCACCGGCGAACAGCCGGCTGCCGGCGTACGCGGTGAACGCGAACGAGCAGGTGAGCAGCAGCAGTTGGAACGGACTGCCGAGGGGGATGCGGCGCGGTGGCACGAGTCGCGGCATCACAGGTCTCCGAAGGTCAGCCGGGCCACCCATTTGGTGTTGAGCACACCGGGTGCGGCGGGCACGATGATGCGCGCCGGGTGGCCGTGGTCGGGGGACAGTTCCTCGCCGTTGACGAACAGGGCGAGCAGGGAGCGCCCGTCGGCCACCTGGTTGGCGCGCAGGGCCGCGCGGCGGAAGGCGCCGTGGCGTTGCAGCGACTCCACGAGCACGTCCGGCGGATCGCCGTCGTATCCGACGAGCGCCGCGAGGTCGCGCAGCCGCACCCCCCGCCACCACTGGTCCGCCGTCGACCAGCCCTCCACGCATGCGATGGGCAACGACGAGCTGTGCAGGGGCAGTTGGAGCAGCTGAGCGCGGCTGAGGCGGACGGTGCCGGTGCGGCCGGTGACCACGAGGCGCCAGTTGTCCTCGTGGGTGTCGGCCGCGGTGATCCCGGCGTAGGCGGCGGTCTTGTTGATCTGGAAGCCGTTCGGACCGCCGCCGGGATCGGCCGTGCCGTGCGGCGCGAGCAGTGCCGTACGCCGGAAGGGGCCGCCGAGGGTCTGCCCGACCGTGGTCAGGAACAGCAGCAGCGAGCCGCCGCCCACCATGGCGAGCGCGCCGCGCCGGGAGACGGTGGGCGCGTCGGGACGCGGGGACTCCAAGTGGCTTCCCTCGCGCAGCCGGTGCCGTACGGCGCGCACCGCGGTCGGGGCCTTGAGTACGGCGTGCACCACGAACGCGGCGAAGAAGACCCAGGCGCCGTAGAAGTGCAGCGGGTAGAAGGAGCCGGGGAAGACGTAGTCCAGCTGGACGTTGAGCACCCCGGTGGTGAACTCGAACAGCCCGCCGCCGACCAGGAACAGCAGCGAGATCCGCTCCAGCGCGTGGGCGAGGGAGCGGGCCGGTGGCAGCGCGAACAGCTTCGGCACCACCGACCACAGCTTGGCCAGCAGCACGGGGACGAGGGTGATGCCGAGGGTGACGTGCAGGCCCTGGGTGAAGCGGTACAGCCACACCGGGCCGGTGGGCCAGGCGAAGAGGTAGAAGCCCAGGACGCCCTTGTCCGGTGTCATGTCGTTCACCCGCGACAGGCCCGGGTTGTACGCGGCGTACGACACCAGGCCGGTCACGAACAGCACGGTGATGCCGACGAGCAGGACGAGGCCGAGCACGGAGGTGAACCAGGTGCCGCGCAGCGGGCTGCGCCAGAAACCTGGGGAAGTGGGAAGCCGGGGATGGTCGCGCATGTCCCGACCGTAGGCCGGAAGACCCCTGGAAAAGGGGGTGCGACCCATGACGAAACGCTGACGTCCGGCCCGGACGGCGGCCACTGGCCGCTCCCCCGGCCTAGCGTTTCGGTGTGATCCGCTTCCGCCACCGCGACCTCGACCGTGACCTGCGCCGCGATCTGTACGCCGTCCTCGCCGCCGCCCTCCTCGTGACGGCGGCCGTCCTGGCCGGCCGGCACATCCAGGACACCCGCCACACCCTGTTCGTGCACTGGCCGCCGCTCTTCGCCGACTGGGACCCGCACCTCGGCCCCGGCACTCCGGCGGCCCTGGCGGTGGCGGCAGCCACCGTGGCGTACGGCCCGGCCCTCGCCGTCCGGCTGTCCTTCCGGGCGCTGCTCGCGGCGGCCTGGGCGACGGCCCTGGCCTGGATCTTCTCCCTCGCGTGGATCGACGGCTGGCAGCGCGGCATCGCGGGAAGGCTGACCACCGCCAACGAGTACCTCCGGGTCATCGGCCGCTTCCACGACATCCCGGCCACCCTGCGCGACTTCACCCACCACATCGTCGACGGCACCCCCGCCCCCTGGCCCGCGCACATCGCCGGCCATCCGCCGGCCGCCACGCTCACCTTCGTCCTGCTGGACCGGACCGGGCTTCACGGGGGCGGCTGGGCGGGCATGTTCGTCATCGTCACCGGGGCGACGGGGTGTGTGGCCGTGCTGGTCGCCCTGCGCGCACTGGCCGACGAGAAGCTCGCACGGCGGGCTGCGCCGTTCCTGGTCCTGGCCCCGGCCGCGGTGTGGCAGGGGGTTTCCGCGGACGGCTACTTCGCCGCGGTCGCCGCATGGTCCGTGGCCCTGCTCGCCCTCGCCGTGACACGCCGGTCCCTGTGGTGCGCGGCGGCCTCGGGCCTGCTGTTCGGCCTGACCTGCTACCTCTCCTACGGCCTGGCGCTCTTCGCCCTGACCGGCGCGGCGGTGCTCGTGCTCGGCCGGTCCGGACTGCGGCAACGC
This sequence comes from Streptomyces sp. FXJ1.172, assembly GCF_001636945.3. Classification (NCBI taxonomy): domain Bacteria; kingdom Bacillati; phylum Actinomycetota; class Actinomycetes; order Kitasatosporales; family Streptomycetaceae; genus Streptomyces; species Streptomyces sp. FXJ1.172. The sequence continues at coordinate 8,476,019 of NZ_CP119133.2, read as the reverse complement.
CCGGTGCTGTTGCTCCCGTTGCTCGCGGGGCTGGCAGTGTTCCCGGTGGTGTTCGCGCTCGCCGGGTTCAACTGGTGGCAGGCCTACCACCTGCTCGTCACGCGCTACTACCAGGGCGTGGGCGGCACCCGCCCCTACGGCTACTGGGTGTGGGCCAACCTGGCCTGCACCGCGGTCATCACGGGGCCGGCCACGGCGGCGGGCCTGCGCCGCACGACCGCCGCACTGCTGCGCGGCCGTGGCCCCCGAACCACCCGGCCCGCTGCGGCACATGTCCGCCTCGCGTTCCTCGTGACGGCCACTGTGCTCGCCCTGCTGACCGCCGATCTGTCCGGCATGAGCAAGGCGGAGACGGAACGCATCTGGCTGCCGTTCGCCCTGTGGCTGCTCCCGGCCTGCGCCCTGCTGCCCCGCCCCCGCGCCTGGCTGACCGCCCAAGCGGCACTCGCTCTGCTTCTCAACCATCTGCTGTTCACGGGATGGTGACGTCCGTGGCGCGCTGCGGCCGGTCCGGCTGTCAGATCTCCTGCGCGATGTCGGTGGCGGTGCGGTCGGCCAGTCGTTCGTAGCGCTGCCGGGCTGCCTGAGGGGTGCCGAGGCCGAGGCCGAAGGCGATCTCGGGCCAGGTCATACCCCTGCCGCGGGCCATCTGCAGGAGCGAGACCTCCAGTTCGTCCAGCTCCGCCCGCACCAGCGGGACAAGGCTCAACGCCGCCGTGATGTCGGCGTGGTCCACCTCCGGCTCCCCTTCCTCGACCAGTGCGGCCCCGCTGAGCAGGAACGTCACCAGCCGCACCGCCTCGTGCGGCGCGAGGACCAACGGGTGTGTCTGGCGCCGCCGTTGCTCGTCCGTCGCCGCGTGCCGCTCGGCGATGCGGAAGAGCGAGGCGGGGACCCGTTGGGCCCGCGCCTGCTCGGGCCGCGGCGGGAGGAAGGGGTCGGTCTGATCAGCAGTCGATGCCATGCGGCAACCCTGCCGCACCACACGACATGACGTCAACTGACTATTGTGAACGACTTGTTCATCCTCGGGTCGCCGGTGCGGTGATCTCCCGCTTGAGGATCTTGCCGCTCGGGCCCATCGGCAGCGCGTCCGTCACCCAGAGCCGGCGGGGGTACTTGTAGGCCGCCACCCGGTCCCGGACGAACTGCTGCAACTCCTCGGCGTCCGCCTGGACTCCCGGGCGCAGCACCACCGCCGCCGCCACCTCCTCGCCGAGCCGCTCGTCGGGCACACCGAGGACCGCGGCCAGGGCCACGGCCGGGTGCTCGTGCAGGACCTCCTCGATCTCACGCGGGTAGACGTTGTAGCCACCGCGGATGATCAGGTCCTTCTTCCGGTCGACGATGTAGAGGTAGCCGTCCTCGTCCCGGCGGCCGAGGTCGCCGGTGCGCAGCCAGCCGTCGGGGATGGCGGCGGCCGTGTCCTCGGGGCGGTTCCAGTACTCCTTCATCACGTTCGGCCCGCGCACGGCCAGTTCGCCGACCTCGCCCTCGGCGACGTCCCGGCCGGTCTCGTCCAGCAGCCGGACCTCGACGTCACGGATCGGAGTGCCGATGGAGCCCGGCTTGCGCGGGCGGTCGGGGTGGTTGAAGGTGACGACCGGGCTGGTCTCGGACATGCCGAAGCCCTCCAGCACCATGCAGCCGAAGCGCCGTTCGAACCCGTGCAGGACCTCGACCGGGAGGGAGGCGCCGCCCGAGAGGCACGTGCGCAGGCTGGACACGTCGGCATCGGCGGCGCCCGCGTGCTGGAGGAGAGCCGCGTACATGGTGGGCACGCCCTCGAAGACGGTGGCCCGGTCGCGGGCGATGGCGTCGAGCACCGCGCCCGGCTCGAAGCGGGGGACGAGGGTGAGCGAGGCGCCGCAGTGGACGGCGACGTTCATCGTGCAGGTCTGCCCGAAGATGTGGAACAGCGGCAGACAGCCGACGATCACGTCCTGCGAGGTCATCTGCTGCACCTCGTGCACGTTGACCTCGGTGTTGTGGCGCAGCCCGGCGTGGGTCAGCGCGGCACCCTTGGGGCGTCCGGTGGTGCCCGAGGTGTAGAGCAGTACGGCGATGTCGTCCCCGGCGGCGGCGGTCACCTCGTACTGCGGCTCCAGGCGCGCCAGTTCGCCGGCGAAGGCGGCGGGTTCGACCGCCAGGTGGCGCACCCCGGCGGCACGCGCGCCCGCGGTGCCCTCGCCGGGCGCGGCGTGCCACTCGAAGAGCAGGACGGCGCCGGAGTCCTGCAGGTGGTAGGCGGTCTCGCGCTCCTTGAGCAGCGGGTTCAGCGGCACCACGATGCCCCCGGCGCGCAGGACGGCGTAGTACAGGACGACGAACTCGGGCACGTTCGGGAGCATCAGCGCGACCCGGTCGCCGGTGCGCAGGCCCTCGGTGCGCAGCAGGGCGGCGGCCTGGGCGCTCAGCCGGTCCAGCTCGGCATAGCTGGTGGTCGCCGTGCCCAGGCGCAGTGCCGGGTGGTCGGGCAGGCGCCGCGCCGTGTCCACCAGAAAGTCCGCCAGATTGGCCATGATGCCTCCTCGCACCCCTGTTCTCGGCGCTCGCGGGTCCCGCCGCCGACGCTCACGGCATGGTTGCCCGCACGCTCGCGGGCGTCCATGGCCGCGCCCACAGTCCGCGCGTGCCGGAGTTGTTCCCAGGAACAAACACGCCGCCGTACGCTGCACACATGGGTTTGTCACACGTCGGCGCGGCGCTGCGTACGCGTCTTCCGGAGCTGGGTGAGCTGATGACCGAGCGCATCCGCGCGGAGGTCGAGTCGTACGCGGACGACGCGCTCATCCCCTTCGCGTCCCTCAAGGACTCCTGCGAGGACAACGCCGACCTGCTCCTCGGCCGTTTCGCCTTCGGCGCCGAACCCGACGTGGGGGCCGCCCGGCAGACCGGACGCCTGCGGGCGGAGCAGGGTGTGCCGCTCGCCGACACGCTGCACGCCTACCGGGTCGGGTTCGAGCTGCTGTGGTCGGAGATGGTCGACGAGGCGCGCCGGCACCCGGACGTCACGGACGCCGAGCTGGTGGCCGGCTCCTCGGAGATCTGGGCACTGTTCGGCCGCTACGCGGAGGCGGTGGCGGCGGCGTACCGGGAGGCCAGCGCGGAGCTGGCGCTGCAACGCGAGGCGCGCCGCTCGGCGCTGGCCGAGGCGCTGTTCACGGGCGCCCTCGCGGACCGTACGACGCCCTGGGAGGCGGCCCGGCAGCTCGGCCTGCCGGAGCGCGGCCCCTACGCGGTCGTGGCCGCCGCCGTGCCGGATCCCGGGCAGGAGCCGCTGCCCGGGATCGAGGCGGCGCTGCGCCGGTCCGGAATGTCGTCGGTCTGGCGGCTGCTGCCCGACCAGCAGATCGGGCTGGTCTCGCTCGCGCACCGGGACGCGGAGCCGGTGAGCCTGCGGGCGCTGCGCCGACGGCGGGCCCGGGTCGGGATCAGCCCTCGCTTCGACTCGCTGCGGGAGACCCCGCAGGCCCTGCGCTTCGCCCGGCTGGCCCTGGCCGGGCTGCCCGGCGACGGGCCCGGGGTCACGCGCTTCGACGACAGCCCGCTGGCCATGCTGGTGTCCGCGGCCCCGATGGAGGCGAGCCGGCTGGTCGAGGTCGCCCTCGGGCCGGTCCTCGGGCTCCCCGAGGCGGAGCGGGGGCGACTGCTGCGGACGCTGGCGTACTGGTTCACCGCGGGCGGTGCTGCCGCCGAGGCGGCGGACCGGCTCTTCGTCCACCCGAACACCGTGCGCTACCGGCTGCGCCGTGTCGAGGAGCTGACCGGTCGCTCCCTCACCGACCCGACCGCGCTCGCCGACCTGGGCGCCGCGCTGTACGCCCTGCGCATGCTGCCTTCCTGACCCGTCCGCCCGGCTGAAGCCGCCCGGGGCCCGTCGCTCCCCGGCTACGGCGCGGCCGGGAGCCGGTACACCGGCACATGCGAGCGGGACTCGGCGGTGAACGGGGTGCCTTCCCAGTCCGCGTGCCGGAACTCCAGCTCGAATCGGGTCAGTTGGGCCATGAGGTCGAGTTCGGCGGGCCAGATGTAGCGGCGCGGGCTGCCGTACAGCTCGGCCTGCTCGGTGTCGCCGAAGTGGAAGTGGTGCGATACGACACGCTGGTCGAGGATGTCGTAGGTGTCGAGGCCGACATAGCCGGGATCGGCACGCCAGACGGTGGCCGCCCTGCCCGGCGGGAGCGAGCGCAGCTCGGGCACCCACAGCTCGATCGCGAACCGGCCGCCGGGCGTGAGGTGCCGTGCGGCATTGCGGAAGCAACCGACCGGTTCCGCCTGGGTGAGCAGATCCACGAGTTGCAGGTCCGCATCCCGGCCTGGGCCGACGGGGCAGGCGTCAAGCTGAACGGCCGCACGCTGTCCGACCGTCCGGCCGCGGGCAGTTGGTGGCGCCTGGAGCGTGACTGGCGCACCGGTGACCAGGTCGAGGTCTCCCTGCCGATGCGCACGGCCGTCGAGGCGGCCCCCGACGACCCGGACGTGCAGGCCGTGCTGCACGGCCCGGTGGTGCTGGCCGGGGCGTACGGCGGCACGCAGAGCCGCTGGATGCCCCGGCTGGACACCGGTGCGATCCGGCAGACGTCGGCCGACCCCATGCGCTTCACGGCGACGGCCGACGGCGAGACGGTGTCCCTGCTGCCCGTCGCCCGGGTCCACCACCAGTACTACACGTCTACTGGCTGACCGGCCAACCGCCGTCCCCGCCACCGCAGTTCGCCCGCCTGGCACCGCTTCGACGAGACCTCCGGCACATCGGCCGCCGACGCCACCGGCAACGGGAGGACGGCGACCCTGGCCCGCGGAGCCTCCTGGACCCAGGGGCACATCTCCGGCGCCGTGGACCTGGACCGCACCGACGGCCATGTCGCCCTCGCCGAGGGCCTGCTGGCGGGTGCGTCCGCCTACTCGGTGGCGACCTGGGTGAACCTGTCCGGGCAGCCCGCCGCCTGGAGCCGGATCTGCGACTTCGGCACCGGTGTCGGCGCCAACATGTTCCTCACCCCGCTGAGCGGCTCCGGGACGCTGCGCTACGCGATCACCACGAGCGGCGGCGGGGCGGAGCAGCGCATCGACGCCGACCCGCTGCCGACCGACCGCTGGGTCCACGTGGCCGTCACCTACGCAGCCGGCACGGCCGTGCTGTACGTCGACGGCCGCGAAGCGGGCCGCAACACGGCGGTCACCGTCGAACTTCGGCAACCACATCCGGGCCGCGTACATCGGCAGGTCCCAGTACCCGGACCCGTACCTGAAGGCCGCGGTCGACGACTTCCGCGTCTACGGCCGGTCGCTCATCGCGGCCGAGGTCGCGGCCCTGGCCGGCGCCTAGCGAAGCCGTCGTACGCCTCCCCCAATTCCCTTGTCCGGCAGGAGAGACGGTGACGGGACACAGCGACGACCGGGGTGTGACCCGGCGACAGGCGCTCGCGCTCGGCGCGGCGGTGGCGGACACGGTCGCCTTCGAGCCTCGCCCCGGACGTCCGGGCGCTCACCACGGGCCGTGACGACCTGGCGCATGTGTACGTCGAGGCCGTGGACCGGCGGGGCCGGCTCGTGCCCGACGCGACGGTCCAGGTGGCCTTCGAGGTGTCGGGCGCGGGCGAACTCGCCGGGGTCGCCAACGGCAACCCGCACAACGTGGACAGTTTCCGGCAACCGCGCCGCCACACCTGGCACGGCCGCGCCCTGGCGATCCTGCGCCCCGCGAAGGGCCCCGGCCCGCTCACCCTCTCGGCGACCGCGCCGGGCCTGCGCCCGACCGCGCTGACGCTGCCGGTGACACCGGCCTGACGAGCCGGGCCCACACCCCGGCCGGGCGGGGCAACCGCCGTTCAGAGGGAGATGTCGATGTCCTCGACGTCGGTGAACTCCACCAGCAGGCCGTGCGCGCGGCGGCCGGCGTCGCGGAAGTACATCTCCCCCAGCCCCTGGGCCGCGATCTCCTGCAACTGGGACTCGGTGGCGCCCTGGTCCCGGGCGGCGAACAGGCGCTCGGCCCACCGGGGCGGCAGCGCCTGGGTGATGTGGCGCAGGCGGGCGTCGTCGGTGGTGCCCGGCGCCGCGGTGAAACCGAACCGGGCACGCGCCGAGACGACGATGCCCTCCGCCGTGGCGGCCCGGTCCCTGGCCCGCGCCCGCACCTGCGGCTGCCAGCGCAGTCTGGTCTCGCGTTCCAGCCGCGCGGCGAGGTCCTTGCGCGGGTGCTTGAGCGTACCGGCCACATACCGCTCCACCGTGCGCTGCGAGACGCCCAGCAGCCCGGCGGCCTGCCGTGTGCCCTTGAGCTGCTTGACCAGGTACTTCATCTGGGCCTGCGCGGACTTGGGGACGGGACGGGTGAAGGCCCCTTCCAGCGCCCGGTCCAGGCTCTCCCCGACGGTGTCCACGGGCTGCTCCTCTCCGCCTCGAGGCGACCCGGCGTCGGCCCTCTCGCGGGTCAGCCTATGCGACGGAGCCGACAGCCACGGACATGCACACCACTCCCCCTTTTGAACGCGTTCAAATGCACGGCTAGGCTGGGTCCGACCGACAGAAAGGGGGCGTGATGAAGGTGGTTCTGCCCGGGGGCACCGGACAGGTGGGCACGATTCTCGACCGCGCGCTGACGGCGGCGGGTCATGAGGTCACGGTACTGACCAGGCATCCGCGGCGAGAGCGCCAGATCGGCTGGGACGGGGTCACGCTCAGCCCGTGGGCCGAGGCGGTCGACGGCTGCGACGTCGTGATCAACCTGGCGGGGCGCAGCGTCTCCTGCCGCTACACCCCCGAGAACCTGCGGGCCATGATGGACTCCCGGGTGGACTCCGCGCGGGTGGTCGGCGAGGCGATCGCCGCGTCCGCGCGACCGCCGCGGGTCTGGCTGCAGATGAGCACCGCGACGATCTACGCCCATCGTTTCGACGCGGCGCACGACGAGGCGACGGGCGTGATCGGCGGCTCGGAGGCCGGGGTGCCGGACTACTGGGGCTTCAGCGTCGAGATCGCACGGAACTGGGAGCGCGCGCAGCGCGAGGCGCCGACGCCGGCGACACGCAAGGTGGCGCTGCGCTCGGCGATGGTGATGAGTCCGGACCCGGGCGGTGTCTTCGACGCCCTGCTGGGGCTGGCCCGGCTGGGGCTGGGCGGACCCGTCGCCGGTGGTGCGCAGTACGTCTCCTGGATCCATGACGAGGACTTCGTCCGCGCGGTGGAGTTCCTGATCGACCGCGCCGACATCGACGGACCGGTCAACCTCGCCGCCCCCGGCCCCCTGAGCCAACGGGACTTCATGCGTACGCTGCGCGCCGCCTGGGGCGTCCCGGTCGGGCTGCCGGCGACGCGCTGGATGGCGGAACTGGGCGCGTTCGCACTTCGCTCGGACACCGAACTGCTGCTCAAGAGCCGCCGGGTGATACCGGGCCGGCTGCGGGAGGCCGGGTTCGTCTTCGCCCATCCCGCCTGGGAGTCGGCCGCCGCGGACCTCGTCCAGCGAGCCCCCGCAGGACTCCGCTGGCCCGGGCGCGTGCCCGCGCCGCGTGTCCGCCGGTGAGTTCGAGGACACGACGGGCATGTCCGTGGTGTCCGGACCACCCGGCCGCGCGTCTCACCCGGTGCCGGGCTGGAGGAGCCTGAAGAAGAGGCGGGCCGCGGTGCGCTGGGCGGCGTGGCGCAGCCGGACCGGTGCCGGGCGGGCCGGCGGCACGGCACAGGAGGCCGTCGCCAGCCGCGGGAACAGGGCTTCGGCACCGGTGCGGTTGACGGCCGCCAGTGTGGCCGGGTCGACGCCGGTGTCCAGGCCGTTGGCGAAGTACTGGGCGCCGGCCGCCGGGGCGAAGGGCCAGTCGCTGCCGAACAGGACATGGCCGGGGCGGGCGAAGGCCAGCAGGGTGGGCAGCGCTGCCGGGGTGGAGGACAGCGCGGTGTCGAAGTAGAAGCCGCGCAGATCGTCCAGGACGTCCAGGGGGCTGCGGCCGGTGTCACCGGCGAGGGGTCCGGCCAGCCGGTGGGAGGCGTAGGGCAGGAAGCCGCCGGCGTGGCTGAGGATGAAGCGGACACGGGGATACCGCCGGACGATGCCGTTGCGTACGAGGAGGTAGGCGGCCCGGGTCGTGTCGAGCAGGAAGTCGGCGGCGAACGGCGGGATGCCGTCGACGGCGGGCGCGGGCAGTTCGGCGGGGTGCACGAAGACGACGGCTTCGCGCTCGTCCAGGGTGCGCCACAGGGCGTCCTGCCCGTCCGCGCCGAGGTAGGTGCCCGCGCTGTTGGCCAGCAGGACGACACCGTCGGCGCCCAGTTCGTCCAGGGCCCGCCGGGCCTCGGCGGCGCAGGCGGTCACGTCGGGCATCGGCAGGGTCGCGAACCAGCCGAAGCGGCCGGGGTGTTCGGTGGGGAGGGCCGCGCAGTGGTCGTTGAGCCGTCGCGCCAGTTCGGCGGCCTCGTCCGGATCGGCGAGGAAGGCCGTGCCGGGCGCGGAGACGGAGACGATCGCGGTGGCGGTGCCCAGCAAATCCATCGTCCCCAGCGCGTCTTCGGCACTCCACCCCGGGAGGGTGCGTCCGCCCGCCTCGGCGATACCGGCCTCGGCCAGCCGGTCGCGGTAGAAGGCGGGGACGATGTGCTGGTGGACGTCGATCCTGCGCGGTGCGGGGGGCATGGGATGACCTCTTGCCTTTCGTGGGGGCAGGACAAAGGATCACACGAATTGACATTCCGTCAAAATCAACCCATCCATCCCGTCGCAAGGGTCGGGGACAAGCGCTGGACGGCGGCCCGCAAGCGGGAGATCCGCGACAGCCGCCCGCGCGGCACCGCGACCATCGCGCGGGCCTGTGCCGAATCCACCGCCCCACCGCGGGTCCTGGTGTCCGCCTCCGCGACGGGCTGCTACGGCGACACCGGCGAGCGGCTCGTGGACGAGAGCGAGCCGGCCGGCAACGACTCATCGGCGAGGCACTCGGCTCGGTGCTCCGAGCGGCCGGTTGAGGACTGTGTGCCGCGGGACCGTGCACGGGATCCGCCGGCATCCGGCAAAGTCGTCCGCGGGGCAGCGGGCCGGGTGCGGGCACGCCCTGCGCGCGGGATCATGGTCGCCCAGCCGCAACGGTGCCGGGACTCGGCGGAGGACCGGTGACAAGGAGGACGTCGTGTGCCGACTGTTCGGACTGATCAGCTCTCCCCACCGCACCCACGCCACGTTCTGGCTGCTGGACGCCCCCGACAGCCTCAGCGCGCAGAGTCACCGCGAACCGGACGGCACCGGGCTCGGGTACTTCGACGCGGACGGAACACCGCAGGTGCACAAGGCACCGATCGCCGCCTATGAGGACCGCGCCTACGCCCGGGAGGCCCGGGAGGTCGAGTCGGCCACCTTCCTCGCCCACATCCGCTACGCCTCGACCGGAGGCCTGGACGTGCGCAACACCCATCCCTTCGCCCAGCAAGGACGGCTGTTCGCGCACAACGGTGTGATCGAGGGGCTCGACGCGCTCGACCGTCACCTGGGCGAGGACCTCTCAGCGGTGCGCGGCGACACCGATTCGGAGCGCTTCTTCGCCCTGGTCACCCGGGAGACCGCCGCGCACGGCGGTGATGTGTCCGCCGGTCTCGTGTCCGCCGCGCGCTGGGTGGCCGGGCACCTTCCCCTCTACGCCCTCAACGTCATCCTCATCACCGCCGACGAACTGTGGGCCCTGCGCTATCCCGCCACCCACGAGCTGTACGTCCTGCGGCGCCCGGCGGGCGGTCAGCACGGCTCACGGCATCTGGACCACGCCGGCCGTGACGGCCATCTGCGCGTGCGGTCGGCGCGCCTGGGCACGCTCGCCTCCGTCGTCGTGGCCAGCGAGCCCATGGACGAGAACCCGCTGTGGCGGCCCATGGACCCCGGCGAGCTGCTCCACGTCGGCCCCGGCTTGCACCCCACGTCCCGCATCGCCCTGCCGGACCCGCCGGCCCACCCGCTCACCCTGGCCGACCTGGAACCCGGCGCGGCCGCCTCGCAGCGGCCGGCGTAGCGCTCCGCCGTACCGCCGGGCCATGAGAACGCGGGGAGACGGCGCGGAGCCGGCCGGCGAACACGCCCTCCGCGGGTTCCGCCGGGCGGACTGACGCGTGCTCAGGCCCGGTCGGTCAGGTCCTCCGCGTACACCTGCGACAGCGGCTGGGGGCCGACGTACTGCTGGCAGTTGCACTCACCGGCCTCGTAGCGCAGCGGCTTCTTGTTCTCGTCCCATGCCGTGGGGACCTCGACGCGCTCGTGGCAGCGGCCCTGCTTGTCGTGCTTGGCCAGGTGGTGGCTGCACCCGCAGACCGGTTCCGGCGTCTGTTGGGCCGTTTCCACGGCGAGGCGGTCCTGCCGCACCGCCTCCATCAGCTCCAGCTTCCGTTCGTGCCGGTTGCGCAACGCGGTGCGCACGGTGTCGGCGAGCCACGCGAAGCCGCCCGTCCAGAAGAGGATCAGCACCCACCAGACCCAGTCCATCGGTCACCCTTTCCCCCGTGATGCGTCACGCCTCAGGATAGACGCGTTCTGCCCGGTCACCAGTGACGGGCTTCACCGGATCAAAACTTGCGCAACCCTTAAACTGTCCGCCGTGGCGACTACCGAAGTGACGGGTTGGGAGACCGCGGTGCTCGAGGGCGGTCCGGCGGACGGACTGCGCATGAAGGTCTCCGGGCGACCGCGCGTGATCCAGGTGACGTACCCCTGCAAGGTGGAGGCGGTCCCGCCCGACGGCGTGCGCGCGGAGGCGGTGTACCTGTACCGCCGCGACTACGCCGTGACCAGCGAGCCCCTTCGGTACGGCTTCGACATCGCCAGTCCCTGAGCGGTGCGCCGGGCACCGCCCGGCCGGCCGGGCGGTGCCGTTCTCCCGTGGGCCCCGGCCCGCCGGTCAGGAGTCGGAGTCGGGCGTGTCCTTCGCCGCCGCGTAAGCCTGCGCCGGTGTCATCGAGACGCCGTTGAGGTTCACCGTGCGGTACTGGCTGACCTGGGCGCAGGTCTTGGCCTGGTCGGCGGTGGAGGCGTGCGCGTTGGAGACGGCGGCGTGGGTGTCGGCGGGCGCGGGCGAGGAACTGCCGCCCGGGAAGCTGGTGCCGCTCGGCCAGTCGGCGCCGATCACCAGCGTCAGGCCCGTACCCGTGCCCTGCTTGAGGTGCGCGGAGGACAGGCCGAGCGCCTTGGCCACCGTCTGTGCCTCGTCCTTCTGCCCGGTGCCGTAGGTCAGCGTGGTCGTCGTGGAACTCAAGGCCTCGTGCGTGACCGTGGCGGAGCCGAAACCCTGGTCGGTCAGGGCGGTCGCGATGTCCGAGGCGCGGCCGGGGACCGTGGTGCCGTTCCCCACCGTCACCGCGATCTTCGACGCGGGCACCGCCGAGGCGGTGGGCTTGGCGGTCGCCGAGGCCGCCGCCGACTTGCCGCCCGAACCGGTCGTCAGGGACTGGTCGTTGGCGATGGTCGAGAACAGGGTCCTGGCGCCCGGGCCGACGACGAGGCGGTTGTTGTCGGTCGGGTCGGGGGCGGTCTGCATCGTCGTGAACGTCATGCGCTTCGTCGGCACCTTGTTCACGTCCGAGGCGAGCGAGATCAGCTTCTTCACCGTGCCCAGGCCGTCGTCCACCGTCAGCGCCTTGGTGGCCGCGTCGGCGAGGCCGTAGACCGCGGTCGGGTCGGTGAGCGTGCCCGCACTCTTGAACTTGCGGATCATCGAGCTGAGGAAGATGTGCTGGGTCGTCGTACGGCCGAGGTCGCTGCCGTCGCCGAAGCCGTGCCGGGAGCGCACGAACTCCAGTGCCGCTACGCCCTTGAGGGTGTGCTTGCCCTTGGACAGCTTCAGGTGCGAGTAGGTGTCGTAGACGTTGTCGCTGACGCAGACGGAGACGCCGCCGACCGCGTCCGACATCTTCACGACGCCGGAGAAGTCGAGCTTGACGAAGTGGTCGATCGGGATGCCGGTGAGCTGGTGGACTGTGGCCACCTGGCAGGCGGGGCCGTACTGCAGGGCGCTGTTGATCTGGCCGTAGTAGCCGTTCGTGGACTGCCTGGTCTCGCTGTCCGTGCAGGCGGGCACCTTGGTCATGGTGTCGCGGGGGATGCTCATCACCGTGGCGTTGGAGCGGTCGGCGGATATGTGCACCACCATCTCCACGTCCGCGTTGCTGCCGGTCTGCACGCCGGTCTTCGAGCAGCCGCCGCCGAGCTTGCAGTCCTCGCTGCTGGTGCGGCCGTCCGAGCCCATCACCAGGATGTTGATGGGGGTGCGGCCGAAGGCGTCGGCCTTCTCGGTGCCGCCCTTGCCGTCGAGCGCGACGCTGTGGATGTTGCCGTTCAGGTGCTGGTAGAACCACCAGCCCGCGCCGGCCGTGAGCACGATGACGACCGACAGGGATATGCCGATGATCTTCAGCACCCGCCTGCCGCGCCCCACCGGGCGGCCCCGGCGCCCTCGCTTGGCGCCGCGCTTGCGGGCGGCCGCGCGGGCCGCGGCCCTGCCGCCCTGCACACGCGCCCCGTCGGGCTCGGCAGCGCGCTGTCCCGGCACCCGTGCGTTACGGCTCCGCGTGGCCTGGCCGGCGGGGCCGTCCCACGGGTCGCTCATATCCCACTCCCATGAACGGTCGGGCCCGTCAGTCCGGGCCGTGGGGTGTACGGCCAGGCCTGCGCGGCGATGTTCGGCGGGCGAAGCGCGCTGCTCCACCCCGTTTGCATGGTTGCGCAATCTAACAAAGCTATGGCCCCGAACAGCACCGATACACACTCAATTCACAGGTCAGGCACCTGATGCAATCGTGTGCGCACGTGGCAGGCACGGGAGGCGGAGTGTACGCCCCCTGGTTAAGAACAGCGCAGGGTATGTGTGGCGAGACCCTCGTCACAGGCGCCTGCGCGGATACCGTGCCCTGGCCGCCAGCAGGCCCGCTGCGTACAGGGCCAGAACCGCGGTCAGCAGGGCGTAGTAGAGGGCGGGCAGGGGCGTCAGGCCCAGGGCCGGGCCGAACGGTGAGGGCGGCACGGCGAGGCCGATCACGGCCAGGGCGGCCGCCGCCCTGGCCACCGGTCCGGCCCGGCGTCCCCGTGCGTCCTCGCGGCCGGCGCGGAGCAGCACCATCACCAGGGCCTGGGTGAGCAGGTTCTCGGTGAACCATCCGGAGTGGAACACCGCCTCGTCGTCCCCCGACCCCAGCCCGTGCAGCGCGATCGCCAGGACGGCGAAGGTGGCGAGGTCGGCGACGGCGTTCAGCACGCCGAATCCGATGATGAACCGCAGCAGGTCACGGGGGCGCAGTACGGTCGGCCGGCGCAGCACCGAGGCGGGCGGCCGGTCGTGGGCGAAGGCGAGCTGGGCGGCGTCGAAGCACAGGTTCTGGGTGAGGACCTGGGCCGGGAGCATCGGCAGGAAGGGCAGCAGCAGGCCCGCGGAGAGCATCGCGATCACGTTGCCGAGGTTGGAGGACAGCGTGATGCGCAGATAGGTGGCGATGTTGCCGCTCGCGTGCCGACCCGCGCGCACGGCGTGGGCGACGCCGGTGAGGTCCTTGCGGGCGAGCACCACGTCGGCACTCTCCCGGGCCACGTCGGCGGCGTCGCGCGGGGCGATGCCGACGTCGGCCGCGCGCAGGGCGGGCAGGTCGTTGACGCCGTCGCCGAGGAAGCCGACAGTGTGCCCGGCCGAGCGCAGGGCCTGGATGATCCGGGCTTTGTGCTCGGGTGTGCAGCGGGCGAAGACGGTCGTTCGGGCGGCCGGGCCGGGCAGTTCGGCGTCGGTGAGGGTGTCGATGCGGCCGGCGTCGAGCACATCGGTCCCGGTGAGGGGGATGCCGAGGTCGCGGCAGGCGCGGGCGGCCGTGCCCGGATGGTCGCCGGTGAGGATCTTGACGCCGACACCCCGGTCGGTGAGCACCTTCAGGGCGTCGGCGGCGGTGGGCGCGAGCGCGTCCCGCAGCGTGATCAGCCCCCGGAAGGTCAGGTCGCGTTCGTCGGCCGGGGTGTAGCCGCGGGTGCGGGCGGGGCGTGCTGCGGTGGCGACGGCCAGGACGCGCAGGCCTGCGTCGGCGTGCCGGGTTGCCTCGGCGTGCAGGCGCTCGCGCTCGTCGTCGCCGAGCGCGCAGCGCTCCAGGACGGCCTGGACGTCCCCCTTCACGACCAGGGTGTGGACGCCGAGACGGCCGGGGGCGCGGACGACGGCGGTGGCGAGACGGCGCACCGGGTCGAAGGGGACGGCCGCCACACCGTCGTACGCCACGAGCGCGTCCTCGTCGGCCGTGTCCAGGACGGCCTCGTCGAGGGCGTCGGGTTCCGGCAGGTCGGCGAGTTGCAGGGTCCACCACGCGTTGACGGCGGCCCAGTGCAGTACGGCGGGGTCCGCCCGGCCGTCGGGTCCCAGCGCGCGGTCCACGACCGGCCGGTCCCGGGTCAGCGTGCCGGTCTTGTCCAGGCACAGCACGTCGACGGCGCCGATGTCGTGCAGCGCGGGCAGCCGTTTGACGATCACGCCGTGCGTGCGGGCGAGCAGCGCGGCCCCGCGGGCCAGACAGGTGGTGACGAGGACCGGCAGCATCTCCGGGGTGAGTCCCACGGCGACGGCGACGGCGAAGGGCAGCGTCTCCAGGCCTCGGCCGCGCAGCGCCGCGTTGGCCATGAGCACCAGTGGCGGGGTCAGCAGCATGAACCGGATCAGGATCCAGGAGACGCCCTGGACCGAGCGGTCGAAGGCGCTCGGCTCCCGGTCCGTGGAGGACCGGACGTGTGCGGCGGCGAACCGGGTCCGCGCTCCGGTGGCGGTGACGACCGCGACGGCACTGCCCGAGGCGACGCTGCTGCCCTGGAAACACCACTGCGGCTGCTGGAACGCCCCCGCTGCCGGTGCGGTGCGGACGGAGGGAGCCCCGTCGGCGCCGGTGCCGTGCGGTGTGTCGTCGGCGGACTTCGGGACGGGGGCGGACTCTCCGGTCAGCGCGGACTGGTGCACGGTCAGGCCGCCGGCCCGCAGCAGGCGTACGTCCGCCGGCACCAGGTCGCCCGGCCCGAGCCGGATCACGTCTCCCGGGACCAGCTCGTCCACCGGGATCTCCCGGGCCGTGGGCGGCGCGTCCTCCTCGGCGCGGCGCAGCACCGTGGCGGTGGTGGCGACGAGTTCACGCAAGGAGGCCGTGGACCGGTCGGCGCGGTGCTCGCCCGTCGCCCTCAGCACACAGCTCACCGCGACGAGCAGGAGGATCACGGAGGCGGTCCCCCAGGCGGAGACCACGGCCGAGACCAGTCCGAGGCAGAGCAGGACGGCGGTGAACGGGTCTCGCGCACTGCGGACGAGCAGCCGCGGCCAGGAGGCCTCCTGGCGGGCCGGAAGGATGTTCCCGCCGTGGCGGACGAGCCGTTCCTCGGCCTGTGCCTCGGTCAGCCCGCGCGGGCCGGTGTCCAGCTCGCGCAGGACCTCGAGCAGGGTCGGTCCGCCCGCCCGCGCGGGGGACGGCGCCACCGCCGTGGCCGCGCCGATCGCCGTCACGGCACCGAAGGCAGGCCCCTCGGTGTCCTGTCCCGCGGGCGCGGCGCTCTCAGCCACCGATCCCGCGCAGGCGGTGGACGGGGGCGGAGGCGTGCTGTGCGCGCGCGGTCAGCTGACCCACCATCACCCGGACCAGGGTGACCACGTCGGGGTCGTCGATGTAGTAGACCTGCCGCCGGCCCTCGCGGCGGGAGCGGACGAGTCCGGCCAGCTTCAGCTTGGCCAGATGCTGGCTGACCGCGGGCAGCGCACCGCCCACCCGGTCGGCGAGATGCGTGACATCGCTCTCGCCCTGGGACAGGGCCCACATCAGGTGCAGCCGGGCGGAGGAGGCGAGCAGCCCGAACGCCGCGGCGGCCTCCGCCAGCACTTCGGCGGGAGGATCCTCGAAGCCACCGGCGATCTCCGTCACAGCCCTCTCCCGTCCCCGCCCTCGTCACAGCCGACACATATGTGCCCACCCAGTGTAGGCGCCCGGCCCGGGCGGTCGTGCCCCACCGGGCACGGGCCGGCGGGCGCACGGGTTCGCGGGGTGGGCACGGGCCGGGCGGACCGGGTCAGTCCTCGTAGTAGTTGTTGATCTCGACGTCCGGTTCGTCGTCGTCGAAGGCCTCGTTGAGCAGCGCGCCGCCGATGAGACCGGCCGCACCGGCGCCGATGAGCGCGCCGGTGCCGAAGCGGCGGCCGCCGCCCTGCTGGTGGTGGTCGTGGTGGTCGCCGTACGGCTCCGCGTAGCCCTGCTGCGGGTATCCCTGCTGGGGGTAGCCCTGCTGCGGGTAACCCTGCGGCACGGGCTGCGGGTACCCCTGCTGGGGCGGGGTGTAGAAGGGCGGAACCGTGGTCTGCACGCGCTGTGCGCAGCCGCCGCAGGTCTGGACGGGGCGGGGCACGCCCCACTGCGGGGACCAGGTCACGGTCGTGATGCCCGGGCCGTGGTTGGGGTCGAAGAAGCAGGTCACGGTGGAACTCCCGGTGGGTTGCGGGGATACGGGGAACGCCGGGGCCGACGGGGCGGCGACCAGCGGCTTGGGTGGGGCGGGCGGGACGGGCGCGCCGACGGTCGTCCGCGGTGTGGTTACCGGGCCGGCCGGGCCGGGGGCCGGGCTCGATGCCGGGCCGGGGGCCGGGCTCGGGGACGTCTCCCGGAGCACGGTCACGCCGTAGTCGCCGGCGATACCGGCGAGGCCCGTGGCGTAACCCTGGCCGACCGCGCGGAACTTCCATTCCGCGCCGTGCCGGTACAGCTCGCCGAGGACCAGCGCGGTCTCGGCGGACAGGCCACCGGAGGCGAGGTCGTAGCGGGCGAGTTCGGCGCCGCCGTCCTGGTCGAGGACGCGGATGTGCGCGCGCTGCACCTGCCCGAAGCTCTGGCCCCGGCTCACGCCCTCGTAGAGGGACACGAGGAAGACGATCTTCTCGGCCTGGGCCGGGACCCGGGTCAGGTCGACCTGGATCCGCTGGTCGTCACCGCCGGCCGGGCCGTCCGCGCCGCCGTGGCGGACCGAACCGTCGGGACTGGTCAGGTTGTTGAAGAAGACGAAGTGCTCGTCGGACAGCACCTGCCCCGACTGGTCGCAGAGCAACGCGCTGGCGTCCAGCTCGTATCCGCTGTTCGCCTGCCAGCCCAGCCCGACCGTCACCGCAGTCAGGCCGGGGGCCTGCTTGCTCAGCGACACATTGCCGCCCTTGGTCAGGGACACACTCATCCACGTCCTCCGCAGCCGCTCGCGTTTCCGGCGTCCATCCTGATCAACGCCACCGGGGCACTCCTGGTTCCCCAGTTGCGCAATGTCTTAATCATGTAGCAGAACCTCGACGGGTCTTCACCAGCGGCCGGGGACCGCTTGTGCCGGGCACTTCAACCACCCCTAGGCTTGCGCAAACACGCAAACCGACTGGAGGACAACACCGTGGGCATCATCGGCTGGATCATCCTCGGCCTGGCCGCCGGAGCCATCGCGAAGGTGCTGCTGCCGGGCCGTGACCCGGGCGGCCTCATCGGCACCACCGTCATCGGCATCGCGGGCGCCTTCATCGGCGGCTGGCTCTCGGCCCGTTTCCTCGACCGCCCCGTGGAGAAGCACTTCTTCGACCTCTACACCTGGGGCGCGGCGATCGGCGGTTCCCTGGTGCTGCTCATCGGATACCGCATTCTGTTCGGCAACTCCCGCGACTGACCCCGCTCTTGGGGTCCGGCGCCCGGACAGGCGAACACGCACGGCTCTTCCCTCCGCACCCGCGGTCGGCTCGGATCCATCTCCCGGATCCGTGTCCCGGACCCGCCTGGAATCTACAACACTGTAGAAGCGACGGGCCGTACGGCACGGCCGTCACGGCCGGATCTGTACGATGTGACGTTCCTCCGGCACGCGAGGGCGGGGCAGAAGGGAGACAGCGGGTGACGGACCCCGATCCGCGCCGCCGGCGCAGGGCGCAGGGCGCGCTGGAGACACAGGTGCTCGCGGCGCTGCACGAGGCAGGGGGCCCGGTGACCGCCGGCTGGGTGCAGGAACGTCTGGCCGCCGGCCTCGCCTACACGACCGTGATGACGGTCCTCGCCCGGCTGCTGGCGAAGAACGCCGTGACGCGCCGCCGCGAGGGCCGGTCGTTCGTGTGGCTGCCCGCCGCCGACGAGGCCGGGCTGGCCGCGCTGAAGATGCGCAAGGTCCTCGACGGCGAACAGGACCGCCGCGCGGTGCTGGCCAGTTTCCTCACCGCCCTGCCGGAGGGCGACGAACAGCTGCTGCGCGAACTGCTGGACCAGACCGCGGACGAGGGCTGAGGACGAGACCGGGCGCGCATGGGAATCTTCGTCCTCCTCCCCCTGGTGCTGCCGCTCACGGCCTGGCCGGTCTCCCGCCTGGCCGAGCAACGCCTCCACCCGCGCACCGCGACCGTCCTGCTGACCTGGGTGGCCACCCTCATGGCGCTGTGCAGCACGGTGTGCCTGGCGCTGCTGATGGTGGTCGGCACGGCCCAACTGCCCGGCAACCCTCTCCCGGACGGCTGGTCGGACCCCGAGGTGCGCGAAAGCGTGCCCCGGCACGAGGTCGCCGGGAGGGCCGCGATCCCCGCGCTGCCGGCGGTCGTCGCCGCCTGCGGCCGGGCGCTGCTTCGCCATCGCCGGGTACGGCGACGGGCCCACGCGGCACTGAAGGGGCTGCCGTCCGCCCAGGTCGCCGTACTGCCCGACGAACAGCCGTACGCCTACGCGCTGCCGGGCCGGCCGCGCGACCGGATCGTGGTGTCCACGGCCATGCTCGGCTGCCTCGCGTCCCGGGAGCGGCGCGCCCTGTTCGCCCATGAGCGGGCCCACCTCGCCGCCCGCCACCACCGGCACCTGCTGCTCGTCCAGCTCGCCGCCCGCGCCAACCCGTTCCTGCGCCCGCTGCGGACGGCGGTCGCCTACACGGCGGAGCGCTGGGCGGACGAGGAGGCCGCTCTGGCCGTCGGCAGCCGCAGGGCCGTCGCCCGCGCGATCGGCACGGCGGCACTCGTCTCCCGCCCAGCCCCGGCACCGGCACTCGCCGCCCTGGCCGCCCCCGGCCCGCTCCCCCGCCGGGTCGCCGCCCTGCTGGCACCGGCGCCCGGCCCGCGCACCTGGCCGTCCGTCTTCACGGCCGTGGGCCTGGCCCTGTGGACCGCGACCACCGGAACCGTGCTCTCCGCGATGTTCTCGGCCGGCTCGGCGCTGACGCTCCTGCTCCTGCTGCGGGCGGCGACACCACTGTGAGCGGACGGGCATCGCCTCGGCCCGTGTCGCCGCCCGCGCCGGGTACGTCGTAGAGGCGGTGGCAGGGACGGCCGGCCGAGGCGGGCGCCGGAGCGCGACGGGCCGCAGGACCTGCGGCGGCGCCGCGCTTGCCCGCTCCATGGCGGTTGCCTGCCCAGGGTGCGGGTCCGGCACCGCGGGCCGCGGCAGCGCACGCCCGGTGTGCCGTGGCTGCCGCTGGGGCCGGACACTCGGCCCGGTCACTTCCCCGTGGTACGGCGGCGGACCGCCCACAGTGCCAGGCCGCCGATCGCGGTCGCGCCCACCGCGGCACCGGCCAGCAGCGGCATGCCGTCGCTGCCGGTGGCGGCGAGGCTGCCGTCGGTGCCGGCCGCCTCCGAGGTGCCCGACGTCGAACCCGCCGTGCCGGTGGCCGAACCCGCCGAACCCGCCGTGCCCGTGCCACCCGACGCGCCCGTGGTCCCGGTGCCGCCCGTCGTACCCCTGGTGCCCGTCGTGCCGGATCCGCCGCCGTTCCGGCCGTGCGGGTCGTCGCCCTGGCCGCCGGTGCCGGAACCGCTGTCACCGGAGGTGCCGCCGGTCGTGGTCCCGCCGGAGGTGCCGGTGCCCGGTTCGCCGCCGGTCACGTCGACGTTCAGGTACGCCGTGTCGTTCGCCGGGTTCTTGTCGAAGGCCGGGTGGTTGCCGTGTACCGAACTGGCCCTCACCTCGCCCCTGGTGTCCCGGGCGTTCTTCCCGACCTGGAGGACGAAGGTGTAGTCGAGGAACTGGTCGGCCTCGATGGTGTGGTCGGCGGGCGCGCACACATACGCGGAGTGGCCCGGTTCCGAGGGTCCGGTCGGACCGTCGGTCCCGAACGGCTCGCAGTCCGCGGGCACTTCCACGGCGACGGTGCCCGTCGGGATCCGGACCGTCAAGGCCGGCTGGTCGTCGCCGTCCTGCCGCCGGATCCAGCCCGGGCCGTCGTTGCGCAGCGTCGCGGTGACGGTCACCCGGCTGCCGGGCGCGCCCTCCGTCAGGTCGCCCTGGGCCACCAGGTCGGCCGTGCTGTCCGCGGTCAGGGTCAGCCGCCGGTAGCTGTCGTCGAACCCCTCTCCCGGGGTCGCGCCGGTGGGGCTCGTGCCGTACTCGACGGCCTCCATCAGCGCCTCGGGCAGCGCCTTGAAGCGGACCGGGGTGGTCACCGAGGTCCCGGGCTCGACCACCGTGTCCAGCGTGCACAGCGCCTGCCGGACCTGGTCGTCGGTGGTCGAGTAGACGCAGCCGTCGGCATGCTGCGGGAAGTCGAGGCCGCGGGTCAGCCGGATCCGGAAGGTGAATCCGTGCGCGGCCGCCGTGCCCTTGTTGGTGACCGTGACAGACCGGTCGTACACCTCGCCCGGCTTGGGGGCGGCGCTCGGCAGCGCCGAGACCACCAGATCCGGGGCGAGCTCGTCCGCGTGCGCCACGGGTACGGCGAACACGGGAACGCCGACGCCGATCGCGGCGGCGGCCACGCATGCCGCCGTGGGACGCAGGGCTGAGCGCACGGTGAATCTCCTCCTCGGAGGGAACAGGCCATGACCGGCCCGTCGGCCGGCCGATCATGTACTGGACACACGGAGGGATCCAAGGGTTGTAGCGGTTCAGTGAACTTTGTGATCAAGGTCTGTTCGGCCGCG
The DNA here is from genome assembly GCF_001636945.3 of Streptomyces sp. FXJ1.172. Lineage (NCBI taxonomy): Bacteria > Bacillati > Actinomycetota > Actinomycetes > Kitasatosporales > Streptomycetaceae > Streptomyces > Streptomyces sp. FXJ1.172. Next base: position 8,455,143 of record NZ_CP119133.2, on the reverse strand, counting down.
TCGGCGTACGACGAGACTGCTCACCTCGTACGTCATCTCCGTCGTCCGTGGAGCGGGGGCCGGGTGGTAACGGCCCGCGGACACCGACAGGTTGACGATCAGGCAGGCGTGCCAGTCCCGCCCCACGCCCCGGCCGTCGGCGAAGGCCCGGACGCCGTTCACCGACCAGACGACGGAGCGGGCCCCGAACTCGGTGCGCAGGTCGACCCAGGCCCCGGGGCCGATGGCGGCGTCGCGGAAGCAGTGGCCGGCGCCGCGGACGTGGTTGCCGAACTCGAGGACGTCCGGATGGTCCGGGTGGTACTCGAACACGTCGATCTCCTGGTCGCCGTCGCGCCAGGTCCAGATCGCCGGCCACGCCCCGACCTCGCGGGGCAGCCGTACCCGGGCCTGCAGCACGTCCCCCGAGCGGACGGTGAAGCCCTCCTCGCTGCCCTCGGTCGTCAGCAGGCCCGAGTCCCAGTAGCCGTCGGACCGCCGGGTGGCCCTGAAGACACCGGACCGGGAGTAGGAGGCGTCGGGCACCAGGTGGTCGAGTTTGTCGTCGCCCGGGTTGACCGGGCCGCCACCGGGATACGCCCAAGAGCGGCCCGCCACCCACTGCCTGGCCGAGGTGAAGTCCGCCGTGAACACGACCGGGGGCCGGGAGGGGGTGTGCTGGGCCGGGAGCGGGGACGGGGTGTGCTGGGCCGGGAGCGGGTCGCCCGGAGCCGGTTTCTCCATGCCCGAATGTCTCACCGTCCGGGGTCCGGTCATGCGCCCGGGCGCAGGGAAGCCGGGGGGACCACCCTTTCAGGTGGCTTCGGGTGACTCCAGGTGACTCCAAATGACATGGCCCCGGGTCCGGGCCGACGGCATTCCCCCCGTTGGCAGCACTACCCCTTGGTGAACGGCGGATTCCGTGGTGTGCTGGTAGTGGCGGGAAGGACCGAGACAGACGCGGAGAAGCGGCCGGCAGCCGTGCACCGCGCAATCCGGATCCGCGAGAAGCGGGTGGCCCTTCCCGCCCTGACGCGGGTCGTGCTGTGTCCGGTCAGCCTCGGCCGCCGCTGAGGTTGCCCCAGCGGGGGCCTATCTGCTTCCACTCCTCGTCCCACTCGGCCATGCGCCGCCGGATGAGCCGGGCGCGCACGCCCCAGCCCGCGAGCCAGACCGCCGCGCCGGCCGACGGGGCGACGAGGACGCCGGTGAGGGCCGCCTGGATGTCGGCCGCTGCGCCGGTGACGGGCGGGGAAACGACGCGGTCCGCGCTGTTCGTCCAGACCGTGACCCGGGAGCCGACGGGATCGCCGGGGGCGACCTTCGCCCGGTCGGTGTGCACCCTGCCGTGCGCGTCCGTCCAGCGGACGGTGGCCCAGACCCGTCCGTCGTCGTAGCCGGTCCCGGAGGCGGGAGTGCGCGCCGAATCGTCCGTGAGCACCGCGGAGAACGCGTGCACCTCGGCCCGGCGGGCCAAGTAGGACGATTCGGAGGCATGCGCCGCCACGAGGCCGGCGACGGCTCCGCACAGGACCGCAAGTACCCAGGTCGCAAGGACGATCCAGGCCTCGACGACGTCGCTGTGCCGGCGCAGCGGGTTGCGCCGCCACCGCCACAGCCGTACCGGGGTGACCGCCGAGGGAGGTGTCCGGGTCATCGTCACCGCCTCCTCTCCACCGTGCCGGGCGGGCGGGAGTGCCACGACTCCATCGTGCACCTCAATCCGGCTCGCGGCGGCGCGGGCAGCGAAGAGGGGCATGGCGCTGCCTCGCACCGGGCCGTCCCCGCCGGGACACGACGGCCGCGCAGGGAGCGTCCGCGCAGGTCAGAGCAGGGGCGGTGGCGCTGGTGGGCGAATCGGGCCGTCCGGCCTTGCGGACGAGGACCGAACGGCACTGGAAAGGACGGCACGGGATGCGCGACAGTGGAATCAGGAGCGGCACCGATCCCCCGCGGTGCCGCTCCGTCCGCGCCGTGCCGACGCGCGCCCGGGACGCGGGAGCCGGCGAGGAGAGAGCGTCCCGCACCCGCGGAGGAGCCCGCCGTGATCTGCGCCGCCGCCCCGCCGGTCGCCGGACCAGGACGGCGTGCACGGCGGGTCGCCGGACTAGGACGGCGTGAGCGGCAGGTCGTCGGTGTAGGCGTTCACCGGCTGGGCGATGGGGCGGACGTCCTTGGCGTCGAGCGCCGTCCGCGCCGTCTTCGTGCCCAGGGTGCCCTGGGGGTGCCAGGTGCCGGTCACCGCGAGCCAGGTGTTGGCGGACGGTGCCTCGGTGCCGTACACGCGGACCTTCACGGTCTGCGAGTCGGCGGCGCAGCACGTGAAGATGATGCGGGTCAGGTACCAGCCGTCGCCGTCCTCGGCCGGGGTGACGAAGCCCGTGAGCTGGACGATGTGGTTCTTGATGGCCCGGCTGCGGTCCTGCTGGACGCGCTTGGTGAAGTCCGTGAGGGTCAGCGGCAGGGGTGAGGTCGCGGGCAGCGGAGCGAATCCCTTCTGCACGGTGACCGGCTTGGTGTTCGAGCGGGCCGCGGTGTACGCGCCCAGGGCGGGCGGGGCGTAGAAGAGCAGGCTGAGTGCCGGGAGGAACAGCAGCCAGGCGATGCGTGGGGCGCCGGAGTGGTCATGGCCGTGATCGCGACCGCGATCATGTGGGTTGCCATGCCCGTGTGCGTTGCCGTGACCGGCGTCGTGCGTCTGCCGCCGTCCGTCCCTGACGACCGCCGACGCCAGGCCGAGCAGCAGCAGGACCGCTCCGGACGCGATGAGCAGGGGGCGCAGACCGGCCTTGACGTAGCGCAGGTAGATGTCGGTGAACAGGGCCGCGTGCAGCAGGCCGATGCCGGTCAGTGCCAGGAGCAGGGTCTGAACGGGGCGTTTCACAGCAGCGCGCCTCCGATCAGGACGCTCGCGGCGACGGCCACGGCGGTGGTGGCCGTGGAGAACCGCCAGGCGAAGGCACGCCCGAAGGTGCCCGCCTGGAGGGCGATCAGCTTCAGGTCGACCATCGGGCCGACCACCATGAAGGCGAGCCGGGCGGTCGGCGAGAACCCGGCGAGCGAGGCGGCGACGAACGCGTCGGCCTCCGAGCAGACCGCCAGCAGTACGGCGAGCCCGGCGAGGAAGAGCACCGACAGCCAGGGCGAGCCGGAGAAGGTGTCGAGGACCGAGCGCGGCACCGCGACGTTGAAGGTGGCGGCGGCCATGGCGCCGAGGACGAGGAAACCGCCGGCGTGCAGGAAGTCGTGCTGGAAACCGAGCCGGAACTCGTTCCAGCGGCCGCGGCCGTGCCGGTGGCCGGTGTGCCGGTTCCGCAGGACGGGCCGCAGCCACTCCTCCCGGCCCAGCCAGAGCCACAGCCAGCCCATCACGGCCGCGGTGGCGAGCGAGGCCAGCAGCCGGGCCGCGACCATCGCGGGGTTGCCCGGGAAGGCGACGGCGGTGGCGGTCAGTACGACGGGGTTGACGGCCGGCGCGGACAACAGGAAGGCGAAGGCCGCGGCCGGGGTGACGCCCCGCCGGATCAGGCTGTTGGCGACGGGGACGGAGGCGCACTCGCAGCCCGGCAGCACCGCGCCCGCGACCCCGGCGACCGGCACGGCGAGGGCGGCCCGCTTCGGCAGCACCTTGGTGAACAGCTCGGCCGGCACAAAGGCGTTGATGGCCCCGGACAGGGCGGTGCCGAGCAGCAGGAAGGGGAGCGCCTGGACGGTGATGGCCAGGCAGACGGTGCGCCAGGCCTGGACGGCCGGCTGGTTCAGCCACGAGGCGCCGGCGAGCAGGAGCACGGCCGTGCCGCAGGCCGCGATCGCGAAGGCGGCGCCGTGCGGCCACGGCCGGATGCGGCGCACGGGCGGGTCGACGGCCACGACCGTCACGCCCTCGGCCACACCAACCAATTCATCCGTTTTTTCCATAATCACTCCGGATGTCGGTGTCTGGCCGACGATAAGCGAGCGGCGCGACCGGGCCGCGCGTACACGCCGCCGCCCGCCGAACCCGTACGACGTTTCCGCCCCCCGGGTGCCGGGTGGCGCCCACCGGACCACCGGGCCGGTCTTGCCCGACGTGGCCCGAACCCGGTTCCCCGTTGCTGTGACGTGCCTGTGACAGTCGACGGACGGAGTCATGAAGTACGGCGCACAGCGTGGAGGAACTAGGGCAAATCACCCTTATCGGTCAGATTTCTCGCCGGAGGACAGCCTCATGGGTGCCATTCTCGCCACGCCGCACTCCGAAGCTCCCGCGCCCGCTTGCGCTGCCGCTCCCCTGCCCGCGCTGGCGCCCCGCGAGCGGGAGACGCTGCGGCACATCGCCGCCGGCCGCACCTACCTCCAGACGGCCCGGCACATGGGCCTGTCCACGCACACCGTGGACGCCTATCTGCGCCGGATCCGGGCCAAGTTCAACATCACCAACACGGCCGAGCTGACCCGCGTGGCCATCTCCCTGGGCCTGTGAACGACCGGGCCCACGCGCCGGCCGGGTGGAGACGGCGGTGGAATCAGCCTGTCACGGGGTGAGGATCCGTGGGCTGTCCCGCCGGCGGCGGCGCGTGGGCCCGTTGTCCGTCGTGAGCGGTCAGCCGACGGTCAGGGAGAACGGTCCGGCCAGGACCGAGTAGCCGTCGTCGGCGAGGTAGTACACGTCGTACGTCCCCGCGCCGCTCAGCTTTCCGGTCGAGAAGGTGAGGGCGCCGCTGGCGTTCGGGGCGTAGGACCAGGTGAGCGACGACTGCTTGCCGGGGGTGACGCCGGCCGGGTAGATCCCGATCCAGTTCTTGGCGTTCGCCTGGGCCGTCGACGCCACCGCGTAGCGGAAGGTGACGTTGCCGCCGTTCGCGACCGCGTCCAGGCCGCCGGTGAGCGTCGGTGCCGTCGCGGTGGACGGTGCGAACGCGGCGTTGAGCGGGGTGGCATAGGTGTCGTTGGCCGTGAGGCCGGGCAGGCCGAGGGCGGATTCGATGGTGCGGGCGATGCCGTAGTGGTCGTAGTGGGCCGGGCTGCTGGTGCCGGCCGGGACGGTTCCCTGGGAGCCGAGGACCGTGGTGGCCACGTGGTCGTAGGCCTCGCTCTGGCTCTCGTCCCAGGTCAGGATGAGCAGGGACCGCTGCTGGGTCCAGGCGGGGGAGGCGAGGACCGGCGCGAGGGTCTGCTTCAGCCAGCCGTCCTGGGTCTTCAGGCTGGTGGCGTTGCCGTTGCCGGAGGCCTCGCCGTCGTAGTAGTCGTCGGCGGCGATCCAGGAGAAGTCCGGCGTGGTGGCCGCGGACTTCAGGTCGGTGGTCAGCTGTGTGGTGTCGAACAGGTGGGCCGCGCAGCGTGTGGCGTCACCGCTGATGTCGGTGTAGTTGATGAAGGGCGCGTCGTCGGGCTGGTAGTAACTGTCGTTGTTGTTCTTGGTGTTGCAGGGGGTGCCCATGCCCTGCTCGTAGGCCTTCCAGGTCTTGCCGGCGCCCTCGATGGTGTCACCGAGGTTGCGCTCGGGGGAGTTGATGTTCGGGAAGTACGTGGCGCCCTTGGCGTAGGTGTCGCCGCCGGCGACGGCGAGGTAGTTCTCGTCGCTCGGGTGGTAGACGGCGTGGTGGTCGGTGAGCGTGGCGCCCTGGGCCATGAGGCTGTGCATGTACGGCGTGTCCGCCGGGTCGTTCATGACCTCGGAGTAGTCGGTGTTCTCCATCATGACCGTGAACACGTGGTCGTAGCCCGGAACCCTGGAGGCGGGCGGCGCGAGCGGGGCCGGAGCGGTGACCGGGGTGTCCAGGGTGAGGGCGAGGTTGTCGAGGTAGCCGGTCTCGTTGCTCGTCGACAGGAACTGCACCTCGACCTGGATCGACCGGGTTCCGGCCGGGACCGCGCCGGTGGCGGTGCGCGCGAGGAACTTGGTCGCGAGGCCCCGGTCGGACGCGGAGACGGTGGGCAGCTTGGCGGTGGCGCCGAGGGGGTGACCGCCGGCGTCGTGGAAGTGCAGGCCTACGGCGACGTAGCCGCCGTAGGTGGTCCAGCCGCCGAGCCAGCCGGAGAGGTTGTAGTGCACTGCGCCCGCGTCGACGGCCGAGGCGGCCGAGGAGACGTCGACGGTCTGGGTCATCGCTCCGTCGCCGAAGTTGCCCGGCCCGAAGAAGGCCTTGCCGGGGGCCTGGCCGTCGCCGGGCAGGCCGAAGGAGGCGACACTGTGGCACATGACGTCCGGGCCGCCGGCCTCGGTGGTCCAGCCGGGCACCGTGGTGGCGGCCGACCAGTCGCTGGTGCAGTAACCGCCGCTCTCCGCATCGCCGTTGACGATGAGGTTGCCGCTGCTCCCGGCCGCCTGGGCGGGTGCCGGAGCGGAGACGATGAGTGCGCCGAGGAGGGCGAGCAGCCCGCCGAGGGATCTCCAGCGCAGTCGCATACGTGGTACCTCGTCCCGTTGCTGAGGATGCCGTGAGGACCTGTCGCCCCACGGCCTGACTGTGCGCGATGAACGGGACATGAGTAACGGCCGCCGCTGTCGAGCGGAAGAACCACGACCAAACTTGACCAGACAAGTTCGGGGCGAGCGGTCCACCCCGGAGGCCGGCGGTTCACGCGCCGCGGCACCGGCCCGGCGAGGGCGCGGACACCGACCGTTCTGTTGACATTTGAACAGCCATCCCGCGCGATCCTTATGCGGCGGCCCGCCGAAGTGCGCGGTCGATCCGGCGGCGCGCACCGGCGCGGGCCGCGCGGGTGGCGCGCGTGCGGCACGAGGGAGCGTGCGAAGCCCGTCGGCACGGTGGGGAAGCACCGTACCGACGGGGAAACGGGCCGGTTCAGCCCGTCGGTGCGACGGCCCGGCCCGTCTGCGGGGAGATCATGCCCGCGCACAGACCGCGGCTCGCCAGGGTCTGGGCGATGCGCGGGATCGCGGCGAGCGTGTTGGCCGGCCACTCGTGCATGAGGATGACCTGGCCGTTGGTCAGCCGGGACACGGCCTGGACGATGGCGTCGGTGCTCGCGCCGTTCCAGTCCTGCGAGTCCACGTCCCAGATGACCTGCGTCAGACCGTACTTGGCCGCCACCGCCCGGACCGTGGCGTTGGTCTCGCCGTACGGCGGGCGGAACAGCCGGGGCGTACCGCCGCCGGCCGCGGCGATCGCCTGCTGGGTGCGGGAGATCTCGGAGTCGATCTGCGCCTGGCTCAGCCCGGTCAGATGCGGGTGGGTGTAGCTGTGGTCGCCGATCCACATCCCGGCGGCCGCCTCGGCCCGGACCTGGGCGGGGTAAGCGGCCGCGTACTGGCCCTCGTTGAACACCGTGGCCCGCAGCCCGTACTGCTTGAGTGCGCTCAACAGGGCCGGGGTGTGGGCGTTGGACGGGCCGTCGTCGAAGGTGAGTCCGGCATAACCGCCGCAGGTGGCCGCGTGGGCGGGGGCGGTGCCGGCGGTGAGTACAGCGGCGGCGGCCAGTGCGACGGCGGCCGCGGTCGCCGTCAGCGGACGTAACCAGTGCCGCGGTGCGGCCCTCATGACGTCACCGTGATGGTGGAGCTGCCGCTGCTCTGGTACCCCTCGGTCGCGAGGATCATGTAGTAGCTGAAGCTGCCGAGGGTCATCCCGGCCCGGGCCCAGGCGTCGAAGTGGTTGCCGGTGGTGATGGTGCCGCCCGTCCGCTTCGACTGCCGCACGCTCCAGTACTGGTTGAAGGTCTTGATGCCCTCGACGGACGGGGCGTTGTACCGCGTCGTCTCGTAGATGTCGTACGTACCGCCGTCGCTGGTGACGGCTCCCTTGTACGTGCCCGTGGGCCGGTAGGTGCCCCAGTTGTCGACGATGTAGTACTCGACGAGCGGGTTCGACGTCCAGCCGTACAGGGACAGGTAGCCGTTGCCGGACGGGTTGAAGCTGCCCGAATAGGTCACGTTCCTGCGGGCGCCGGTACTCCAGCCCTTGCCGGCGACGAAGTTGCCGGTGTTGCGCCAGCTGGTGCTGTAGTTGCCGCCGGAGCCCAGGGTCATGGAGACCGTGCCCTGTGCGTCGGTCCAGAACGAGTAGTAGTAGCCGTTGTTGGTGCCGGTCTGGTTCGTGGTGATGACCGTGGCGGCGCGTGCGGTGCCGGGCAGCGCCAGCCCGGCCGCGGCGCCCAGCAGCAGGGCGCCGGCGCTCCTGCGGCTCAGGGCATGGTCGAACGCGTTCATGCGATGCCTCCTCCTCGTGTGGCCGGTGGGGGTGCGTGGTGGGGAGTGTTCGTCTGCCCTCGTCGACTGTCAACAGTTTCGGTATATGTTTCGAAACATTCGCATCCGCAGGCAGGCGAGATGATCTCGATTTTTGCAGGTGAAAGCGCCTGGGTGGGGAAGCAACAAAAGGAGGTTTCGAATATTTCGAACATCAAGATCGGATTCCGCCCACCCCTATTCGAATGTTTCGAAGCTGGGTTCAACGCCCGGGATTGTGAAGCCCCATGGTCGTCTTCCACGGGCCGTCCTCGCCCGCCCGCCGGGCGGGCTCCTGAGCGCACGGGCGCGTTGTACGAGCCCCTCCCCGCCGGGCGCTTACGGTTCTCTAGATGTGACCGACCGTCAGCTGTGGTGACGGAAAGGAGCCGTGAGCGGTGGTGGGCGATGCGCGTCGGCGGGCGGCGGGGCCGGGCGGACGGCGCCGGACGGGGGGTGTGCGGGGCAGCCGGCCCGCCTACTCCGTGCGGCTCCCGGCGGCCGCACGCCCGAGCCCGGTGCCGGTGCCGGTGGCGGTTGCGGTGGCCGAGCGGACGGTGCCGTGGCTGAGGATCGCGGCGGCCTACGCCTGGCGGCTCATCCTCGTGGGCATCGTCGTCTACGGCGTCTTCAGCCTCCTCGGCAGCTTCCAGCTCATCGCCGCGGCCCTGTTCCTGGCGCTGATCATCACCTCAGTGCTGCGCCCGCTGACGGATCTGCTCGACCGTTTCCTGCCACGCCCGCTGTGCGTCGCCGTCGCGCTGGTGGGCAGTGTGCTGCTCCTGCTGACACTGCTCGCCCTGGTGGGCAACGCGGTGGCGGGCGAGTCGGGGCGGCTGGCGGGTGAGTTCCGGGGTGGTGTGCACCGGATCGAGCAGTGGTTGCAGCGGCCGCCGTTCCGGCTGAGCCCCGGCCGGCTCTCCGAGCTGCAGGGCCAGGTGACGCACTACATCTCGACGCATCGCTCGAGCCTGCTCAGCAACGCCGTGAGCGGGCTGAGCCGGGCGGTCGAGGTGGTCACCGGGGGCGCGCTCGCGCTGTTCGCCTCGGTGTTCTTCATCCATTCCGGCGAGTGCCTGTGGGGCTGGATGCGCGACCAGCTGCTGCCGAGCGGCGCCCGCCCGGCCTGGGACCGGGCGGGGCGGGCGGCCTGGCGGGCCTTCGCCGGGTACACGCGCGGCATCATCATCGTGGCCGCCACCAACGCCGTGCTCGTCGGGATCGCGCTGCTGGGGCTGCGGGTGCCGCTGGCGCTGCCGCTGACCCTGCTGGAGTTCTTCGCGGCGTTCGTCCCGCTGGTGGGTTCGCCGGTGGCACTCAGTGTCGCGACGATCGTCGCGCTGGCGGGGCGTGGACCGCTGACGGCGGTGGCCGTGCTGGCGCTGATCGTGGTGATCGGCCAGCTGGAAGGCCATGTGCTGCATCCGCTGGTGATGAGCTGGGCGGTCCGGCTGCACCCGCTCGTCATCGCCGTGTCGGTCATCGCCGGGAGCATCATCGCGGGGGTGATCGGTGCCATCGTGGCGGTCCCGATGGTCTCGGTCGTCTGGGCGGTGCTGCGCGCGCTGCGCGCGGTACCACCGTGACTCGTGCCCCGTACCGGCCCAACTGGTCCACATCGCAGTCCACTTGCCGTCCGGTGGGGAACCGCCTGCCTGACCGTGCCTATGCGGGGCCCGGTTCCCGCACCCCGAACAGGGCCGGGCCGACGGTGAGGGTGCCGTCGGTGAGGGGGCGGCAGCGCACTCCCCCGCCGCCGCGCAGCGCGCGCTGGGCGCCGGGGCCGAGGGTGGTGTCCATCCAGGCGCAGGGCCGGGCCGCGCTGCGCACCGCCAGTTCCACGGGGCCGGTACCGCAGTCCAGGAAGACGGTCGCGCCGACGTAGGCGTCGATGTCGACCCCGCGCAGCAGGACGTTGCGCCGGGTGCGGAGCAGGTCCGGCTCGTCCGGCCCGAGCCGCGGGAGCCGCTCGACGGCCATGAGGGTGAGCGAGGCGTTGCGGTGCGCGGGGTGGTTGAAGTACCGGTCTCCGACGAGGCCCAGTCCGGCGCGCACCTCGGCCGTCGTCACCAGGTCACCCGGCGGCAGCCCGGGCATCCCGTCGCCGGGGCGGCCCGCGAGCCGGTGCATCGGGGAGACCAGCAGCTGAAGGATCTCGATCTCGGACACACCTCGAGGTTACGGCCGTGTCCGAGGGCGGTCAGCCGGTGCCTCCCGGCACTTCGCGCCTCCCGGGGGTCCCCCTGAGCAGCAGCCGTCCGCTCGCCCCTGCTGTGAACAGGCCGGCCACCGGTCGGTCAGCGTCAGCACCGGCGGCCAACCACCAGCCAGCCGCGTCACCAACCTGTCCGGACAGCACACCTAGGCGTAGAACGGGCCGGGAGTGCTCCAGGTGGTGTGGCCGAAGACGTTGTCGTCGGCGATCGTGAGGCTGACGTTCGTGACCTTCAGGCCGTACTGGGTCGGCGTCATGCCGTCGGGGCAGTTCACCTGCACCGCGGGGAAGTTCATGAAGTAGGACGGGCCCGCGTCCCGGGTCGGGTCCGAACGCAGGGCGGAGAGCACCCAGTTGGCCTCGGCGAGGTAGTAGGTGCGCATCAGCTCCTGGTGTGCGGTGCGCACGACGAAGCCGGTGCTGTGGTCGAACGTGCCGTCGGGCCGCAGACAGCCGAAGGTGCGGGCGGTGTCGGCGTAGCCGTCGAACCAGGTGGCCGTGCTGCTGAGACCGGCGGTGTAGCCCGGCTGAGCGCGGACGTTGTGCAGGGTGAAGTCGAGCTTGAAGCCGCCGCAGCCAGGCGTCGGGTCGTAGTCGTGGTAGATCAACTGGCACTTGTGGTCACCGAAGGCGGCGTTCGGATCCGGCTGGTACGGCTGTGGGACGACGGCGCCGTGGAACGTCACCGTGGCCGAGATGCCGCCCTCGCTGGGAGCCGGTATCTCCGCGCTCGCCGTGGCGCTCGCGGCGCCTGAACCGGCCAGCACCAGACCGGCGCCCACGAGCAGCGCGACAGCCAGTCGCGCGAGCGGTCTGCGCAGTAAGTCCATGGGTGAATCCCCCTTGTCGACGGGCGGGACGACGCCGGTCCACTCTCCCGCGAACCGTGCGCGCACACGCTAACCGCGCATCCACGGCGTGTCCGGCGAACCACGTGAAACGGCGCGAAATCGGCCGCCCGGCCCATCGCCGCACCGCGCCCGGCACCCTGTGGCGCCGCTCCGAGGGCATTGACGAGCCCGCTCGAGGCGCTGCCGGTCCGCTGGCGGCACGCTCTCGCCCGCACCTGCACCCGCCCCCGCGCCCGCGCCCGAGGAACACGGCTGAAAGCCTCCCCCGCAGGGTCTCGCTCCCGTGAGAGTTACACGTGTAACATCGCGCTGGACCCAGGCCGCCGACGGAAGGCCCCGCCATGACCTCAGCCGCCCCCGCCCAGCTCGACACGGGCTGGCCGCCGCCCCCGTTCCGCGCCCCCACCCCCGCCGTGACCACCGCCGACGGCGTGCGCCGCTTCGACGGGCTGTCCTACGCCACCTCGCCCGGCTACCGGCCACGTCTGCTGGACGTCCACGTACCGCCCGCCGAAGGACCCGTCCCGGCCGTCGTGTGGATCCACGGCGGCGGCTGGCTGGAGGGCGACCGGCGCTATCCCCCGCCGACGGTGCCGGCGGAGCTGCTGCACGGAACGGTCCTCGGCGCCGGCCTCGCCCTGGTGAGCGTCGACTACCGGCACAGCCTCGAGGCCCCGTTTCCCGCGCAGTTGCACGACGTCAAGGCCGCCATCCGGTACGTCCGGCGCCACGCGGGCGACCTCGGCATCGACGGGGAACGGATCGGCGTCTGGGGCGAGTCGGCCGGCGGTCATCTCGCCGCGCTGGCCGGGCTGGTGCGCGCCGACGCGCACGGCGCCGGCCTCGAGGGACGCGAGGGCGTAACGGACGAGGACAGCGCGGTACGGGCCGTCGTCGACTGGTACGGCGTGTCGGACATCGAGCCGCTCGTCGCCCACCCGCTGCCGCACCTGCCGGGCGAGCCGTCGTACCCGGACCCGATCACCACCCTGCTCGGCGGGCCCGAGGAGGAGCGCCGGGAGCGGGCGCGTGCGGCCGCCCCGGTCACGTACACGACGGGCGCCACCCCGCCGCCGTTCCTGCTGGTCCACGGCCTGCAGGACCAGGTGGTGTCCTACGGCCAGAGCGAGACCCTCGCCCGGGCGCTCACGGCCGCGGGCGGCGAGGTCACACTGCGGCCTGTCGAGGGGGCCGACCACATCTTCCTCGGCTCGGCGGAGGTGCCCGACATCGTGGCCCACAGCGTGGACTTCCTGCGCGGTCATCTGACCGCCTGACCGGCGGCGGCACCCGGCGGGCCGCGGCGGGCCGTCAGGCGGACTCGCGGCGCACGAGCACGGGCTCGACCGCCGGCAGCGGTGCGGCGGTGCCGGTCTCGATCAGGTCATGCAGGGCCGCGGCGAGCTGCGCGGCCGGCGGCGCGTCCAGCCGGACCGTCGTGAGGGGCGGGCGCTGCAGGGCCGCCGTCACGAGGTCGTCGCAGCCGACGACGGCGACCTCGCCGGGCACGTCGACACCCGCGTCCCGCAGGGCGTGCAGCAGCAGCGCGGCGTATTCGTCGTTGTAGGCGAAGACGCCGTCCAGGCCGCGCGCCGCCCAGTCGTGCGCCAGCTCGACGGCGCACGCGTGCGTGTGCTCCATGTCCACGGCCGTCACGATCGCGGGCGTCCGGGCGGCCACGCTCCGCGCGCCGGCCAGCCGGGGTTCGGCGAACGCGGACAGGCCGCGTTCGCGCGGCATGACGACACCGATGCGGCGCCGCCCCCCGGCGACGAGGTGCTCGGTGGCGAGCACGCCCACGCGCCGGTGGTCGAAGATGACCGTGTACACACCCTCGACCGGCTGGGGCGCGAGGGCCATCAGCGCGTGCACGCCGGCGCGCCGCAGCACCTGGGCGCCCGCCGGGGTGAGGCTCGCGCCGTCCAGCGCCAGGACCGCGCCGGGGCGCAGTTCGGCCCAGGCGCGGGCAGCGGTGGCGGGGTCGGCGTACCGCCCGGCGTGCAGGACGGCGGTGTACCCGTACCGCTCCAGCTCCGTGTGCAGCTCGTCGATCCAGCCGCTCACCAGACGGCCGACGGCGGACACGGCGGCCGGGATCAGCACCAGGTTGGTGCGGCCGGCCCGCAGGGAGCGGGCGGCGGCGTGCGGCACATAGCCGAGGGTGTCCGCCGCGGCGAGGACCTTCGCGCGGGTGGGCTCGCTGACCCGATGCGCCTGCGTGTTGTTCAGCACGAAGGAGACGGTGGCCCGGGAGACGCCCGCCAGCCGTGCGACATCCGCACTCGTGACGGCCGCGGCCGCTTTCCTCGCCATGGTTCCCCACCGCTTCCCGGGCTGGTGTCCACCTCCTCAAGGTTACACGTGCCAATTATGACCCTGGCCGCGGTCCGGCTCCAGGCCTTCGTGACCGTCGCCCGCCAGGGCGTCATGGCCCTGCTGGTCCCTCATCCGGATGATCCGCGCATATCACCGCACGGCGGAGGGCAGTGACGATCACGTTGCCGTCACCCACCCCCGAAAGGACCGCGCACATGCGTCTGCGCACCGCTCTGGCCTGTGCCGCCGGCTCGCTGGCCCTCGTCATCACCCTGCCGACGTCGGCCTCCGCGGCGACCGGATCCTTCCAGTACTCGTACACCGGCCCGGACGGCGCCCGGCACATCGCCACGCTCGCCGACCCGAAGAGCGGGGAGTGCATCGACCTGCCCGGGGCGACGGGCGAAGAGTCCGCCTACGCGCCGCAGAACAAGACGGACGCCACCGCCGTCGTCTTCCTCGACCCGGGCTGCGAGGGCGGCACCTACTACGTCATGAACCCCGGCAAGGTCCTGGGCGACCGGCTCAAGCTCCGCTCGGTCGTGTTCTCCTGACCACCGGCTGAGCGGTCACCGCCCGCAGGGGTGAGTCCACCTCACCCCTGCCCGGGCAGCCGGAGCGGCTCACCCCGTCGCGAGGACCTTCAGCCGGTCCGCTCCGCCGTTGAACCGGTCGTGGTCCCCGACCGTCTTCCCGGTGGAGGTGTACTGCCACATCGTGTAGGTCGACCAGCCAGCCGGCAGCGTCCCGGCACTCGAGGCGTAGCGGGCGATCCACAGCGGGTTGTTCGCCGCGAAGCCGCCGTAGTTCCCGGTGCAGCTGCTCCACCAGCTGGTCGCGGTGTAGATGACGGCGTCGCGTCCGGTGAGTGACCGGTAGCGGTTCAGGAAGTCGCGGATCCAGCTGACCATCCCGCTGTGGGACTTGCCGTAGCAGTCGCCGCCGTACGGATTCCACTCGATGTCGAGGGCGCCGGGCAGGGTCTTGCCGTCCTTGGACCAGCCGCCGCCGTGCTTCACGAAGTAGTCGGCCTGAGCACTGCCGCCGGAGGTGTCCGGGGTGGCGAAGTGATACGCGCCGCGGATCATCCCGGTGTTGTACGGGCCGTTGTACTGCTGGGTGAAGTAGGGGTTCTTGTAGCTCGTGCCCTCGGTGGCCTTCGTGTAGGCCCACCGGGTGCCGTCGCCCCACAGGCCCCGCCAGTCGACGTTTCCCTGGTAGCTGGAGACGTCCACGCCTTCGGTCTGGGTCACTCGCGGCACGAGCGGGTCGTCCGGGTCGTCGTGGCTTCCGTCGTGGGCGAGGACGCCCATGCCCATGTACGCGCTGCCGCGCGGGGGTACGTCCGGCACCGACGCGGCCAGGGCCGCGGGAGTGGACACGGAGAGGAGGAGGCCGGTCAGGGCGCCGGTGAGGGCCAGGTGGGATCGGCCGCGCTGAAGGGATATGGAGGTTCGCACGTTCCCATCTGACCGGCTGTCGGGCCGCGCCGCACTCCGGATACCGCCCAACGAGGCCATACCGGGCCCTGCTTGGTCCGTATGGATGGCACCGGTCGCGTGCGGACCGGTCGCGTGGGACACCCGGGGCGCCCTGCGCGACCGGCCCTCACCGGATCGGCCGTCGCTGTCAGCCGTCGATGCGGTGCTGGGTCCAGAAGGAGGTCAGGTCGGTGCTCGTGGCGGCCTGGGCGGCGGCCTTGAACTCGGGCGTGGTCGACACGCCGTACCAGTGCGCGGTCGCGTAGTCCTTCAGCAGCTTGGCCATGGCGGTGTCGCCGAGTACGCGGCGCAGGTCGTGCAGGGCGCACTTGCCGTAGCCGTAGACGACGGTGGAGTAGCGCGAGGAGTGCGCGTCCCAGTAGGCCATGGAGTTGGTGATCTTCTCGTCGGCGGAGGCCCAGGAGACGCTGTTCCAGCAGTTGGCACCGGTCTTGCCGAGGGCGAGGTCGGTGGCGTAGTCGGTGAACGCCTCGTCCAGCCAGGGGCTGTTGTACTCGTCGTCGCCCACGATGCCGTACCACCACTGGTGGCCGATCTCATGGGTGAGGGCGGTGCTGCTGACCACGTCCAGGACGAACCCGGGGTACTCCATGCCGCCGAACCAGTAGTTGTTGTCGAGGACGGCGTCCAGCTCCCCGTAGGGGTAGGCGCCGAAGCGGCCCGCGTGGGCGTCCACGGCGCTCTTGGCGGTGCTGAGCATGGACTGGGCGCTGGAGGAGCTGATGCCCGAGACGGAGTAGACGTTCACCGCGACACCGGCCGACGAGGTCCCGGAGATCTTGGTGAAGGGCCCGGCGGCCCAGGCGAAGTCACGGACCTTCGACGCCGTCGCCGTCGTCACCGTACGGCCGCCGGCTCCGGGGGTGTCGCTGGAGGTGCCGGTGGCCGGGACCAGCAGGCTGCTGGGGTGGTCCAGGGTCACCTTGAAGTCGGCGGCCAGGGAGTAGAAGGACTCGCCGTTGTTGGTGTACGGATCCAGGTGCCAGCCGGAGCTGTCGCGGATGGCGAGGACCGGCAGGGCGTTGCCGATGAAGCTGTAGGCACCGTCGTGGCCGAAGCGGTCGGCGCCGCTCGGCACGGTGATGCCGAGGTCGAATCCGATGGTCGTGCTCTGCCCCTGGGCGAGCGGGGCCGGCAGGTCGACCTTGAGGGCGGTGCAGTCCACGGTGGGCGCCTCGGCCGAGCCGCCGGTGAGGTTCGTGACCCGGATCGGCATGGCATCGCAGGTGCCGTGGTAGTTGTCCCACAGCCGCAGGTAGACCTCGCTCAGCGCGGTGGCCGAGGCATTGGTGAAGGTCGCGCTCTCGTGCCCGGTCCACTCGGTGCCGGTCGTGTCGCTGCTGAGGTTCACGGTGTACGACGGCGCGGCCGGGGTGCGGGTGGAGTCGCCCGGCGCACTGCCGCCGGAGGTGTCGAGCGCGATGTCGTCGAGCACGAAGCTCGTCTGGAGGCTGGAGTCCTCGGTCCCGGTGAAGGAAAGGCTGACGGTCTGCCCCGTGTACGCCGACACGTCGATCGACTTCTGCACGTACCCGGTGTTCTTGTCGAGGTTCGAGTACGTGGCCAGCGTCGTGCTGCCGATCTTGGCCGTGAGCTTGTCGTACGGGGTGGACGAGGTGGTCTCGGCCGTGTCGATGTGCAACCAGAAGGTCAGGGTGGCCCGGTCGCAGCCGGCCGGGATCGTGACGCGCTGGGACAGGGTGTCCGTGTGGGTGCTGCCGGTGCCGTCCAGCCAGGCGTAGGAGCTGCCGCCGTGGGCGGTCTGTCCGGCGCGGCCGGTGATCACCGCGGGCGAGGACGTGGTCCAGGACGACGTGCCGTTCTCGAATCCGCCGTTGCCGACGGCCTGCACCGGAGTGCAGGCCGCGGGGGCCGCGGCGGGCCGGGCCATGGCGGGGGTGCCGGGGAGCACGAAGGCGGCCAGCGCGGCGACGGTGAGCACACCGGCGCCGAGGGCCTTGTGGGGGGTCGTTCTCACACGCTTCTCCTTTGCGGCGGCCGGGATTCCCGGCCTGCTCGGTGGCGGCCGGCCGGCTGGGGTGCGCCGGGACGGCCGCGAACGGGCTTGCGTGATCGTTGCACCGAGAGGTGCCCCGCGCCCTCAGGCCAGGGCGCGGACTGTCGAACTGGCGAAAGCCTGTCAGATTTGATCGGGCCATGCCAGAAGCGCGGGGCGGAGTCGCGTGCGGAGGTGCCGGATCAGGCCGTGCGCAGCGTCATGAAGAGCGCGGCCGCCGCAGTGCCGTCCGGCGCCTGCCAGCCGCGTGCCACATGGCCGATCGCGCCTTCGGGGCGCAGTGGCGCCGTCCCGGTGACGGGGGTCAGGACCCGGTGCACGTGCAGGGTCGCGCCGTGCGGGGCGGGCAGGCGGGTGCCTTCGTGGTCGTCGGCCGGTTCGGGCGTGGAGCCGTCCGGGGTGAAGGGGGCGCCGGTGTAGGAGAAGGTCACCTCGTGGTCGGGGGTGTCGTCGATGCTCTGGGCCTGCGCCTGGGCCTGGCCCGTGATCAGGGAGAGCAACTCGGCGACCAGCACCGGGTCGTGGCAGCCGTCGTAGGCCCAGCGCCTGCCCAGCACCCCGTGCTCCATCGTGCCGATGAGGGCGTGCTCCGCCCCCTCCAGCGGCGCGCCGCGGTAGGTCAACGGGACGAGGTAGGCGGTCGGTTCGGGGGTGGAGGTGTCCGTGGCCACCATGAACTCGATGCCGACCTCGCCCGCGGGGTCGTCCAGCCGGAAGCCGCCGGACTTGGTCAGCACCGGGGCGTCCGGGCCGCCGCGGTACCAGGGGCGGGTGGGCAGCCAGTCGGTGAGCAGCTCCAGCTTCGTGGGCTTGAGCGTGGTGTGGTGGATGATGGCCATGAAGACGGCTCTCCTGCGTTGCGTGAGTGCTGACCCACGCAGCTTCGCACACCGTTCCCGCTGGTCAACCGTCCTCCCCGGACAGCGCCGGCGTCAACTGGGCCCATGGGTTGGGCGGTTCGCCGGTCACCGGCCCGCACACCGCCGCGCCCCGCTCGTGCGCGGTGCGCACGGCGAGCGGGACGAGGGCCTCGGGGACGCCGTGGACGAGATGGCAGAACCGGTCGGGCGGATGCCGGCCCGTCCAGGCGGGCCGGGTGAACGCCCCGGCGTACGTGGACCAGTGGCCCTCGAAGGTGATGGTGAGGTCGGCCAGACGGGCGTATCCGGGGGCGGGGTGGACGCCCGGGTTGAGCACGACGGTGGCCGCGCCGAGCCGCCGGATCTCCCGGACCAGGCGGCGGCAGGCGGGCAGGCCCTCCCGGGTGGCGGTGACCCGGTCGAGGAAGCAGCCGTCCACCGCGTACCAGGACTGGTGCCGGCGTACCTCCTCGGTGATGCGGTCCCGGTCCCGGACGCCGTAGTCGGTGTCGACGTATCCGAGCAGCCGGGCTCCGGCCGCGTGCAACGCCCGGGCCACGGACGTGAACGCGGGGTCCGGGGCGGTGCCGGGTCCGCTCGCCGGGTTCAGGACGACCGCGTAGGTGCGGGCGGCCGCGGTGATCAGCCGGTGCCAGGCCCCGGGGTCCTCGGCCGGGTGCACATACAGCGGGACCAGCAGACTCATGGCAGCGGTCCGCTCTGTGCGGTGGCCGCCCACAGCGCGTCCAGGGAGTCGTCCAGGTCGTGGACGGGACGCCAGCCGAGGGCGCGCTCGGCGGCGGTGATGTCGGAACACTGCCACGACACCCGGGCCGAGCGGGTGGATCCGCCCGTGCCCTCCTCCAGTCTGCCCTGGAATCCCGACCGTTGGGCCAGCCCATGGACCAACTCCCGTACGGCTACGGCCGTTCCGCCGCCGATGTTGAGCACGGGCGGGAGGTGGCCGGGCACGGTGACGGCCAGGGCGACCGCCCGGGCGACGTCACGTACGTCGACGAAGTCGCGGTGGGCGGACAGGTCGCCGAGGCGCAGCACCGCCTCGGGGCCCGGCGCGGCCGAGCGGAGCAGCGAGGCCACCCGGCCGGGCAGGTTCGCCACGGGCGCGCCGGGGCCCACCGGGTTGCCGACCCGTAGCACCACCCCGTCCAGGGCGGAGGTGGTGACCGCGACCGTGCCCGCGAGCTTGGTGGCGCCGTAGAGGGTGACCGGGCAGGCCGGTGCCGACTCGCTGACCGGGGTGCCCGGCGCACCCGGACCGTACTCGGCGGCCGAACCCAGGTGCACCAGCCGGGCCGTGGGTGCCGACTCGCGCAGCGCGGCGCACAGCAGGGCGGGGCCACGGGCGTTGGCCTCGGCCAGGGTCAGCGGGTCGCCGCCGGTGGCGCCCGCGCAGTTGACCACGGTGTCGGGCGCGGCCGCGGCCAGGGTCTTCGCGAGCCGCTCCGGCCGGTCGGCGGCGAGGTCGACGCCGAACTCGGCGCGGGACGAGCGGCCGGCGTCGAGGACCTGCGCGCCCGGCAGCGCGCGCAGCCGCGCGGCCACATGGCGGCCCAGGTATCCGGTGCCGCCCAGGACGAGAATGCGCATGCGTAGTCAGGCTCCCTTGAGCAGGAGGGACTTGCGGCTGGTGAACTCGGCGTTGGCCCGGTCGTAGTCGTCGGGGCGGCCGATGTCCAGCCAGTAGCCCTCGAACTCGTAGGCGTGCGGCGGGTTCTGGCCGCGCAGGAGGTCGAGGACGAGTTCGTCGAAGCCGAGCGGCAGGCCCGCCGTGTAGCCGTCGAGGGTGGCGCGGCTGAGGCCGTAGACGCCCATGGAGACGCGGTAGTCCATGCTGGGCTTCTCGGTGAAGGCGACGACCTTGCTGGCGTCGGTGGTCAGGACGCCGAAGTCGATGTGCACCTTGCGGGCGTAGGTGGCGATGGTCAGCGGCGCGCCGGACTCCCGGTGCCTGCGCAGTACGTCGGCGAAGTCGAGGTCGGTGAGGACGTCGCCGTTCATCACGAGGAACGTGTCGGGCAGGCGGTCTCTGAGGTGGAGCAGGGGGCCGAGGGTGCCGAGCGGGCTGTCCTCGGTGGCGTAGTCGACCGCCATGCCCCACTGGGAGCCGTCGCCGACGTAGGCACGGATGATCTGGCCGAGGTGGCCTATCGCGAGGGTGCAGCGGGTGAAGCCGGACGCGGACAGCTGGCGCAGCACGATCTCCAGGATGGCGTGCTGGTCGCCGATGGGGACGAGCGGCTTGGGCAGCGCGGTGGTGTAGGGCCGCAGCCGGACGCCCTTGCCTCCCGCCAGGATCACTGCGTGCATGGGCTTCTCCTTCGAAGAGGACGTGACGTGCCGGACGGGTCAGATGTTGTAGATGCCGGTCTTGTAGCGGGCCAGGTTGGCCGGGTCGCGGAAGAACTCCACGGTGTGCGCGAGGCCTTGTTCGAGGGTGTGGGCGGGTGCCCAGCCGGTGGCCTCGGTGAGCCGGGTGGCGTCGGCGACGAGCCGCATCACCTCGGAGTTGGCGGGCCGGATCCGGTCGGGGTCCTCGCGCACGTCGAGGGCGGTGTCCATGACCTTGCCGATGAGTGCGACGAGGTCACCGACCGAGATCTCGCCGCCCGTACCGGCGTTGAAGGTACGGCCGACGACCTGTTCGGCGGGCGCGGTGCCGACGGCGAGGAAGGCCTGCGCGGTGTCCCTGACGAAGGTGAAGTCGCGGGTGGGGCGCAGGTCGCCGAGGGTGAGGGTGCGCTCCCCCGCGGCGACCTGGCCGATGACGGTGGGGATGACCGCGCGCATCGACTGGCGCGGCCCGAAGGTGTTGAACGGCCTCAGGGTCACGACCGGGGTGGCGAAGCTCGCGTGGTAGCTGTCCGCCAGCCGGTCCCCGCCCGCCTTCGAAGCGGCGTACGGGGACTGGGTGTTGATGGGGTGGTCCTCGGTGATGGGCACGGTCCGGGCGGTGCCGTAGGTCTCGCTGGTGGAGGTGTGCACGAGCCGGGGCGTGCCGAGCGCCCGTACGGCCTCGAGGACGTTGAGGGTGCCGGTGACGTTGGTCTCCACATAGCTGTGCGGGGCCCGGTAGGAGTACGGGATCGCGATCAGGGCCGCCAGGTGGTAGGCGGTGTCGGCGCCTTCGAGCAGGGCACGGACCGAGCCGGGGTCGCGGACGTCACCGAGGACGATCTCCACGTGGTCGAGTACGTCGGGGGCGAGGGTCTCCAGCCAGCCGTAGGAGGAGAAGGAGTTGTACTGGGCCATGGCTCTGACCCGGTGTCCGCGGGCGACGAGGGCCTCGGTGAGGTGGGAGCCGATGAAGCCCTCGGCTCCGGTGACGGCGGCGAGCGGTGCGGAGGTCAACTGGTCAGTCCTTCCGGTGGGTTGGTCGGATCAGGCGTGCCGGGCGGGGCTGCCGAGCAGCCACAGCGCGTGCGCGACGAGACACAGCGCGGCGGCGCCGCAGCACAGCGGCAGGGCGGCAGGGCCCGGGGGCAGGCGCAGCAGCGTGGCCGCGCCGGCGCCGGCCGCCGCGGCGGTACAGAGGGCGGCCGGTGGCCAGGCGGCCCCGAACGCCTGGAGGAGCAGGGCGGTCCACAAAGTGGCCGCGAGCAGCAGCAGGGTGGCCGGTGCGGCGCCGGTGAGGAGTGCGGCGGGCAGCAGCGGCAGCAGATGACCGAGCAGACACAGGCCGAGGACACCGGCGGACCGCAGACGGAACCCGGCGGGTGTGGCGGTGGCGCGCAGCGCGGCGACGGCGAGGCCCCGGTAGCGGTACAGCAGCCATTCGGCGGGTCCCATGCCCACGGTGAGGACGATCACGGCGTACGGCTCCTGCCGTCCTTCGAGCAGCACGAGCACGCCCGCGGCCAGCCCGAACAGGCCGTACGGCAGGGACGCCGACAGCCGGGGCGGGGTGCCGTCGGCCGCGGCGGGGGCGGCGAGGGCGCCGTGCAGGGCGTGGGCGGTGACGGCGAGCGTGGCCAGCAGGGCGAGCAGGGGCGCTCCGGTGCGCAGCGCCGTGCCGGGCTCGTGCCAGGGCAGGAGGGCCGCGCCCGCGATGAGCGGGGTGAGCGCGGCGAGCAGGTGCCGTTCCCGGGCCAGCACCAGCAGGACACCGGCCGCCGCGAGGTAGAGGGACTGTGCCGCCGCCACGAGGATCACCGGGCCGGCGCCGGCGAACAGGACGGCGGTGGCCGTGGCGAGTGCCGCGCCGAGGGGCGCGCCGTTCAGGAGGGTGCGGGCGGCCTCCCGGCGGCCGGTCGCCATGCGGACGTACGCCCGGTGGCCGAGCGCCTGGCCCCACGCCCAGGACACCAGGCCCGCGACGATCGGCGCGGCGGCGTGCCGGCCGGGGTGCCACAGGGGCGCGGTGAGCAGGTAGGCCAGTCCCGGCAGGGCGAACAGCACCCCGCGCAGCAGACAGCGCAGGTGGTCGGGGCGCCAGGGGTCGGCCGCCGGTGCCGGCTCGGGGAAGGTGCGGGGCACCTGGTCGTAGAGGGCGGCGGCGAGGGAGAACAGGTCCGGGTGGCCGTACCGTTCCTTGATCTGGTCCGCGGTCAGCCCCTCGGCCTCGAGCAGGGCGGCGACCTCGTAGGGGTGGACGGCGGGGCCGATGCGGTCGGCGAGGTCGGCCGCGAGCCGGCTGGCGGCCTCGCGCGCGGAGCGGTGGCCGGTGCGGGGGCGGGTGGGTGTGCCGGCCAGCCGCAGGGCCAGGGTGTCCGGTCCGGTGCCGCCCGGTTCGAGGGCCATCGGTCCGCTCATCCGGCCAGGCTCCCCGCACCGGCCGGGATCGGCTCCACCGTCAACGACCGTTCTGTGGTGGGCAGTTCGAGGTATATGGAGCGGAAGGTGTCGATGGTCCGGCGCAGTGTGAACTGCTCGATCACGCGCAGCCGTGCCGCCTCCCCCATCCGCCCGCGCCGCCCGGCGTCGCCCAGCAGCTCCAGCGCCGCCGCGGCCATCCGGGCCGGGTCGCGCGGCGGGACGACGAGCCCGGTGTCGCCGACGGCCTCGCGAACCCCGCCGACGTCGGTGGAGACGGTCGCCCGGCCGCAGGACATGGCCTCGATGAGGGTGAACGGGAAGCCCTCACTGATGCTGGAGAGCATCACGACGTTCCCGGCCGTGTAGGCGTCCTTGATGTCGTCGACGCGGCCCTCGAAAGTGACGGCGTCCGCGTGTCCCAGTTCGGCCGCGAGCGCCGCGCAGCGCTCCCGGTACGCCTCCCCGCCGCGCGGTGTGCCGCCGAACAGCCGCAGCCGGGCCTCGGGTATCTCGGCCCGGACCAGGGCGAAGGCGCGGATCAGGGTCTCCAGGTCCTTGATGGGGTCCACCCGGCCGGCCCAGCTGAGGGTCGGGGTGCCGGGCTCGGGTCCGGCCGGCGGGAAGGCGGCGGGGTCCACGCCGTTGTAGACCGTGCGGATGGCCCGCGGGTCGGCGCCGCCCTGTTCCTCCCACAGCCGGTTGTAGCGGTTGCCCGGGGTGATCAGTGCGGCCCGCCGGTAGCTCTCCTCGGCGAGCAGCCGGAAGAAGCCGAGGACGACGGCCTTGACCGGCCAGCGGTAGGGGGCGGTGCGGTAGCCGAGGTAGCGCTCGCGCAGATAGACGCCGTGCTCGGTGAGCAGCAGCGGGACGTTGTGACGCTCCAGCCCGGCGAGGCCGGGCAGGACGGCGACGCCGCCGCTGACCGCGTGGGCCACACCGTGCGCCGGTGGTGGTGCGGCGAGCGGGCGCAGGGCGTGTTCGAGCAGGGCGGTGGCGGTGACCGCGTCGTGCAGGGTGGGCCGGGCCTCGCGGACGGCGAGGCCCGGCCGGTTCCACACCGCGGTGAGGACGGCGAGGGCGCGGTCGCCGCGCAGGAACGGGCTCAGCGTGCCCTCGCCGGCGGCCCGGGCCAGGGTGTACAGCGCGGGTGCGAACTGGTCCTCGGCGTGCGGGTCGAGCAGCGCGGTCAGGAAGCGTTCGTGGGCGGCGGCGAGCCGGCCGAGCGCCCGGCCCCGGGGCGCGCGGCCCTCGGGCGGGGCTCCCCACATGGGCACGGGGAGCACCTGGTGGACATGGGCGGGCAGGTCCCAGACGACGGGTTCGCGGCCGGTGCCGGTGACGGCGATGATGTCGAAGTCGAGGTCGGGCATGCCCTGGACGAGTTGGTCGCACCAGACGCTGACGCCGCCGTGGCTGTGCGGGTAGGTGCCTTCGGTGAGCAGGGTGACGCGCGCCGCGCCGGAGCGGCGCGCGCCGCGGTGAACGTGCATCGACTGTGCTCCACGGCCGAGGTGTGGGGTGGTCGTGCGGTCCGGGCCGACAGGCCTCCCGGGCAGCCGGGAGGTGTCGGACCGGCCCTTTCTTCGGTGCGCCGTTCAGTGCTTCGGGGCGTACGGGACCTGCCTCTTCACGCCCGCCGGAACCTTGGTGCGCGGTGCTGGGGCGGTGGCCGCCGCGCCGGTGTGCGCGGTGGCGGCCCAGGCGGCGGAGCCGGGCAGGGTGAAGGCGAGTGCGGTGCCGGAGGAGGGCGTCCAGCCGGACACCTGGCCGGCGTAGGCGGTGCCGAAGGAGCTGCCGCCGAGGGTGGTGCCGGCGGGCAGGCTCGCGGTGACCGCGGTGCCGTTCGGCGCCTGCACGGTGACGGCGCCGCCGATGCGGTAGGCGGTGACCTGGCCGGCGTCGAGCGCGGTCTTCCAGGCGGCCCGGCGCTGCAGTTCGGTGCCGATGTCCTTCATCCGCACGTTGACCAGCGGGGTGTTGTCCGCGAACAGGGCGTCGTAGCCGTCGAGTACGCCGTTCAGGACCGGGTAGGCGATGCGGTCCTCGGCGAGGTTGGACTGGTGGATGAAGTGCGGCTTGGGGTCGTTGGACAGCACGTGTCCGAGGGCGATGCGGGTCTCCAGCGGCACGATGTAGTCCTGGTAGCCGGTGGAGGTGTCCAGCGGGGCCGGAAGGCAGGTGGTGGTGGCCGGGTTGTCCTCGCAGATGCCGCTGCCGCCCTGGGCGCGGCCGGTGTAGAGCCAGTTGTACTCGTCGGTCTCTTCGGAGGCCCTGCCCGCGTTGTAGAAGACGTTCACCGGATAGCGGGCGACGGTGGTGGCGGGGCCGATCTGGCGCTGCTCAGGGTCCCGGGAGTTGTCCGAGGCGAGCCACCGGATGCCGTTGTCACCGAGCGCGGGCGCCAGGTTGGGGTTGTCCTCGGGCTGCTGCGGCAGGATCCGCAGTCCGGAGTGCTCGCCGGTCACCAACTCGTCGTCCTGCAGCGGCAGTCCGGCGGCCTGGCCCCAGGCGCGGTTGGTGGCGATCTCGTGGTCGATGGTGTCGCGCCCGACCCACTTGGTGCTGCCGTCGGCGTTGGTCTGGCACGTCCACGGCACGACGGTGGTGTTCTGCTCGCAGCCGAGGAAGGCGTGTGTGTAGGTGTGGTTGACCCAGCGGAACCGGTCGCGGTCTGCGATGAGTTTGTCGGCGAGCTGGTCGACGCCGTTGTTGTCCTGGCGCTGGTCGACGCTGCCCGCGCCGTTGTAGACGAGGTCGAAGGTGAAGTGGTGGCTCTGCTCCCAGGCGGTGGCGTAGTCGACGTCGGCCGGGGTCATCCGGACCGGGTTGGGCGCGACCGAGCTGTTGGTGCAGTCGATGTCCCCGGGTGTGCAGTTGAGCTGGGTGTCCCAGCGGTCGTCGGCGGCGAACACGTCGTCCACGTGCACGGCGAAGTAGTTGCGCGAGGCGCCGAGGTGCACCCCGCCGGTCATCCACTCCACGATGCCGCGGGACAGCAGCCGGAACTGCTCCTGGTACTGGTTGTAGACGAAGGTGACGACCAGCTCGCGCCGCCCGTCGTGCCGGTACTCCCCGACCAGTGAGCCCTGTGTGCTGGTGCCGGGGATGGTGGCCTGGACGTACGGGGTGAAGTCGGCGCCGGGCGCGGGCGTCGACAGGTAGGCGTAACTCTCGGCCACGGTCGGCGAGTTGTCCTCGAACGGCACCGCGCCCTTGAGGTAGCCGAAGGGGCCCGCCCGGCCGGCGTCGGTGACCTGCGCCTGGACGCCGTCGATGCTGCCGGAGTAGCCGCCGGAGGCCGGGACGTTCAGGCCGGCCTGGGGCCGGGCGTAGGTGTAGGCGTCGACCTGCGGGACGGCGTAGGTCTGCTCGTAGGAGGCGAGCGCGGCCATCTCGGTGCTGCCGGCGGCGAACGGGTTGTCGTTGGGCAGTACGACGGCCTGGAACTTGGCGCGCGGCCGGCCGTCGACGGTGTCGGCGAGGAAGCCTGCGTCGATGGCCGGCCGGGCGGAGTCGGTGAGGTCGACCTTGGTGTACGGCGTTCCGGCGGTGTCGAGTTCGGCGGCGATGGCGTCGGTGGCCGGACCACCGTCGCTCACCACCAGGACTCTGAGGTCGATGCGCGGTGCGGTGGTGTCGGCCTGTGCCGGGCCGGCCTGCAGGCCGAGCGCGGCGATCAGCACGCCCACCGCCAGGGCGGTGGTGCGGATGGTCCGCTTCATGCGGTGAAGTCCCCTCCCCGGGCAGGGGTGAGCACGGCCCCGCGGCGCGGACCCACCCCCTTGCGTGACGCCGGCGTCCCCCTCAGAAGCCGGTCGTCGTCGCATCCGTCGCGTCACATGGTGATGGCTCTGTGTAGCTTTTGTGGGCGGCTTACGAAACCTGACGGAAAAGCGCAGGCTTCCAAAGGCAGTTGGAGGCAACCCGGAAGACCGTTTCCCCGTCCGCGCCGAGGGAGGATCGCGCCGGACGGACGGCTCCGGCCGCTGGTCCGGCCGCCGTACGACGCACCGGCGGACCGTGGCGGTCCGCCGGGCGAGCAAGCGGTGGTCCGTGCCGCGCGGCGCACCCGGCCCTGGGGCCGATTCCGGTCACCCGGGCCGCGGAACCGAGCAGTCCGTCAGACGCAGAGCACGCGCGTCTCGGGCGTGTAGACGGGCCCGCCGCTGGTGTTGGTGCCGTCGCTGAACTCGGCGTAGTAGTACGAGTAGAAGCCGATGTTGCCGTTGCAGCCGGAGTCGGCCGCGATCTGCAGGGTCAGCGTGACGGTGCGGCTCTGACCGGGCGGGACGGTGGCGCCATAGTTGCCGCCGAGGTTGGTCGGGCCGGTGCCGGAGCAGGCGGTGCCACCGGCGGCGGTGGCCAGGCTGCAGCCGGTGAAGCTGTACTTCAGGTCCGGGCGCTGGGTGGTGAGCCAGGTCGGGTCGATGGTCTGGTATACGAACAGGATGTCGTAGGTCTTGTTGTTCGTGATCGTCATCGACAGCTTGACCGTGCCGCCCGGTGTGGTGGTGGCGCTGTCGGTGGTGAAGGTGAGGGCGGCGGGTGCGGGATCGGCGGCGCCGGCGACGGGGGCGAGCCCGAAGACGGTGAGGACGAAGGCGAGGACGGCGGTGAGACCGAGGCGTCTCAGCAGAGGTGATCGCATGGCCCGGGAGGCTAGGCAGGCGGTCGGCGCGGCGTCTTCGGTGCCAACGCGGCCCCCGCCACCGGGCGGCCGAAAGCAACAGCCGTGTGAAGAAGTTGCGATGGCCGGGTGACAGCGGTGTGTGGGCCACATCCGCGCACGCCGAGGCCGGGTGACACCAGGGGCTGACGGCCGCCGCGGGCCCGGGGGCACCGCGGGCGACATTGGCGGGGACGCGACGGTCCGCTCCCGGCGGAACGCGGCCCACCGTTTGCCCGCAGGGCCGCATCCCGGCCAACTGCCTGTTTTGAGCCGGGCGTTGAGGCGTCCGGGCTGCTTCGCCAGGCGGGGCCCGCTCGACGGGGGCAGAGGCGGCACGCGTCCCTCCGGCAACTCGTTGCTTCCCGCTTCTGGTCTGCGCGACCTACCGGACGGTATACAGACTCAGTCGAACCGAGGGGAGGATCCATGACGAAGGACATCCGTCCGGCGGACAGGACGAGAGGCCGGCGGCGCGCCGCGGTGCTCGGGGCGGCGCTGGGCGGTTGCGCCCTCGTCGCCGCCTCGACGGCCCCGGCCGCCGCACACTCCGGCGGGCCCGGCCGCGCGCCCGACTACGTGGCCCTCGGCGACTCCTACACCTCGGGCCCGGGCATCCCCGGCCAGGTGGACGCCAACTGCGCCCGCTCCGACCACAATTACCCCTCCCTGGTGGCCGCACAGCGCAAGGCGGCCGTCTTCACGGACGTCAGCTGCGCCGGCGCGACGACCGCCGAGATGTGGCAGGCACAGGGCAGCAACGCACCCCAACTGGACGCGGTGGGGCGGGACACGGATCTCGTGACGGTTCAGATCGGCGGCAACGACGTCGGGTTCGGCCCGGTCATCAGTACATGCGTCCATCTCGCCGCCCAGGACCCCACGGGCAGTCCGTGCGAGCACTCCTACCAGGCATCCGGCCAGGACCAGTTGGTCCTCGCGATCATCCGGACCGCGCCGAAGGTCGACCGGGTGCTGCGGGCCGTGCACGCCCGGGCGCCGCACGCCCGGGTGGTCGTCGTCGGCTACCCGGACCTGCTGCCCGACGACGGCAGTGGCTGCTTCCCCCAAGTCCCGTTCGCGCAAGGGGACTTCCCCTATCTGCGGGACACCGAGAAGCGCCTGAACCTGATGCTGCGGCTGGTGGCCGCCGTCAACCGGGCCGAGTACGTCGACACGTACGGCCCCACGGTCGGCCACGACATGTGCAAGTCGCCCGCGGACCGCTGGATCGAGCCGCTCCAGCCCGCCTCCCCCGCGGCACCGGCACATCCCAACGCCAAGGGGGAACAGGCCATGGCCCAGGCGGTCCTGGACCGCCTCGGCCGGCACCGCGGGCGCGGCTGAGCTTAGGCGGTCAGCCGCCGAGCGCGCTCTGCACCACGGCCTTGGCCTCCTCCTGCACCCGGGCGAGGTGGTCGGGGCCGAGGAAGGACTCGGCGTAGACCTTGTAGACGTCCTCGGTGCCCGAAGGACGCGCCGCGAACCAGGCGTTGTCCGTGGTGACCTTGATCCCGCCGATGGCCGCGCCGTTGCCGGGTGCCTCGGTGAGGACGGCCGTGACCGCCTCTCCGGCGAGCGTGTCGGCGCCGACCCGCGCCGGGGACAACGTGCCGAGAAGCGCCTTCTGTTCGCGGGTCGCGGGCGCGTCGACACGGGCGTAGGCGGGTTCACCGAAGCGGGCGGTCAGGCGGGCGTAGTGCTCCGACGGGGTCTGGTCCGTGACGGCCGTGATCTCGGAGGCGAGCAGGGCCAGGATGATGCCGTCCTTGTCGGTGGTCCACACCGAGCCGTCGCGGCGCAGGAAGGACGCGCCGGCCGACTCCTCGCCGCCGAACCCGAGGGTCCCGCCGGCCAGTCCGTCCACGAACCACTTGAATCCGACCGGGACCTCCACCAGTTGACGGCCCAGGTCGGCGGCGACCCGGTCGATCATCGTCGAGGAGACCAGCGTCTTGCCGATGCCGGCGCCGGCGGGCCACCGGTCGCGGTGCCGGTAGAGGTAGGAGATGGCGACCGCGAGGTAGTGGTTGGGGTTCATCAGGCCGGCGTCCGGGGTGACGATGCCGTGCCGGTCGGCGTCGGCGTCGTTGCCGGTGGCGATGCGGTACTGGTCGCGCCGCTCGATGAGCGAGGCCATCGCGTACGGCGAGGAGCAGTCCATCCGGATCCGGCCGTCCCAGTCCAGCGTCATGAACCGCCAGGTGGGGTCGGTGTGCGGATTGACCACGGTGAGGTCGATGCGGTGCTGTTCGGCGATCCGGCCCCAGTAGCCGACCGAGGCGCCGCCGAGCGGGTCGGCGCCGATGTGTACCCCGGCCGCACGGATCGCGTCGAGGTCCAGCACGCTCGGCAGATCGCCGACGTAAGTGCCGAGGAAGTCGTACCGGCCGGTCGTCCCGGCGGCGAGCGCCCGGGCGTACGGCACCCGGCGTACGTCCTTCAGGCCGCCGGAGACGATCTCGTTGGCCCGGTCCTGGATCCGTGCGGTGGCGTCGGAGGCCGCCGGGCCGCCGCTCGGCGGGTTGTACTTGAAGCCGCCGTCGGCGGGCGGGTTGTGCGACGGGGTGACCACGACGCCGTCGGCGAGAGCCGAGGTCCGGCCGCGGTTGTGGGTGAGGATGGCGTGCGAGACGGCGGGGGTGGGCGTGTAACCGTCGGCGCTGTCGATGAGCACGCTCACGCCGTTCGCGGCGAACACCTCCAGGGCGGTGACCCTGGCGGGCTCCGACAGGGCGTGCGTGTCGGCGCCCAGGAAGAGCGGTCCGTCGGTGCCCTGGGCGGCACGGTACTCGCAGATGGCCTGGCTGGTCGCGGCGATGTGGTCCTCGTTGAAGGCGCTCGCCAGGGAGGAGCCCCGGTGCCCGGAGGTGCCGAACGCGACCCGCTGTCCGGGGTCGGCCGGGTCCGGGTGCAGCGCGTAGTACGCCGTGACCAGCCGGGCCACGTCGACAAGGTCCTCGGGGCCGGCCGGCCGGCCCGCTCGCTCGTGCGGCATGAGTCCGTTCCTCCGCCTCGG
The DNA here is from genome assembly GCF_001636945.3 of Streptomyces sp. FXJ1.172. Taxonomy (NCBI): domain Bacteria; kingdom Bacillati; phylum Actinomycetota; class Actinomycetes; order Kitasatosporales; family Streptomycetaceae; genus Streptomyces; species Streptomyces sp. FXJ1.172. The sequence continues at coordinate 8,424,775 of NZ_CP119133.2, read as the reverse complement.
TGTGATCGACATCCGTGTGACCGATCGCTCCCCGCCCATCTTTCTCGTCAGGGCCCTGACACGCGAGTGCGCCCGCCTCAGGAGCCGGTTCCCCTGGTTCCCCCCGTTGCGCGCACGGCAGGCCGCCGGGCCGCGCCCGGTGTCCCGGGAACGGCACCCGACGGCCTGTCCTCGGACTTCCTGTCCGGCGCCTGGCAGGTCAGCCGATGTGGTAACTGTCCCCGTACACCTTCCAGTCGAGCGGGGTGTCCAGGTCGAGGTTGCCCTTGCGCAGGAAGACCCGCTGTTCGGTGTCGACCCGGCTGGTGTCGCTGTGCGCCTCCTCCTGCTTCATGGCCCACACCCGGGCGTCGAGGAAGGCGTCCAGGTACGTCGTCTCGTCGCCGCCCTGCGCCGGCGGCTGGGCGCTGCGCAGGGCCCGCTTGCGGATGTTGCCGAAGCTGGTGGGGTCGTCGCCGTTGCCGTGCATGACGATGGCGTCGTAGTAGCAGAACTGGCCGAGGGTGCGCAGGCCGTCCGCCTTGCCCTGGGCGACCGCGGGGTTGAAGTAGACGCGGTCGCGTTCGTCGTTCTGGCACTGCTGGAACACGGCGTCCTGGGCGGCCTTGCGCCAGTCCTTGGGGAAGTTCGGGTCGAGGCCGGCGTGCGAGTCGCTGCCGTTGACCTTGCGCAGCGCGGGCAGGTACTTGGCGAGGATGTTGCCGGGCTTGCGGTCGGCGTAGAGCTGGACGACCTCGAGCATGTCGCCGGTGCCGGAACAGAAGCCGATGATGCCGGCCGTGTAGCCGCGCCCGTCGCCGATGTCCTCGATGTACTTGTACTGGGCCTTCCAGTCGAGCGAGGAGTTCTCCGCGCTCGAGACGAGTTCCATGGCGATCTCCTTCTTCGCCGGGTCGTCGAGGCCCGTCGACGCCGCCCGTGCCGTCGGTGCCGCGCTCGCGCGCTGGGTGCCGATCAGGGCACCGGAGGCGACGGCGGCGCCGAGCAGGGCGACGACGGTCCGGCGGGAGACGGCGGCGGGGGCTGTTTCGCGGTCTGCGTGCACCACAGGGACTCCAAGTCAAGGCGGGGGGTGGGGAGTTGGTCCATACCGGCACTGGTAGGAAAGTTTCCTATCAGAGAGGCGACAAGCCGGTAACCCGCTTCGGGTGAAGTTCGTAGGATCGAACAACCACTGCCGCCGGGAATGGCCGTCCGCGCCCCGCCGGGAAGCCCGTGCCCGATTAAGAAGCGGAACCGCTCAATCCCATCCGGGACGGCGGTTGGACTTGCGCGGCGCGCGGACGCAGGGTGGACGGGCCCGCCCGCACAGGGAGGGGCGACCCCCTACGGCACCACCCGGAGAAGACCCGATGACCCACGTCGCGGACCCCGCTCGCTACGACGGCACCATGCGCTACCGGCGCACCGGCCGCTCGGGACTGGACCTGCCGGTCCTGTCGCTCGGCTACTGGCACAACTTCGGCGACGACCGCCCGTTCGAGACCCAGCGCGAGATCGCCCTGCGCGCCTTCGACCTCGGGATCACCCACCATGACCTCGCCAACAACTACGGCCCGCCGTACGGCGCGGCCGAGCTGAACTTCGGCCGGCTGCTCAAGCGGGACCTCGCGCCGTACCGGGACGAGCTGGTGATCTCCACCAAGGCCGGCTGGGACATGTGGCCCGGCCCCTACGGGCAGGGCGGTGGCTCGCGCAAGTACGTGCTGGCCTCGCTGGACCAGTCGCTGCGCCGCATGGGCGTGGACTACGTGGACATCTTCTACTCCCACCGGCTGGACGCGAGCACGCCGCTGGAGGAGACGATGGGCGCGCTCGACACCGCCGTACGCCAGGGCAAGGCCCTCTACGTCGGCATCTCCTCCTACGACGCCGAGCGCACCCGGCAGGCGGCCGCGATCCTGCGCGAGCTGGGCACCCCACTGCTGATCCACCAGCCGTCGTACAGCATGCTCAACCGCTGGATCGAGACCGACGGGCTGCTGGACGCGGCCGAGGAGGAGGGCTTTGGCGTCATCGGCTTCACGGCGCTCGCCCAGGGGCTGCTGACGGGCCGTTACCTCGACGGGGTGCCGCAGGACTCGCGGGCCGCGCAGGGCACGTCGTTCGACGCCTCCTGGCTCACGGAGGACATGCGGCACCGGCTGCGCGCCCTCAACGACATCGCGGCCCGGCGCGGCCAGACCCTGGCCCAGCTGGCGCTCGCCTGGGCGCTGCGCGACGAGCGGGTGACGTCGCTGGTCATCGGCGCCTCGCGGACCGAGCAGCTGGAGCAGAACGTCGCGGCTCTGCAGAACCTCGGCTTCAGCGCCGAGGAGCTGGCCGAGATCGACAAGTACGCGGCCGACGGCGGCGTGGACCTGTGGCGGGAGGCCCGGCTGGGCCACCTCGGCTGACCGGCCCCGAGGTGCGCGGTCCTGGAAGAGGGGCACTCCGATGTGACATTCATCACTGACATATGGCATAAGTCGGACATACTGAAGTCACGGCTGACAGCGTTGTCATCGCCTCGCCCCAGCGCCGTTTCCACCGCGACTTCCGAGGAGCCGCAATCGCATGGCACACGGAGCCCACCTCAGCCCCCTTCTGCCTCCCCGCCCGGACCTGGCCCTCGCCCGCGACTGCGAGGTGTGCCTGGGCTGGGGAACCGTCGTCACGCGCGACGGGGACCACGAGCTGTGTCACGCCTGCCAGCCCGGCCTCGGCGACGACGAGAGCACCGCCCGCTTCGGCGCGTAGCCGCTCCGGGTCCCGGCCGCCGCCGGCGCGTGCGCGCAACCGACCGACCGGTTCGCCGGGACGTACCGTTGAATCATGTCCGCCCCTCCGCTCCCGGGCCCGCTGGCCCATCTGGCGCCGCTGCTCGAGCACTACGGGTACTGGGCGGTGGGGGCGGTGGTCCTGGTGGAGGACTTCGGGGTGCCCGCGCCGGGCGAGACGATCCTGCTGGCGGCGGGGGTGTACGCGGGCGCGGGGCGGCTGAACGTGGTGGCGGTGGCGGTCATCGCCTTCGTCGCGGCCCTCGTCGGGGACAACATCGGGTATCTGATCGGCCGGGTCGGCGGGCGGGCGTTCGTGCACCGGTGGGGGAAGTACGTCTTCCTGACGCCGGAGCGCTTCGCGGTGGCCGAGGAGTTCTTCGCCCGGCACGGCGGCAAGATCGTGACCGTGGCCCGCTTCATCGAGGGGCTGCGCCAGGCCAACGGCATCATCGCCGGCACCTCGGGCATGCACTGGCGCCGCTTCCTCGCGTTCAACGCGCTCGGCGCGGCGCTGTGGGTGGGCCTGTGGACGACTCTGGCCTACCTGGCGGGCAGTCACATCACGGTCATCTACGACGAGGTCAACCGCTATCTGCTGTACGTCGTCGGCGCCGCCGCCGTGCTCGTCGCGGCCCTCGTCGTACGGCACTTCGTGCGCAGGCGGCGCCACGGCTGACCCCGTCCTGCCGGGCCGTCGGTCGCCCGGGGGCACTCTCCTGCCCGGCGAGGGGCTTCGTCCAATCACTCCGTGACGGACAGCACGTCCGCCTGGCTGGGGAAGAACTTCCCGGCTCGCCCGCGACGAAGTTCGTCCATCACGAGGAGCGCGCTGCCCGCCACGAGCCGTGTCCGCTCGTGTCGTGCCCGCCCTCGGGGGTGTCGTCGTCGGCGCGTTCGTGGCCGCCGCGCAGGGCGGAGGCCAGCGCGGAGACCAGGGCCATGCCGGCCGCCACGCTGAAGACGATGCCCAGACCGTGGTGGAAGGGGCCGGAGACCAGTTCGGGGAAGAAGGTGTGGCCGGTGAGCGTGGCGCGCTGGGCCGCGGTCAGCCGGTCCAGGGTGCCGCCGGAGCCGAGCAGGTGGCCGATGGGGTTGGTGCCGAGGAAGGTGGCGAACAGGGTGCTGACCGGCGGCAGCGAGGCCACCTGGTGGGCGGTGCCCGCGGGCACGCCGTGGGCCTGCAGCCCGCCGGCGAGCGTCCTCGGCAGGGTACTGGCGAGGCCCGAGACCATCAGCGTGAAGAAGACACCGATGGACAGGGCCGTGCCCGAGTTCTGGAAGGTGGAGCGCATCCCGGAGGCCACGCCCCGGTAGCGGGCGGGCACGCTGCCCATGATGGAGGAGGTGTTGGGCGAGGAGAACATGCCCTGGCCCAGGCCGTTGAACAGCAGCAGTGTCGCGAAGGCGCCGTAGCCGAAGTTCACCGGCAGGGCGAGCAGGCCGAGGAAGGACGCGGCGACGACGAGCAGTCCGGCGGTGGAGAAGAGGCGGGCGCCGAACCGGTCGGACAGATAGCCGCAGACCGGGCCGGCGATCAGGAAGCCGAGGGTGAGCGGCAGCATGAAGATGCCGGCCCACAGCGGGGTGTCCTCGAAGTCGTAGCCGTGCAGCGGCAGCCAGATGCCCTGGAGCCAGATGATGAGCATGAACTGCAGTCCGCCGCGGGCGATCGCGGTCAGCAGGGCGGCCAGGTTGCCGGCGGCGAAGGCCCGCACCTTGAACAGCGACAGCCGGAACATGGGCTCGGCGACCCGGGTCTCGACGAAGCAGAACACCAGCAGCAGGAACACTCCGCCGGTCAGACCCGTGAGCACCCAGGGGTTGGTCCAGCCGGTGGGGTGGCCGCCGTAGGGCTGGATGCCGTAGGTGATGCCGGCGAGCAGGATGCCGGCGCCGGTGGCGAAGGTGACGTTGCCGAGCCAGTCGATCCGGCCGCGTCCGCCGGCCGCGGTCTCGCGCAGGCTCAGATACGACCAGACGGTGCCGGTGATGCTGACAGGGACGCTCACCCAGAACACCGCCCGCCAGTCGACCGCGGCCAGCAGACCGCCGGCGAGCAGACCGAGGAACTGCCCGGCGAGCGCGGTGATCTGGTTGACGCCGAGGGCCATGCCGCGCTGGCGGGCCGGGAAGGCGTCGGTGAGGATGGCCGCCGAGTTGGCGGTGAGCATGGACCCGCCGAAGGCCTGCACGACGCGCAACAGGATCAGCCACAGCGCGCCCGCGCCGGCCCGGAACGGGTCGAGGGACAGGGCGACGGAGGCGCACGCGAAGACCAGGAAACCGAGGTTGTAGATCCGGACCCGGCCGAACATGTCGCCGAGCCGGCCGAGGACGACCACCAGTACGGCCGAGACCAGCAGATAGCCGAGGATCATCCACAGCAGGTAGCCGATGTTGCCGGCCGCGAGCGGGTCCAGCCCGATGCCGCGGAAGATCGCCGGCAGCGAGATGATCACGATGGAGGCGTCCATCGTGGCGATCAGCACGCCGAGCGTGGTGTTGGACAGGGCGACCCACTTGTAGCCGGGGCCCGGCGGTGTGTCCCGCAGGCGGGCGGAGCGGGCCACCAGCCGGCCGCGGATGCCGCCGCCGAGGCCGTCCGGCGCGGACCGGGGGCCGCTCACAGCCGCTGCGCCAGTCGGTCGAGCAGGGGCAGGACGTCGTACAGGGCCTGCCTCTCCTGCGGGGTGAACTCGTCCAGGGCGTGGGCCAGCCGGCCCACGGACTCGGAGCGGCGCTGCTCCACCACGGTCTCTCCCTCGCTGGTGAGCGAGACGATGGCCCGGCGCCCGTCGGCGGTGTCGGGCGTGCGGCGCACCAGCCCGCGCTGTTCCAGCCCGGCGATCGTGGTGGCCATCGCCTGCGGCCGGACCCGCTCCAGCTCGGCGAGCGAGCCGGGCGAGTCCGGGCCGGTGCGGGCGAGCCTGGCCAGCACCGAGACCTCGGAGAGCGACACGTCCCCGACCGCGTGCGCCTGGCGCAGTCGGCGGACGATGCGGCCCATGGTCAGCCGGAGTTCGGCGGCGAGTGCAACGGTGTCCATGCGTACTAACGATAGGTTTATCAGTCTGGACTGTTCAATCAAGCGTAAGTAATGACGCGAGTGTCCCGGCCGGTGTCACGAGCGGGTCGACTCGTAGTCGCGCAGTGCGGGCGCGTGTGTGGCCCGGGTTGCCGGGCGCATGGCCAGGGTGAGGACGGCCAGGCCGGCGAAGATGACGGCGGCTACGACTCCGATGACGTGCAGACTGGCGGTGAACGCCTCCCGCGCGCTGTGCAGCAGTTCGGCGCGCTGTCCGGCCGGAAGGTGCCGGCCGGCGGCGATCGCGCCGGCCAGCGAGTCGGACGTGCCGTGCATCCGGTCGCGGTAGACCACCGCGGCCAGCACGCCGAGCAGCGCGAAGCCGAGCGAACCGCCGAAGTAGTTGCCGGTCTCCGACATCGACGCCGCCGAGCCGGCCCGCTCCGCGGGTACGGATCCGACGACCAGTCCGGTGCCGAGCGCGAACAGCGGGCCGGTGCCCAGCGCCAGCACGGCGATCCCGGTCATCACCAGCGGCAGGCCGCTCGTCGCGCGGACACCGGTCAGCAGAAGGCCGCCCAGGGCCGACGCCGTCAGCCCGCCGGCGATCGCGGTCGTGTGCCGCATCCGCCGCGCCAGCGCCGGCGCGGTCAGCGTGCCGACCGCCACGCCCAGTCCCATGGGGGCGAACAGCAGCGCCGACGTGAGCGGCGAGTGACCCAGCACGCTCTGCAGGTACTGGGTCACCAGCAGGCCCGTGCCGGCCATGGCGATACCGGCGAAGACCAGCGCGACCAGGACGGCCGTGAACGGGCGGTTGCGCAGCAGCCGCAGGTCCAGCAGCGGTGCGGGAAGCCGCAGTTGACGGCGGACGAACAGCAGGCCGACGGCGGCGCCGACGACGAGGGCCACCGCCGGCCCGGCCGGGGCGCTCCCGACGGCCAGCTGCTTGACGCCGTAGATCAGCAGCAGCACGGCGACGAGCGACAGCGCCGCACTGGCCGGGTCCGGCCGCCCGGCCCGGTCGCTGCGGAACTCCGGCAGCAGGACGGGCCCGGCGAGCAGCAGCACGAGCATCGCCGGTACGGCGGCCAGGAACACCGAGCCCCACCAGAAGTGCTGCAGCAGCAACCCGGCGAGCACCGGGCCGAGCGCGCCGCCGGTGAACTGGCAGGTCGCCCAGATCGCGATGGCCTTCCCGCGCTGTCGCTCGTCGCGGAACATGTTGGTGATCAAGGCGAGGGTGGAGGGCGCCAGGGTCGCACCGGCGACGCCCAGCAGCGCGCGTACGACGATCAGCATCAGCGGGCTGACCGCGAAGGCCGCCGCGACCGACAGCACCACGAAGGCCGCCGCGCCGGTCATCAGCAGCCGCCGCCGGCCGATCCGGTCGCCCAGCGTGCCCATCGTGATGACGAGGCCCGCCACCATCAGTCCGTAGCTGTCACTGATCCACAGCTGCTGGACGTTGCCGGCGCCGAGGTCGGCGCTCAGCCGCGGCAGCGCGAGGAGCAGTGCCGTCATGTCCATCGCGACGAGCAGAGTCGGCAGCATCAGGACGGCCAGTCCCAGCCATGCCCGGTTGACCCGCATCACGGTGACTCCCTGTTCTCTCGGTTCTCATCGGTCTCGACGTCCCCGGTGGGTCGGGGACGTCCCGGCGGTGGGTCGGAGCGGCCGGGAGCTTCTTGACACGGGGCCGGCGGAAATCTCCGTGGCGGCGGAAAACTCGTGGGAATCTTCGGGCGGGGGATGTCAAGACGGCTGCAGCGGCTCCGACCAACCGGTCGAAGGGGCCCCGGCCGGGGCCCGCGCACCACGAGGAGCACGAGGAGCACGCGATGAAGTTCCTGATCGGCCTGCACATCAACCCGGCCGTGCTGGACGCGCTGACCGACGAGGAGAAGGCGGCCATCGGCGACGGCCACACCAAGTTCATCGAGGAGCTGAAGCAGTCCGGCGAGCTGATCGTCACGCAGGCGCTGGTCGACCCGTCGCAGGCCGCCGTGGTCCGCGTCCGGGACGGCCGGCCGGTGGTGACCGACGGCCCCTTCCTGGAGGCCAAGGAGTACCTGGGCGGCTTCTACCTGATCGACTGCGAGAACAAGGAGCGGGCGATCGAGCTGGCGGCACGGATCCCGGACACCAGGATCGCGGGCCTGGGGGTCGAGGTGCGGCAGGTGATGTTCTCCGAGGGACAATTGGAGGCATGACAGCACCGGCGATCGAGGACCTGCTGCGTGACCTCACCCCGCGGGTCCTCGGTGCGCTGGTGCGCCGGTACGGCCGGTTCGAAGGGTGCGAGGACGCCGTTCAGGAGGCCGTTCTCGCCGCTGCCGTGCAGTGGCCGGACGAGGGCGTACCGGACAGTCCGCGCGCTTGGCTGACGACGGTCGCGTCCCGGCGGCTGATCGACCAGATGCGCAGCGACCACGCGCGACGCGAACGGGAGTCGGCGCTGGCCGCCGAAGTGTCCCCCGGCGACGTACCGGACACCGACGACACGCTCGTCCTGCTGTTCCTGTGCTGTCACCCGACGCTGACCGCGGCGTCCCAGACCGCCCTGACGCTCCGCGCGGTCGGCGGCCTGACCACGGCCGAGATCGCGCGCGCCTTCCTGGTGCCGGAGGCCACGATGGCGGCCCGGATCAGCCGGGCCAAGCAGCGCATCAGGGCCGCCGGCAGCTCGTTCGGCCTGCCGGAGGGCCCGGAGCGCGAGGAGCGGCTGCGGGTCGTGCTGCACGTGCTCTATCTGATCTTCAACGAGGGCTACACCGCCTCCTCGGGCAGCGAGCTGCAGCGCACCGGCCTCGCGCACGAGGCGATCCGGCTGACCCGGACGGTGCACGCGCAGCTGCCGGACGACGACGAGGTGACCGGGCTGCTCGCGCTGATGCTGCTCACCCACGCCCGCCGGGAGGCGCGGACGACGGCGGCCGGTGACCTGGTGCCGCTCGCCGAGCAGGACCGCGAGCGGTGGGACCGCGCGCTGATCGAGGAGGGACTGGAGCTGGTCAGGACGGCGCTGGCCGGCCCGGCGCTGGGGCCGTACCAGCTGCAGGCCGCCATCGCCGCCACGCACGCCGACGCGGCCACGGCCGAGGAGACCGACTGGCCGCAGGTGTACGCGCTGTATCTGATCCTGGAACGGATCGCGCCGAACCCGATGGTCACCCTCAACCGCGCGATCGCGCTCGCCGAGACCGAGGGTCCGGCGGCCGGGCTGGCCCTGCTGTCCGAGCTGGACGACGACGGACGGCTCGCCGGGCACCACCGCCTGCTGTCCGTCCGGGCGCATCTGCTGGAGCGGACGGGCGACACGGCCGGGGCGTACGAGCACTACCGCAGCGCCGCGAAAGCCACCGCCAGCATCGCCGAGCAGCGCTATCTGGAGTCCCGGGCGAGCCGGGTCGCACGCCTCGCGTCCCCGGTGCCGCCACCGGTGCGGCCCTGAGCCGGGGCGTGGCACTAGCGGGCGGGCCCGGGTGGCTCACCGGGATCCCCTGCGCCAGAGCCCGTCGTCCGGGCCGTCGGGATCCCCTTGCGGGCGTGGCGGCGGGGCCTCGCCGGCGGTGAGGTGTTCCAGGACCTCGACGAGTTCCTGGCAGGCCTGCTCCACCGAGCGGCGGGTGTTGCGCTGCTCGGTGATCACGGCCGACAGCAGGAGCGCGGTCAGGGCCATCGAGCCGTTGAACGCCTGGAGCTTGGCCATGACCTCGACCGGGCTCAGCCCGGCGAACGCGCCGACGGCGTCCGTCGCGGCCACCGTGGCCAGCACGGAGCACAACAGCGCGCACAGCGCGCTGCCCACGAGCTGGAAGCGCAGGGCGGACCAGATCAGGAGCGGGTAGACGAGGTAGAGCAGGCTGAGCGAGCTGTAGACGGCCACCGGCACCAGACAGCAGGCGACGACCGTCAGCGCGGCCGCCTCCTTCCAGCGGGCCAGGGACGGCGGCCAGCGGGCGCCGCAGAGCAACAGCAGCAGCGGGGTGACGATCAGGACGCCCATCGCGTCGCCCACCCACCAGGCCAGCCAGACCGGCGGGAAGCTCTGCGCGGCCAGCTTGTCCATGACGACGAGGAGCCCGACGCCCACGGTCGAGCTGATCAGCATGGCGCCGAACGCGGCCAGGAACACCAGGGCGAGGCCGTCGCGCAGCCGGCCCAGGTCGGTGTGGAAGCGGGCCCGGCGCAGCAGGAGCGCAGCGCACACCGGTGCGCCGGTCTGGCCGGCGAGGGTGCCGAGCACGTCGAGGCGGGGCATGGTGATGGACAGCACGACGAAGAAGGCGCCGAGCGTGATGCCGGGCCAGCAGCGCATCCCGAGGATCAACAGCGCGGCGACGGCGACGCCGCTGGCGGGATAGATGGGGGTGACGACGGCGCCCTCGACGACCAGTTCGCGCATGAGTCCGAGCCGGCCCGCGCCGAAGTAGCAGGCCGCGACGGCCACCACCTGGAAGGCGTAACCGCCCGGCCGGCGCAGATCCTCGATACCCACCACAGCAGCAATCTCACACCGGCACCCCCGGCTCGGCGAGACGAGAGCGGGTGCCGTCCGGCCCTATGGCCTAATGCCGCCCGACACCACACGAACGGCCCGGCCGGCCCCAGCCACAGGGCGCGAGGCACGAGGCACGAGGCCGGCCGAGGCCGCAGAAGCAGGCCCGCCCGGGCCGACGACAACACACGCGCGGCCGGGACGGGGCCCGTCCGGGCCGGCGACGCAGCGGTCCGGACCGAAGGAGCAGGCTCGCCCAGGTCTGCGTCAGGACCCTCACGACCGGTGGCACGGTGCGTCCAGGCCGACGACGAGGACGGCCGCGTCGTCCTCGTGGCCGACGCTCTCGGCGCCCTTGATCACGGCGGCGGCCAGCGACTGGGGCTTCAGGCTCGCGACGGCGGCTATCCCGGCCAGGCGCACCACCTGGTCGAGGCCGTCCTCGATGGTCAGTGAGGGGCCTTCGACCACGCCGTCGGTGAGCAGGACGAACACACCGCCCGTGGTCAGCCGGTGCCGGGTCACCGGGTACGACATGCCGGTCTCGATGCCGAGCGGCGGCCCGCCCTCGTCGTCGACGACGCCGGACTTGCCGTCCGCCGTGGCCCACACGAAGGGGATGTGACCGGCGCGGGCGCTCTCCAGCACCCCGGTGACCAGGTCGAGGCGCATGAAGGTGCAGGTGGCGAAGAGGTCGCTGCCCAGGGAGAGCAGCAGGTCGTTGGTGCGGGCGAGGAGTTCGCCCGGGTCACTGGTGACGGAGGCGAGGGCGCGCAGTCCGGCCCGGACCTGGCCCATGAAGGCGGCGGCCTCGATGTTGTGTCCCTGGACGTCGCCGATGGCCAGCCCTATCCGGCCGTCGGGCAGGGCGAAGGCGTCGTACCAGTCACCGCCCACGTTGAGTCCGAGGTTGGCCGGGGTGTACCGAACGGCGAGATGCAGCCCGGGGGCGGTGGGCAGGTCCCGGGGCAGCATGCCGCGCTGCAGGGCGATGGCCAGCTCGACCTGGCTGCGCTGCAGCTCCGCGCGCTCGCGTGCCTGGGCGGTGAGCGAGCCGAGTCGGGCCAGCAGTTCGTCGCCTTCGTCCGTGGAGCGCTTGCGGGGCATCGATCACTTCCGGCAGGGCGGTGACCTTCCCAGGCCATCTGCCTGAATTTCTGGCAAACGTCTAGATTTTACCGATATCTCTTGATCGTGCTCCCGGACGGGGTCCGGATGCGAGGTCGATTCCGGTATCCGTTCCGCTCCCCCGGACGGTGGACGTGCCCGTGTCGGGGCCCGGGCCGGGCCGTACCGGAGTGGGAGATTACGGCTGCGGCCCCGGGCCGCTCCTTCTCTCACCCCCTTTTCACCCCCACGGAGGGACCCCACCATGCGCCTGTGCCGTCCGCTCGTCGCCGTTCTCGGCGGACTCGCCCTCGCTCTGACCACCACCGGCACCGCGCTCGCGGCGGACGGCACGTTCATCTGGGTCGGCCCCCAGGGCAAGGCGTACGCCCTCGACAACCCGCCCCAGCACAAGTGCCTCGACATGGCGCAGGAGGCGCGCGCCGCCCGCAACGCCACGAAGAAGGCCCTGGTCGTCTACGCGCAGAAGAAGTGCAAGGGGTCGGCGACCCGGCTCGCCCCCGGCCAGTCGGCGCCCAGCGGCGCGCGCTTCGCCAGCGTGGTGTTCGACCCGCGCTGACCTGCACCCCACGCCGACAACGGGTGGCACGCTCGCGCGACCAGGCGCCGGCGTGCCACCCGTGTCCAGTCCTGGGACGGCCAGGTGCAGCGCCGACGCCGAGGGCCGGGCGGGCGGCCGCTCACCGGTGCCACCAGCACCCTGTTGATGACACCGGCACTCCCCTACGCCGAGCCCGGGCGGGCGTGAGCAGCAGCCCGGGTCACAGCCTGCGGAGACTCAGAGCGGGGACTTGGCCACCGTCGTCAGATAGGCACCGAACAGCAGAGACGTGATGGTGAGGGCGCCGTAGACGAGGACCGCGTGGGCCGGGCGCAGCCGCCAGGTCCGGGCGAGCGCGCGGGCCATGGGGATGAGCAGCGGGAAGGCCGGCAGCAGGAAACGCGGCTTGGAGGAGAAGGAGCCGGATCCGCCGACCACGAGCAGGATCAGGACCCCCGAGAAGACCACCAGAGCCAGCGGGGCACGCTCCAGGCACAGCAGCGCGAACAGCAGGACGCCCGCCGCGACTATCACCAGGGCCATCGGGTAGACGACGCCCCCGCCGTGCAGCAGCAGGCCCTTGACGAACCGGGCCGAGCCGATGCCGAAGTCGAATTTGGAGTCCCAGGCGCTCTGCACCTTGAAGTAGCCGCCGAGCAGGTCTCCGGTCTGACTGCCCACCCACAGCACGTAGCCGAGCCAGCCGAGCGGGGCCAGCACGGCGCCGGCCCACAGGCTCACCGGAACCCGGCCGCGGCGGCGCCACGCCTCCCAGGCGGCGGCCAGGGAGACGGCCACCGCGATCGCGAAACCGCTGGGCCGGGCGAGGCCCGCCAGCGCGGCCAGCGTTCCGGCCCACAGCCAGTTGCCCTTGATCACGTGGTACAGGGACCAGATGGCGAGCGCGGCGAACAGCGACTCGGTGTAGGCGATGGTCAGTTCGGCGGCGTGCGGCATGGCGGCCCACAGGGCGACCAGTGCGGTGGCGACGCCACGTCCGTAGAGGTGGTGGCCGATGGCGTAGACGCCGTACGCCGCCACGACCGCGCAGATCCAGGAGATGAGGAGGGCGGCCTGGCCGGGGGTCAGCGGCAGGACCGTGGTCAGCGCCCTGATCATGCCCGGGTACAGGGGAAAGAACGCCCAGTCGGCCTGGACGGCGCCCTGCGGGGTGATCCAGATCTTGTGGCCGTAGCCCTCGGCGGCGATGTGCAGATACCAGCGGGAGTCCCAGGAGTGGGCGAGGGTCTTGACCAGCGGGTGGCCCCGCGCCGCGTTGGTGAGGATCATCGCCAGGACCCCGGCGAACCGGACTGCCGTGAACAGAGCGAGGGCCGGCAGCACGCCCTCGGGGGTCCCTCGCCGGACGATCCGGGGCAGGGCCGGACGACGCGGGGGACCGGACGGGACGGCCGACTCGGGCCGGGGTACGGATGAGGTGCTCACCCTCTTGACCTTGAACACGCCTGGTAAGACGTGCAATCCGCGACCCGGGTTTCTTACACACTTCCACCCTGATTCAGGAAATTCCTCCTTGTCTCAGAAACAGGGCAAACCACCCGTATCGGCATCCCGTCGACGGTGCCCGGAGTGATCGACACAGCATGTGGTAAACATATGAGCGCTGCCTAGCTCGAAAGATGGATGTTGTGACTGTCAACGACGACTCGTTCACCAACTGGAAGATCCGCGAGGAGATCGCGGAGTCGATGATCCCGCTCATCGGGAAGCTGCACCGCGAGCGGGACGTGACCGTCCTGCTGCACAGCCGCTCCCTGGTGAACAAGTCGGTGGTCAGCATCCTGAAGACGCACCGCTTCGCGCGGCAGATCGCCGGCGCGGAGCTGTCCGTCACCGAGACCATGCCGTTCCTGCGGGCCCTGACCGACCTCGACCTCGGGCCCTCCCAGATCGACCTCGGCCTGCTGGCCGGCATGTACAACGCCGACGACCGCGGGCTGAGCGTGGCGGACTTCACCGCCGAGGCCGTCGCCGGCGCGACCGGCGGCAACAAGATCGAGCGCCGTGAGCCGCGCGACGTCGTCCTGTACGGCTTCGGCCGCATCGGCCGCCTCGTCGCCCGCCTGCTGATCGAGAAGGCCGGCTCCGGCAACGGCCTCAGGCTGCGCGCCATCGTGGTGCGCGGTGGCGGCGGCCGGGCCACCGAGGATCTCGTCAAGCGCGCCTCGCTGCTGCGCCGCGACTCCATCCACGGCCAGTTCCACGGCACGATCACCGTGGACGAGGCGAACAGCGCCATCGTGGCCAACGGCAACGCCATCAAGGTGATCTACGCCGACGACCCGACGGCCGTCGACTACACCGAGTACGGCATCCGGGACGCCATCCTCATCGACAACACCGGCAAGTGGCGCGACCGCGAGGGCCTGTCCAAGCACCTGCGCCCCGGCATCGAGAAGGTCGTGCTGACCGCGCCGGGCAAGGGCGACGTCCCGAACATCGTGCACGGCGTCAACCACGACACCGTCAAGCCGGACGAGCAGATCCTGTCCTGCGCCTCGTGCACCACCAACGCCATCGTCCCGCCGCTGAAGGCGATGGACGACGAGTACGGCGTGCTGCGCGGCCACGTGGAGACCGTCCACTCGTTCACCAACGACCAGAACCTGCTGGACAACTACCACAAGTCCGAGCGCCGTGGCCGTTCCGCGCCGCTCAACATGGTGATCACCGAGACCGGTGCCGCCTCCGCCGTCGCCAAGGCGCTGCCGGAACTCAAGGCGAAGATCAGCGGCAGCTCGATCCGCGTCCCGGTGCCGGACGTCTCGATCGCGATCCTCAACCTCCAGCTGGCCCGTGAGACCACCCGCGAGGAGGTCCACGACCACCTGCGCGAGGTCTCGCTGACCTCGCCGCTGCGCCGCCAGATCGACTTCACCACGGCGCCCGACGCGGTCTCCAGCGACTTCATCGGCTCGCGCCACGCCTCGATCGTGGACGCCGGCGCCCTCAAGGTCGACGGCGACAACGCGATCCTCTACCTGTGGTACGACAACGAGTTCGGTTACTCCTGCCAGGTCGTCCGGGTCGTCCAGCACGTCTCGGGCGTCGAGTACCCGACGTTCCCGGCCACGGCCGTGTGATGCCGTAGCCCTCGGACACGACGGCCGCCGACCGGGGTTCCGGTCGGCGGCCGTCCTGCTGGGGCAGGTGCGCTCACGCCTTCGAGGGCTGGGCGCAGCCGCCCGCGGCGCACGTGGTGAGCCACTGGTCGAAGTCGGCGTCGTAGCGGGTGCCGATGCCGTCGTGGTAGACGGCGTATCCGCCGGCGTAGTCACCGGTGCGGAAGCGGGCGAGCATGTGCTGGACGTCGTCGGGGTGGTGCTCGGCCATGTAGCGCACGGCGAGGTAGCCCCACGGGTAGGTGCGGGTCGTGTCGCTGTTGGCGTAGGTGTTCTCGAAGAGCGTGCTCAGCGTGTACGTGTGCTTGCCGGCCTCCTGGACCGCCTGGTCGTCGGCCAGCCCCCGGTAGCCGTAGGAGACGTACTCGGCCAGGCCCTCGATCCACCACACGTCCGGCACCGAGGTCTGCGTGGCGAAGTCGCCCTTCATGTCGTCACGGCCGTCGAGGAAGTGCGTGTACTCGTGGTTGAGGTTCCAGATCCGGGCCGTGAATCCGTCGTCGGAGCCCTTCTGGTACATGATCGACGTGGTCTGGTTGCCCGGGTCGGACGGGTTGCCGTCGAGCGTGATGCCGCCATTGTCGGTGCTGACGCCGTAGATGGCGCCGGCGTAGGTCTGGTAGTCGGCGCGGCTGGCGAAGACGACGAGCTGGATGGTGGAGGCGTACTGGCCGGGTATCGGCCCGTCGGCCTTGACCAGGTTCCGGAAGTAGGCGTCCTGGTTCAGCACGCTGGCGCACACGGCGGCGAGGTCGTCGGCCGTCAGTGACTCGGCGCGGACGGTGTGCGCCGCGTCGCAGTGGTGGGTGACGGGCAGGGCGGCGGCGGTGAGCCTGGCGGGCAGGTCGCAGACGTCGTAGTACGCGCAGTCGGCACCGTCGTAGGCACTCGCCTGTGTGGCCACCGCGACCCACAGTGCGGCCGTGGGGCCGGTCATCTCCGACTCGTCCAGCAGGTCCTTGGCCAACGGCCGTACGTCCGACTGGAGTTCGGGGTGCTCCACGTAACGGGCCAGGTTCATGCCCGCGTTGGAGTCCAGGAAGGCCAGATCGGTGCCGAGCAGGTCGGTGTGGTCCAGCGCGAAGTCGTGCAGGGTGTCGGTGACCGACGGGTCGGCGGCAACCGCCTGGACGTAGTCGGGGTTCCAGTTCCCGCGCCACAGCGGGGTGTAGACGTCGTTGACCGCCCTGACCATGCTGTCCACGGTGTCGTACGAACTGTCGTAGTCGCTCAACAGCCGCTGGTAGACGGGGAGATAGCGGCCCTGCTGGTCGGCGCTGTCGGTGAGGACGACGGTCTCGCCGAGGATGTCGCCGTTGGCCGCCGTCACGTCGTAGGCGTGCGAGCGGGCGAAGAAGGCGTCCAGTCCGGTGGTGACGGCCGTGGTGAGACGGGAGGTGTACGGGCCCACGTCCGCCGAGTGGTTGAACTGGACGTAGTATCCGGCCCGCAGGAACAGGACCAGTTGCTCCAGGCCGCCGGAGTCGTCACCACGGTACTGCGCGGCGGCGCGGGTGAACGCGGCCGCCACGGTGAGCATCTGGGGCTGGCGGAAGATGCCGTGCGCGTCCTGGCCCGTGACCGCGAAGAGGGTGTTCACACAGTCCGTGGTCGAGGCCTTCACGAAGGCGGCGAGGGCGGAGCCGGTACGGCTGCCGAAGTCGGCCGGGGTGCACGAGGCCGCCTTGGCCGCTCTCCGCGCCGGGCGGGCCGACAGGGGCTGGATCGGCGGGAGTTGGGCCGGACTGAGCCGACGGGACTGGTTCGCGGGGCGCTCGGTGGCAGCGGCGGTGGCACCGGCCGGCGACGGCACGGAGGTGCGCGCGCGGGGCACGGCCGCCGTACCGGAGGGCGGCCGGGGTGCGGCCAGTGCCGGCGCGGAGAGCAGGCCGGCCATGGTGACGCAGACGGCGGCGGCACCGGCCATGCGTGCGGCCGTTCGGCCGCGTCCGCGTCCGGGCAGCGCGAAGCGATAGCGCATCTGGGTTCCTCCACGAAGGGATGCGCCTCGGTGGGGTGTTGAGGCGTGTGAGGCACTGTCTCAGCGGGCCTCCCGACCAACAATGCCGTGTGACATAGCACATGACACTGACGTCTCATAACATCGCGACGCGCGCTTGACGTGCCGTTGTGCCGCTACGCCCCGGTGACGCTCCAGGTGCGCGAGGCCCAGGCCCGCAGGTGCGGTGCCTGGGCGACGAGATCGCGGTACGCGGCCATGGCGGACTGGGACAGCGCCTCCAGCACCTCGTCGTCGACGGTGTCGGGCCGCCAGACCAGCACGTAACGGCACCACAGCGGCGAGCCGACCAGCGGCTTGACCACGACGTGCGGGATCGGCCGCAGCGTCGGCTGCACCAGGGACACCCCGAGGCCGTCGGCGATCATGCTCTGCAGCTGGCCCTGGTCGCCGAGGAACTCGTGGACCGTGACCGGGGTGAACCCGGCCGCCGCGCAGGCCTCGTAGAACACCCCGGGCCAGCCGGCACCGTCGTCCGGGGTCACGAACCACGCGTCCTCGGCCAGGTCCGCCAGCTGCACCTGGGCGCACTGCCGCAGCCGGTGCCGGGCGGGCAGGGCGACGAACGTCGGCTCGGTGACGATCCCGCGGTGCTTCACGGCGTCCGAGTGGCGCAGCTCCATCCCCGGGTAGTCGGCGGCGATCGCGGCGTCCGCCCCGCCCTCCTCCAGCAGCTCCACGATCCGTGAGGACGCGTAGACGCTGGTGACCGCGAGGTTCACGTCCGGCAGCCGGGTACGGACGCGGGAGACGGTGCCGGACAGCATGGGCGAGTTGGTCGCGGCCACGCGCAGGGTACGGCGCGGCCGTGCGGCCAAGGTGCGGTGGCCTATGGCGTCGGCGCGGGCCAGCACGTCCCGGGCCTGGGCGACCACCTCGGCGCCGTAGGGGGTGGGACGTACTCCGCTCGTTCCGCGTTCGAAGAGCGGCTCGCCGAGGTGGCGCTCGATGCGGCGCAGCTGGGTGCTCACGGCGGGCTGCGAGTAGCCGAGCTGTGTCGCCGCCCGCCCCACACTGCCGGCGTCGGCGATCGCGCACAGCACCCGCAGATGCCGCAGCTCCAGCTCCATCGCGCCCCTCCTCGTCTCGTCCGCCGCCCGGAAAACCCGCGCTCACCGCCGCGCCGTCCCTGGTCACGCCCGGCGGTCGAAGCGTTCCATTGTCCCCTACCGGGCACAAGCCGCAGGTCAGCCGAGGTCACACCGCGGCGCCCTGGGGTGCGGGCGGGGGGACGGTGGCGGCTGCGGGCCTCAGCGTCGGCTCAGTACCTCCGCGACCCGGATGAATCCGTCCGTGCCGTGGCCGAGGCCGACGACGCGCCGGGCCATGCCCTCGGCCGCGCGCATCACGGCCGCGTCGATGCCGTGGGACTCGGAGACGGCGACGACATGGGACATGGCCGACACGGCCGAGGTGATGGGGTTGATCTCCCCGGAGTAGGTGCCCTCGTCGGCGTCCCGGGCGAACCCGGCGAACAGCGGCGGCAGGATCGCGCCGATGCCCTGCGCGAAAGGAGCCAGTTCCCCGGCGGTGACGCCCTCCGCCCGGGCGATCGCCACGGCGTGGGCGTAGCCCGCCATCGCGGTCCAGAAGATGTCGAGCAGCGCGATGTCGAACGTGGCTGCCCGCCCGATCTCCTCGCCGAGGTGGGTGTGCGTGCCGCCGAGCGCCTCCAGCACCGGGCGGTGCTCGTCGTACAGGGACCGCGGCCCGCTGTGCAGGAAGACTGCCTCCGGTGTTCCGATGCTGGGCGCCGGGGTCATGATCGCGCCGTCCAGGTAGCGGATCCCGTGGGCAGCGGCCCAGTGGGCCGTGTCCCGGGCGCGCGCCGGGGTGTCGGCGGTCAGATTCACGAGGGTGCGGCCCTTCAGCACGCGGGAGACGGGTGCGGCCCGCACCAGGGCGTCGACCGCGTCGTAGTCCACCACGCAGACCACCGTCACGTCGGAGGCGGCCACGGCCTCCTCGGCCGCTCCCGCGCCTACGGCGCCGCGCGCGATCAGCTCCCGGTCCTTGCCCGGCGTGCGGTTCCAGACCGTCGTACTGAGCCCCGCCTTCAGGAACGCGGCGGCCAGCGAGCGGCCCATGGGGCCGAGACCGAGCACGGTGACGGCAGGAAGATCCGGGGACACGGACATGTTCCAACTCCTGTACGTGTAGCGGAAAGTGGCCGAACGGCCCGGTCAGGAACCCAAGGGGAAGCCGATGACACGCAGCCGCGCCCAGGACCCGGACGTCTGCGGGGTGACCGCCGCGATCGCTGTGATCGACGGCAAGTGGAAGACATCCCTGCTGTGGCTGCTGGAGTCCGGACCGCACCGGCCCGCCGCCCTGCGGCGCCGGCTGCCGGGGCTGAGCGAGAAGGTGCTGACGCAGGCGCTGCGCGAGATGGAGGAGGACGGCCTGGTGCACCGGGAGGTGCACGACGTGCTGCCGCCGAAGACCGTCTACTCGCTGACCGATTTCGGCCGTGACCTGTCCGAGGCCCTGGGCCCCGTCTCGGACTGGGGACACCGCCGCCTGGTCCGGCTCCGCGAACGCGAGCGACCGGCGGCCCGCTGACGGGCTGCCGCTGTCGTCACCTCCCCTTCGTCGTGCCGCCGAGCCGCTGGCCTCGGGAAAAAGTCTCTCCCGGCCACGTGCCGGCTGCCAAGTACGCACAAAAAAGTGGGTGTTCGCGAAGGCGGACACGCGAGAGGGGCGGCCCGCAGCAGCGCGGACCACCCCTCGGCAAGGCCCTCGGCCCCGTCAGGGGTCAAACCGTCTCACCAGGACCGGTCAATAGGCCCGGCCCACCACCGCGACGACCCCCGGTTCGTCCTCACTCGCCGGCACCTGGCCGTCCGCCGTGACCAGGCACCGCACCGACATGCCCAGCTCGTTCAGCCCGGCCTCGCCGGCCGGGCCCAGTGCCTCCCAGGGGATACGGGCCCAGCCGCCGCTCGCGGCCTCGGCGGCCTCCTCGATCGTGGTCACCTCGACCGTGCGGTCCTCACGGCGCCGGCGGGACTGCGCCAGCAGCAGGGCCTGGTCGTCCGCCAGCACCCCGGGCAGCAGCGAGGGCAGCGCCGCGGCGGCGACCGGCTCCTTGCTGCCCGGGATGCGGCGGACCAGTACGGCGGTGCCGTGCTCCAGCTCGCGCGGGCCCACCTCGATCCGTACGGGCACGCCCTTCAGCTCCCAGTCGACCGCACGCCGGCCGAAGGGCACGTCGGTGCGGTCGTCGACGTGGACGCGCACGCCGGCCTCCCGCAGCCGCTCGCCGAGCGCGCGGACGGCGGACGACACCTCCTCGTCGCCCTTGACGGCGAGGACCACCGCCTGGACCGGTGCCAGCCGGGGCGGGACGCGCAGCCCGTCGTCGTCACCGTGCGCCATCACCAGCGCGCCGATCATGCGGGTGGTGGAGCCCCAGGAGGTCTGCCAGACGTACTCCTGGCACCCGTCCTTCGACAGGTACCGCGTGTGGAACGCCTTGGCGAAGTTCTGGCCCAGCTCGTGGCTGGTGACCATCTGGAGTGCCTTGCCGTCACCCATCATGCTCTCGAGCGTGAGGGTGTTGACCGCGCCGGCGAACCGCTCCCGTGCCGTCTTGCGCCCGGAGACGAAGTCCATGGCGAGGACGTCGCGCAGGAAGGCGCCGTAGACCTCGCTCTGGACGCGTGCCGCGAAGTCCCGGGCCTCCTCGTAGGTGGCGTGCGCGGTGTGGCCCTCCTGCCACAGGAACTCCGTGGTGCGCAGGAACAGGCGCGGGCGCAGTTCCCAGCGCACCACGTTGGCCCACTGGTTGATGAGCAGGGGCAGATCGCGGTAGCTCCGCACCCACTTGGCGAAGTACTCGTTGACGATCGTCTCGGAGGTGGGGCGGACCACGACGGGCTCCTCCAGCTCCTTGCCGCCCGCATGGGTGACGACCGCCAGCTCGGGCGCGAAGCCCTCGACGTGCTCGGCCTCCCTGGTCAGGTACGACTCCGGGATGAGCAGCGGGAAGTACGCGTTCTGGGTGCCGGTCGCCTTGATGCGGGCGTCCATCTCCTGCTGCATCCGCTCCCACAGGCCGTACCCGTACGGTCGGATGACCATGGTGCCGCGCACCGGGCCGTTGTCGGCCAGCTCCGCCTTGGTGATCAGGTCCTGGTACCAGCGCGGGAAGTCCTCCGCCCGGGGCGTGAGAACGGGTGCTTTTGCCATGCCGGGCAGGCTAGGACGACCGGTCGCCGCCGCGCGAACCAATTCCCGCCCGCGCTCTTGACCCGGTCGTGGAGCGCTGCCACTTTTTTATCGATACAAAGGATCTCGGGCCGACCCTGATCGGAGTACCGCGTGTCCACCGCCCCCGGCACCGTCACCGCCGCCACCACCGCCGCCACCGCCACCGCCACCGCCACCGCCACCGCCACCGCGATCATCAACCTCGACATCGAGGGGCCCACGATCAGCCGTCACCTGTACGGGCACTTCGCCGAGCATCTGGGCCGGTGTGTCTACGGCGGGTTCTGGGTCGGCGAGGACTCCCCGGTGCCGAACGAAGGCGGCATCCGCCTCGACGTCGTGGCCGCGCTGCGCGCGCTCGGCATTCCCAACCTCCGCTGGCCGGGCGGCTGTTTCGCCGACGAGTACCACTGGCGGGACGGCATCGGACCGCGCGAGCAGCGGCCCCGGATGGTCAACACCCACTGGGGGAACGTCGAGGAGAACAACCACTTCGGCACCCACGAGTTCATGGCGCTGTGCGAACTCCTCGGCGCCGAGCCGTACATCAGCGGCAACGTGGGCAGCGGCACCGTCCGCGAGATGAGCGAGTGGGTCGAGTACCTGACCCGGGACGGCGACAGCCCGATGGTGCGGCTGCGCCGGGAGAACGGGCGCGAGGAGCCGTGGCGGGTGAGGTTCTGGGGGCTCGGGCAACGAGACCTGGGGCTGCGGCGGCAACATGCGCGCCGAGTACTTCGCGGACCTGGCCCGCCAGTACGCCACGTACTGCCGCGACCACGGCGACAACAAGCTGTACCGGATCGCCTCAGGCGCCTCCGACGACGACTACAAGTGGACCGAGACGCTGATGCGGCAGATCGGCTGCTTCGGCTGCGAGGCCACTGCGCGCACCTACTACCAGGCGCTCTCCGTGCACTACTACACGCTGGCGGGCCCCTGGGAGGCCAAGGGCAGCGCCACGGACTTCGACACGAGCGACTACTACCGCACGATGGTCTCCGCCCGGCGCGTGGACCGGATCCTGACCGGTCACTCGACGGTCATGGACTGCTACGACCCGGGGCGCACCGTCGGCCTCGTGCTGGACGAGTGGGGCACCTGGTGGGACGTCGAGCCGGGCACGAACCCCGGCTTCCTCTTCCAGCAGAACACGCTGCGCGACGCGCTCGTGGCGAGCACCCACTTCGACATCTTCCACCGGCACGCCGCACGCCTGGTCATGGCCAACATCGCGCAGACCGTCAATGTGCTCCAGGCGATGGTGCTCACCGACGGGGACGCCTTGGTGCTGACCCCGACGTACCACGTCTTCGAGATGAACAAGGGCCACCAGGACGCCACTTCGCTCCCCGTTCATCTGCGTGTCGACGGTGCCCGGCGCCTCGTCGGGGACACCGAGCTGGAGACGGTGTCGGTCTCCGCCAGCGTCAAGGACGGGACGGTGCTGGTCTCGCTGAGCAACCTGGACGCCGACCGGAGCGCCGAGGTGACCCTGGACCTGCGCGGCGGCCGGATCGGCGAGGCCCGGGCACGGATCCTCACGGCGGACAGGCTCCAGGCACACAACACCCCGCAGACCCCCGAGGCAGTGGCCCCGCGCGCCTTCGACGGCGACGGGGTGCGGGTCCTGGACCGGGGACTGGGACTGACCCTGCCCCCGCACTCCTTCGTCACCCTCCGGGCACCGCTGACCGTGGAGGGCTGAGGAGTGCCGATGGCGGACCGCCCCCTGCCCGACCGCCGGCTGCGACCCCCGATGGGGTGGAACAGCTGGGACTGCTACGGCACGACCGTCACCGAGGACGAGGTGCTCGCCAACGCGGAATTCCTGCACGACCGTCTGCTCCCCCACGGCTGGGACACGGTCGTGGTGGACATCCAATGGTACGAGCCGACGGCCCGCGCCCACGGCTACAACCCGGACGCGCCGCTGGTCCTGGACGCGTACGGCCGCCAGCTCCCGGCGCCGGGCCGGTTCCCCTCCGCGTCCGGAGGGGCCGGCTTCGCACCGCTGGCCCGGCGGGTGCACGACCTCGGGCTGCGCTTCGGCCTGCACATCATGCGCGGCATCCCCCGCCGGGCCGTGGCCGCCCGGCTGCCCGTGCACGGCACGGACTTCACCGCCGACGAGATCGCCGACACCGGCTCGGTCTGTCCCTGGAACTCCGACAACTACGGCCTTGACCACGACCATCCGGGCGCCCAGGCCTACTACGACTCCCAGATCGCCCAATTCGCCCAGTGGGGCGTGGACTTCATCAAGGCCGACGACATGCTCTTCCCGTACCACGAGCGGGAGATCGCTGCCTACGCGCGGGCGATCGAGCGCGGCGGCCGGAGAATCGAGCTGAGCCTGTCCCCCGGCACCGACGTCTCCCTCGCCCGTCTGGACCATCTGCGCGAGCACGCCACCATGTGGCGGGTCTGCGACGACCTGTGGGACCGCTGGACGGATGTCGAAGCCCAGTTCGCGCGGATGGCGCGGTGGGCGCCCTGGCAGGGCGAGGGCGGCTGGGCGGACGCCGACATGCTGCCGCTGGGCCGTATCGGCATCCGCGCCGAACGCGGCGAGGACCGGCTGTCCCGGCTCACCCGGCCGGAGCAGATCAGCCTGCTCACCCTGTGGCTGATCTCCCGGTCGCCGCTGATGATGGGCGGCGACCTGCCGACCAGTCCGCCGGAGACCATCGAACTCCTCGCCAACGACGAGGCGTTGGCCGTCCTGTGGCACAGCACCGGCAACCGCGAGGTACTGCGCGAGGGCGACCTGGTGCTGTGGACCGCCCGGGACACCGACGGGCACAGCCGTTACGCCGCCGTGTTCTCCCTCGCCGACGGACCCCGCCGGTACGAGGTCCCGCTCGGCTCGCTCGGTGCCCGGCCCGCCGACCGGGTCCGGGAGCTGTGGAGCCGTACGGCGGTCGCGCACGACGGCCGCCGGCTGACCGTCGACGTCCCCGCTCACGGCGCCGCCCTCTATCGTCTTGCGGAGGACAGCGGGCGGGAGTGAGCGTGGCGACGATCCAGGACGTGGCGAAGGCGGCCGGGGTGTCGGCGATGACCGTCTCCAATGTCATCAACGACCACCCCCATGTCCGCCCCGCCACCCGGGAGCGCGTCCTCGCGGCGATGGCCCGGCTCGACTACCGGGTCAATGTGGCCGCCCGCAACCTCCGCAAGGGCCGCACCGGCACCATCGGCCTCGCGGTCCCCGAAGTGAACCGCCCGTACTACGGCCGCCTGGCCGCGGCCATCATCACCGCGGCCGGGCGGCACGGCCTGCGGGTGAGCATCGAGCAGACCGGCGCCCGCCGGGAGAACGAGCTGGCGGCACTGTCGTCGTCCCGCAACCGGCTCTACGACGGGCTCATCCTCAGTACGGTCGGGATGGGCCCGGCCGATGTCGAGGCGCTCGAGGTGGACCACCCGGTGGTGATCCTCGGCGAGCGGATCTTCGGGGGGCCCGTGGACCATGTGGCCATGCCCAACGTCGAGGCGTCGGCCGCCGCCACGCGGCATCTGATCGACCGGGGCTGCCGGCGGGTGGCGGTGGTGCGCGGTCCGCTGCGTGACGAGGTCGACGTGTCGAGCCTGCGCCACACCGGCTACCGGCAGGCGCTCCGGGCCGCCGGGCTGCCCGCCGATGCGGCCCTGGTGCACAGCGTGCCGGAGCTGACCATGGCGGAGGGGGCCCGGCGGGCGCGGGCGATGGTCGCGGGCGGGCTGGACTTCGACGGCGTGTTCTGTGTGACGGACACGGTGGCGATGGGCGTGCTGCGGGGGCTGGCGGACGCGGGGGTGCGGGTGCCGGAGCAGGTCAAGGTGATCGGCTTCGACAACGTCGACGAGAGCGCCTTCCTCGTCCCGTCACTGTCCACGGTGGATCCGGATCACGACCTGATGGCCGAGCGCGCCGTCGGCCTGCTCGCCGCCCGGCTGGGCAGCGCGGGGCCGCCGGCGGACCAGGAGGAGTTCGTCGGCCCGTTCTCGCTGGTGCCGCGCGAGTCGACCGCCCGCTGACCGGCATCGTCTTCGGCTCCCGACCTGGCTACAACACATCCTCATTTGCCTAATACCTTTAGGCATGGTCATAATGAATGTCGGCGGAGAGGAGAAGATTCATGGTTCGCGCAGGTCTGAGCACCGAGCGCCTGGTCCGGGCCGGCGCCGAGCTGGCCGACGAGGTCGGCTTCGAGCAGGTCACCGTGTCCGCGCTGGCCCGGCGGTTCGACGTCAAGGCCGCGAGCCTGTACTCGCATCTGAAGAGTTCCCAGGACCTCAAGACCCGCATCGCGCTGCTCGCCCTGGAGGAGCTGGCCGACCGCGCCGCCGAGGCACTCGCCGGCCGGGCCGGCAAGGACGCCCTGACCGCGTTCGCCGACGTGTACCGCGACTACGCCCGCGCCCACCCCGGCCGCTTCGCGGCGACCCGCCACCCGCTCGACGCCGCAGCGGCGGCAGCGAGCGCGGGCGGCCGGCACGCGCAGATGACCCGGGCGATCCTGCGCGGCTACGACCTGAGCGAGCCCGACGAGACCCATGCGGTCCGTCTGCTCGGCAGCGTCTTCCACGGCTACGTCAGCCTGGAGACGGCCGGCGGATTCAGTCACAGCGCCCCCGACTCGCAGGAGTCCTGGACGCGCATCCTCGACGCCCTCGACTCGCTGCTGCGCAACTGGCCCACTCCCTGAGCCGTTTCGCCCCGCTCCGCGCCCCTTCTCTTCACTCCCTCTCGCCTCCCCCTCGCATCCCCGAAACGCAGGCCGACACCATGCACACCATCCCCCTCACCCCCGAACTCCTGCGCGGCGCACTCGACTTCGAACACACCCAGCACGGACTGCTGCCGCACCGGCTGCCCGCCCACGCCCGCGCGCAGTGCGCCGACCCGCAGCTGGCCATGGTGGAGTCCCAGCCCTCCGGCGTACGGCTGGTGTTCCGCACCCGCGCGACCAGCATCGAGCTGGACGCCCTGCCGACCAAGCGGGTCTACGTCGGCGCGCCGCCCCGTCCGGACGGCGTGTACGACCTGCTCCTCGACGGACGGCTCGCCGGCAGCGGCCGGGTCGACGGCGGCAACACACTCACGATCGACATGACAACGGGCAGCGCCGAACACCGGCACGGCCAGGTCGGCACCCTCCGTTTCACCGGACTGCCCGACACGGCCAAGGACGTGGAGATCTGGCTGCCGCACAACGAGACGACCGAACTCGTCGCGCTCAGGACCGATGCGCCGGTCGAGCCCGTGGCGGACCGGGGCCGCAAGGTGTGGCTGCACCACGGCAGTTCGATCAGCCACGGCTCCGACGCCGCGAGCCCGACGACCACCTGGCCGGCCCTCGCCGCCGCCCTGGGCCGGGTGGAGCTGATCAACCTGGGGCTGGGCGGCAGTGCCCTGCTCGACCCGTTCACCGCGCGCACCCTGCGCGACGCCCCCGCCGACCTGATCAGCGTCAAGCTCGGCATCAACCTGGTCAACGCCGACCTGATGCGGCTGCGCGCGTTCGGCCCCGCCGTGCACGGCTTCCTCGACACCATCCGCGACGGCCACCCCGACACACCGCTGCTCGTCGTCTCGCCGATCCTGTGCCCCATCCACGAGGACACGCCGGGTCCCAGCGCCCCCGACTTCTCCGCGGTGAGCGAGGGCCGGCTGCGGTTCCGGGCCGCCGGGGACCCGGCGGAGACGGCGAGCGGGAAGCTCACCTTGAACGTCATCCGCAAGGAACTGGCCCGGATCGTGCGCGAGCGGGCCGCCGGGGACCGGAACCTGCACCACCTCGACGGCCGCGACCTGTACGGCGAGGCCGACTTCGGCGAGCTGCCGCTGCCCGACGACATCCACCCGGACGCCGCCGCGCACCGTCGCATCGGCGAGCGGTTCGCCGCCCGCGTGTTCGCCCCGGGCGGCCCCTTCGCGGACGGCGCCGCCTGAAACGTACGGGGCCTCACCACCCCGCCCGTGGCTGCTCATACAAGGTGGGCGAAGACCACCAGGTTGTCGGTGTAGTCCTTCGCCTCGTGGTCGTACGGCCCCGCGCAGGTGATCAGCCGGACCTCGGGACGTGACGCGTTGCCGTACACGCGCTTGTCGGGGAAGGCGTCCTTGGCGAATTTCTCGGCGTCGTCCACGACGAAGTCCGCGTCGCGTCCGTCGGCGCGCCGCACGGTGAACTCGTCGCCGCTCTTCAACTCGTCGAGATTGGCGAAGACGGCCGCGGAGGTCGTGGTGTCGACGTGCCCGGCAATGATCGCGGTGCCCTTCTCGCCGGGCGAGACGCCCTTGGAGTACCAGCCGACGAGGTTGGTGTCGTCGGCCGGCGGGGGCTGCAGCCGGTTCCCGGCGCCGATGGCCAGGGTGGTGAAGGGAGCGTCCACGTCGATCTTCGGGATGAGCAGGCGGGTCGGTGCGGACCGGGGCAGCTCCGGGCCTTCCCGCTGCGGGTCGGCCGTCGCTGCGGCGCCCGCGCCTGCGCCCGTGCCGGTGCCGGTACCGGTGCTCGCGCCGGTACCCGGCCCAGCGCCTGGGCCGGCGCCGGCGCCCGCACCCGCACCCGCGGCACGGGAGGTCTGCGGGGCATCGCCCATCCGGTGGTGGCTGCCGAGCACGCTGACGAAGAGGACGACGATCGCCACGATCCACAGGGTCAGCCGCCCACCGCGGCCGGAACTGTGCTCGCCCGGCTGTGTGTCGCCGGAGTTCGGGGAGGAGGAATCTGCTGCCATCGGACACCACCTCACTCAGGCACGGCAGCACGGAGAATCAGAACAGGGGTTGAACGAGCTCGCCGGAGCCCAGGGCCCGGCGCACGGGGAGGAACCCGGGGACCGCCCCGGGCGGCGGGCCGCCGACGCAGTGGGCACATCGGCGGCGGCCGCAGCCTCAGGAACAGGTCGTCGGATCAGGATGCCTGACCGGCCTTCCGGCGGCGCACCAGGTAGACGCCCGCCGTGCCCACGGCCAGTGCCGCCAGGCCGCCCGCCGTCACACTCGGGCCGGCGAGCGCACCGCCGCCCGTGTGCAGGCCACCACGCGGCTCATCGCGCCCGCGACCGCTTTCACCACCGCGGTCGTTGTCACCGCCACGGCCACTGTCACCGCCACGGTCGTTGTCGCCACCACGGCCACTGTCACCACCACGGCTGTTGTCACCGCCACGGCCACCGTCACCGCCACCGCCACCGCCACCGCCACGGCTGTTGTCACCACCACGGCCGCTGTCACCGCCTCGGCCACTGTCACCGCCTCGGCCACTGTCGCCACTGCGGTCGTTGTCGCCGCCGCCGTGGTCGCCGCTGCGCACGGCGGCGAGCGCGCCGCCACCTGTGTGCAGGCCACCGCGGGGCTCGCCCCGGCCACGGTCGCCGCCACCGCGGTCGCCGCCACCGTGGTCACCACCGCCGCCGTGCTCGTCGTCCCCACCCCGGCCGCGGTCACCACCGCCGTGGTCACCACCGCCGTGGTCACCACCGCCGCCGTGGTCGTCGTCCCCACCCCGGCCGCGGTCACCGCCGCCGTGGTCATCGCCCCGCACGGTGGCGAGCGCGCCGCCACCTGTGTGCAGGCCACCGCGGGGCTCGCCCCGGCCACGGTCGCCGCCACCGCGGTCGCCGCCGCCGTGGTCACCACCGCCGCCGTGCTCGTCGTCCCCACCCCGGCCGCGGTCACCACCGCCGTGGTCACCACCGCCGCCGTGGTCGCCGCCACCGCCGTGGTCATCGCCACCGCCGTGGTCGTCGCCGCCGTGGTCGTCGCCCCGCACCAGCGCAAGGGCTCCGCCGCCCGCGTGAATTCCACCACGCGGCTCGTCGTGTCCGCGGCCGTTCTCGTTGTTGTCCCCGCGATTGTTGTCGTGGTCGCGGCCGTGGTCATTGTCCCGGCCGTGGTCGTTGCCGGACCCTCGGTCGCGGTTGCCGCCGCGGTCTTGGTCCTGGCTGTAAGAGGAGTCGTCGCGGCCGCCGTCGTCTCCCATGTGGGCGGCAGCGAGCGCGGCGCCGGGCGTGGCAAAGGCGACGGCGGCCGTGACGGCCGCCGAGGCCAGGAGCCTGCGGGCAGAACGCATATCGATGTCCTTCCGTCGTGACCGGGCAGCGGATACGGCATCAGCTGGATGGACCCGGGCTCGACATGAACCACCGTCAGCGAGGCTCCCGACTCCCACCATCCGGGCCACCCAGCCGGGTCATCGGAGCCACCCATCTGTCCCAGTGATCGCCTTGTCCGGGCCGCCGTCCGGGGGAATCGAGCGGCGTGGCGGGTTCGTCGCGCGGCGGACCACGTCTATTGCATCCATCCCGCACCGCGCGTCCACCGGGGGACGGCGAAGGCTCCGCTCTCTCTCGCCTCTTGTTATGACCGCCGTCATAACGCAGGCTGGTGCCGACAGTACGGCACACCGACGTGGTGGGAGGAATCAGTGGCGGACGGGATGGCGCGAGCCCTGTGGGAACGGTACGAGCCGGTGCACGATCTCGTGTACTTCGCACCGGAGGTGCGCCGGGCGGCGGACGCCCTCGGGCTGCGCGGGTACTGGATGGGTTACTTCGCGCTGCGCGCCGCGCCGCTCGGGGCCGTGTCCTCGTCCGTGGTGACCAGTTGCTTCTACGTCTTCCACCCCGACCGGGTGGCCCGGGCCCTGCCGGACGCCTGGGGGTACGCGACGCCCGGCGAGGCGCTGGCCGCTCGTGAGGACGCCCTGGACGCGGCGATGACCGGCCTCTTCGGGGCGGACACGGTCGGCTCCGCCGACTTCGCCGAGGCCGCCGACCTCGCATGGGAGGCCGCGGCCGCGGCGGACACCACGGGGCGCGTACTGGCTGCCGCCAACCAGGCGCTGGAGCGCCCAGAGCGCCCCACCGCACGGCTGTGGCAGGGCCTGACGACCCTGCGCGAGCACCGGGGTGACTCGCATGTCGCGGTGCTCGTCAGTCAGGGGCTCGGGCCGATCGAGGCGATGCTGGTCAAGGCGGCGGCCGGCGAGTCGGACGGGGAGTTCCTCCGGGAGACGCGCAAGTGGGAGCAGGCTGACTGGGAGGCGGCCGGGGCCCGGCTGCGCGAGCGGGGCCTGTGCACGGCGGACGGCTCGCTCACCCCGGCCGGGACGGCCCTGCACCTGCAGGTCGAGGCACTGACCGACGCGGCCGCCGAGCACCCGTGGACCGCGCTCGGCGCCGATCGCTCCGCCCGCCTGGCCGAGCTGCTGGCCCCGCTGGCCCATGCCGTCGAAACATCCGGGCTGCTGCCACCGGGCAACCCGGTCGGCGTGCCCCGGGGGTCGTACACCGCCACGCGCTGACGGGTCGCCGGACGAGCCCGCCGAAGCCCTCCGGCCCCGGCGTCCCGTCCCTCCCCGTCGGCCGCCGACCGGGCCCCGGGGGAACCCGCCCGTATCCCCGGCCTTTCTGCCGGGCCGGGGATACGGGCGGGTGGGCGAGAAACGAGGGGCGCGAGGGCCTGGTTACCAGGTCACCGGGAGTCGTTCGGGGATGCGTTTCATGAAGCCGGTGCGCCATACCAGTTGACCCGGTGGTACGGCGAGTGCGAGGTCCGGCAGGCGGTCGAGGAGGACCTCCAGCGCGATGCGGGCGTGGGCGCGGCCGAGCGCGGTCGCGGGGCAGTAGTGGGCGCCGCCGCCGAAGGAGAGGTGGTCGGCGGTGTTGTCGCGGTCGATGTCGAAGCGGTGCGGGTCGGGGAACTTGTCCGGGTCGAGGTTGGCGCCCTCGACCAGCACCAGGACCAGTTCGCCCGCGCGTATGCCGACGTCGCCGAGCCGGACGTCCTCCAGGGCGAGGCGCGGCAGGGCGTCGCCGATGGAGAGGTTGACCCGCAGGAGTTCCTCCACGCCGGGGCCGATCAGGTCGGGGCGGTCCCGGAGGAGGTCGCGGGCGATGGGGTGGGTGAGCAGATAGACCAGTGCCATCGCGAGGAAGCCCGAGGTGGAGATGACGCCGGCGCCGAACAGGGTGACGCCGACGGTGGCCAGCATCTCGGCGGTCACGTGCGCGTGGCCGGGGTCGTCCCGCAGGGCGGCGAGTTCACCCATCAGGCCGTACGTCGCCGGATCGTCGAGCAGCGCCGTCATCCGGGCGATGTCACGGTCCCAGTTGATCCGTGCGCCGGTGACCGGGCACGGCGCGTTCATGAAGGCGATGTCCAGGCTGCGCAGGAAGGCCTGGGCCTCGGACTGCGGGATGCCGAGGATGCGGCAGTGCATGCCCGCCGAGTACGGCTCGCAGAACGCACCGCGCAGGTCGGCCGTGGGGCCGTCGGCCACCAAACGGTCCACCAGGCGGTGGGCCTCCTCACGCAGCCATTCCATCAGGCCCGGCGACTTCGGGTTGAGCGCCTTCATCACGGCCCGGCGCAGCCCGGCGCCGGTGATGTTGCCCATGTTGTTCACGACCTCGGGCGGGATCGTGAGCGCGTACTGCCGGGGGACTCCGGGAGCGGAGGTGTCCTTCAGGGAGAACCGGTCGTCCTTCAGTACCTGCGCGCACAGTTCGTACGACGACACCAGCCAGGCCTCGTCGCCCGCGATGGTCCGTACGCGCCGTACGGGGGTGGCGGCGCGTACGTCCTCGACCTCGGCGGGGACCCGGGTGCCGTCCCAGGAGAACGGGAAGTCGAGCAAAGGAGGGTGGCCGGCGCGGATGCCGGTGGCGGTGGTCATGCGGCGGTTCCTTCGACGGCGGCGGGGGTGACAATGGCGTGGCCCTGGTTGCGGGAGGCGCGCAGACCGGCCCCGCGGGAGTACAACAGCTCGGCCATCGGCAGCAGTTGGTGGTAGCAGTTGAGCGAGGAGGGCACCTTGAGGATGGCGGGGGTGTCCAGGAACAGCGGGGCCTCGGCGCACACGTACTCCAGGCACACGGCTCGCAGTCCTTCGGTCGGCTCCTCACCGCGAGCGGTGAGGAATCG
This sequence comes from Streptomyces sp. FXJ1.172, assembly GCF_001636945.3. Lineage (NCBI taxonomy): Bacteria > Bacillati > Actinomycetota > Actinomycetes > Kitasatosporales > Streptomycetaceae > Streptomyces > Streptomyces sp. FXJ1.172. The sequence goes on along the minus strand of NZ_CP119133.2, from coordinate 8,392,519 downwards.
ATTCACCAGAGTGTCGCAGACGGCCCGGAAGGCAGCGTCGGAGCCGAGCCTCTCCTTCAGGTGCCGGTGGATCTCCTGGTAGGCGGGGTTGGTACGGAACTCCGACATCGGGTGCCAGTCCAGCCGCTTACCGTCCGGGTCGGCCCGCGTCACCGCGTCCCTCACCTTGGCGCGTACGCCGCGCAGGTTCTTCACCGCCTTGCGCCGGGCCTCGTCGAGCGGATAGCCGGACGCCTCGTACCTCTCGGCGACGTACAGGTCGGTATAGACGAAGTCGACCCGGTCGAAGTGGTCCAGTCCCCAGCGGGCGAGGTCGTGCAGGCGTCGGGCCGAGAAGTAGCTGTTTCCCGGGGACACACCGATCACGGCGTGCGCGCCCTCGCCCAGGATGACCTCGCAGTGGGAGGTGTACGGCTGGACTTCGAAGACGTCGGCCATCAGCACGGATGCTGTGGTCACAGAGGAAATCCTCCGCCGCGCGCTAGTCCCGTCGGGGCCCTGTGCCCCTGGTGTGGCTGCGCGGCGCCCTCACGCTAACCGTACCGGATCAGCACGGGCGGTTACTGTCTGGTTTTGGCTCGAAACAGTCGTAGCAATGCTCGAAGTTCCTTGCACCGTGCATCTGTTGAACGCCGTACTCTTGGGTCGTGGTCAACCGAGACGAGGCTCACGAGGATCCGGCCCGGGCAGCGTTCCGGCTCACCGGACGTCCGGTCACCGGCGCACCGGCGGGCTCCGGAATGCCCGCGGAGGTGACGCTGGACGGCGGCATCCGGGTGATGGTCAAGCGCGGTGACGCCCCCGGGGCCGTACGGGCCGAGGTGACCGGGCTGCGCTGGCTGGCCGCGGCGGGCGCGGTCCGGGTGCCGGCGGTGCTCGGTCACGACGACCGCTGGATGGTGACGGAGCACGTGCCTACCGGGCACCCGGGCCCCGAAGCGGCGCTGCTTTTCGGCCAGGCCCTGGCCGCGCTGCATGCGGCCGGCGCACCCCGCTTCGGTGCGCCGCCGCCCGACGGCCCCGAGAACGCGTTCATCGGCTTCGCCCCCATGCGCAATACGCCCGGCGCCGACTGGCCCCGCTGGTACGCGGAGCACCGGGTCCTGCCGTATGTGCGCGGCGCGGTCGACCGCGGCACGCTCCGGCCGGGCGAGGCCGCCGTGTTCGAGCGGGTCTGCGAGCGGCTGCCGGAGCTGGCCGGGCCCGCCGAGCCGCCCGCCCGGCTGCACGGCGACCTGTGGAACGGCAATGTCCTGTGGGGCGCCGACGGCGAAGTCCGGCTCATCGACCCGGCGGCGCACGGCGGACACCGGGAGACCGACCTGGCGATGCTCCAGCTGTTCGGCTGCCCCCATCTGGACCGGGTGCTCGCCGGATACGAGGAGAGGGCACCGCTCACCGACGGCTGGCGGGACCGGGTCGGCGTGCACCAGCTGTTCCCGCTGCTGGTGCACGCCGTGCTGTTCGGGCGTGGGTACGCCGAGCGGGCCCTGACGGGGGCCCGGGGTGCGCTCGAGGCGTGACGCGGACGCGGTCCTCGTCTCGGGGTGGGGTGTGGACGCGATCCTGGGCACCGGGCGGGATGCGGGCTCGGGGCGCGGCCGTCGGCTACTCGTCCGCGTCCGGGGCGGTGATCTGGCCGGACTTGATGTAGCGGGCGAGGTTGAGATCGTCGCCGTGCTCCTCGCGCAGGCCCTCCGCCCACAGGACGCTCTGCGTGCCCTCGTGCTTGACCATGCCCGGGCTCACCCCGATCCGGAACCCGCCGGGCAACGGCTTACCGTCCCGGTACGGCAGGAAGTCGAGCGGGGTCGGGCCCGCGGCGGCGTACACCGCGCAGTCGGAGAGGACCGCGACCGGGTACCGGCCGGTGGCGCGGGCGGTGGCGAGCATCTTGCGGTGCATGTTGACCCGGGCCTTGGAGATGACCGCGGCCCGGATGTCCGGGCGCCAGGTCGGCCGGTCCAGCGCCGGCCAGCGCTCCCCCGGCCGCCAGCCGGAGCGGCCCCGCTCGCGCAGCTTGCCGATGCCGCCCTTGACCGTGGCCTTGATCGCCGACAGCACGAGCGCGAGACGCGGGTCGCGGTCCTTGTGACCTTCCATCGCCGCGAGGAAGTCCTCGGGCGCCATGCCGGTGGTGACGCCGAGGTCGGCCATCGTGGCGACGTACGCGTCGCGCAGCCTGGTGTACCAGGCGTCCAGGTACGGCCCGTGCTCAGGGCGGACGTACGCCTCCAACGGCGCCACCTCGTAGCCGAGTTCGAGGGCGTACGCCACGGTCGGTGTCGCGTACCAGGCCGGGCCCTCGGGTGGCTCGCCGTCCGGCGTGAAGGGACTCGGCAGGCCCGGATCGAGCCGAATGTGCGAGAGGTCGACCAGCCAGGAGCCCGGCAGCGCCGCGTCGAAGCGGGGGTTGTGCACATGGACCGGGGCGCCGAGGCCGACGACGGTGCGGTTGGCCGCCGCCGCGAACGCCATGTTGACGTCGATGCCGACGAGGTACGGCAGCATGCACTCCTCGTCGGTCAGCGGCCGGGCCCAGTCGTAGGCCTCCTCGCGGAGCATCTCGGCCGGGGTGCGTTCGTGGAAGCGGGGCAGATGGGCGAGGAGCGGGTGCCCGTCCGGGGCCTCGCAGGGCGCACAGTCGACGGCCTCGGTCAGGGCTCCCGGGTTCGGCGCCGACACCCACTGGCCGTGCTCGTCGCGTACCGCGCGGGTCGGCGGGTGCAGGGCGGTCATCAGTTCCAGGCCCGTCACGGCAGTGGAACCGCACGGGGTGAGGACGCGGGTGGCGTACGCGCCGAGGACGTGGGCGAGTTCGGCGGGGGGCAGGGTGGCGGCGTCGCCCCAGTACCGGCTGTCCAGCGCGTTCCAGGACGGCATGCAGAAGTGGACGCTGTTGCGCCGGCTGCCCTCGGCGGGGCGGTAGACCCAGGCCCAGGGACCGAAGCCGCGCCGGGTGAGCCGCCAGTCGGCCTTGAGCAACTGCCGGACCACCTTGTGCGCATCCGGGATCCGTCCGGCGAGCCGCTCCTCGTCACTCAGCCTCGGCGGCAGCCCGTAGTGCACGCACGCGGACTCGGTGAGGACGACGAGCGGATCGGAGTCCTTGCCGGACCGGTGCAGCCGGGGCTGTCCGAGCCGCGCCTCCGCGAGGATCCACTCCACCAGCGCGGGCAGCGACGCGGCGGGCACGTCGAGTACGAGCCCGCCCACGCAGTACGCGCTCAACCGGCCGTCGGCATCCGCGTCGACCACCGCGAGGGGGCCGTGCGCGAAGCGCGGGTCGACGGGGTCGGGGGTGGTGCCGGCGGAGACGGCGGAGCCGGTGCGGGACTTGCCGGGCGCGGCCTTTTGGGCGGCGGGACGGCGTGCTGGGCGCCGGGTCGCCGGGCGGGGAGCCACGCCGGGGGTGCGCGAGGTGGCAGGCGCGGGCGACGTGGCCGGTTGGGCGGACTCGGCGGCTGGAGCCGGCGGCCCGAGCGGGATGCCGGACGGAGCAGTCGATCCGGGCGATGTGGTGGAGGAAACGGCCGACCCGGACGGGGTGACGGACGAGCCCGACGGTGTGGCGGATGAGCCGGACGAGCCGGCCGAGGTGGCCGACCCGGACGGGGTGGCGGACGGAGCGGTCGGTCCGGGCGGGGCGGTGGCTGCCGTGGGTGTGCCCGGTGGGGTGGTGGGGCGGGGCCGGGACGGGTAGCGCTGGGAGAGGCCCTCCAGGAGGCGGCGGTAGGCCTCGAGGCGGTCGCCCCTCGGCTCGGCACGGCCCGCCTCCCACGCCTGGATGCTGGGCACGCGCACGCCGAGGGCCTGCGCGACCGCGGCCTCGGTCAGGCCGGCCGCCTCGCGCAGCCGCGTCCGCTCCTCCGGGGCGGGGAGCACGGTGCCGCCGTCCACGGCCGCGAGGAGCGAGTCCACCGCCGCGAACAGCTCATCGGGCTGGTCCGTCATTTCCACATCCGTCTTTCTACCTGACGCCCTGGCGGATCTCTTCCAGCCGGGTCGTCAGCCGCTGGTGGCGCTGTGAGGCGGCCTGGGAGGAGTTCAGTCCCTGGTGCCAGGCGATCTGCCGCCAGTCCATGCCCCGGCGCCGGGCCTCCATCACCACCTGGCTCTCCAGCCGGTCCAGTTGATGGCGCAGGCCGTCGACGAGGGTGAGGGCGGCGCCGATGTCGTCCGCCGTGACGTCCGGTGCCGTGTCGTCCCCGGTCCTGCTCAGGTCCGTCACCGACAGCAGCCGGCCGAGGAGCCCCGCGTCCTGGGCGACCCGGTGCGCCGGGGCACCGTCGGCGCCGGCGCCGGCCGCGAGGGCGGCGAGCCGCAGTCGGGCCGTGGAGTGAACGTCTTCGGCGTCATCGGCGTCATGTGCCATGCGGGCATGCTATCCCGCCCGGGCAACGGGACAACGTTATGTTGTCTCCTTGTTCGGGCACTCTCGCAGCACCCGCTCCGACCTGCGGTTACACAGCGTAAGGAAACCAATCACCCGTTCGATTCGTATAAGGACGTGAAAAGCCGAACCAGGGAGAGACCATGCAACCGTTCACGCTCAACTACGCGCGCCCCGCTGTGCAGTTGGACGTCACCACTCCGTATGCGTACGACTCCGGACTGCAGTTGAACGTCCTCCCGGACGGGCGGATCGCCGCCACCGACCACGCGACGCTGAGGGCACTGGGGACAACGACGTCCACCGCCGGCTCCAAGACGCACTTCGACGACTGAACCGCGGATCCGGAGCGATGACCGTACTCATCCTGACGAGTGAAGAGGACGTGACGGCGGACATGGTGGTCCTCCGGCTCGGCGAGGCCGGTGTGCCCGTCGTCCGGCTCGATCCCGCCGATCTGACCAACGGCGTGGCGCTGTCGGGCGAGTACGTGCAGGACGCCTGGCACGGGCATCTGTCCGTCGGCGGGCGCCTGGTGAGCATGAGCGGCCTGCGCTCCGTGTGGGTGCGCAGGCCGGGGACCGCGGCCGCCCGTGCCGGCCAGCCGTCCGCCTGGCTGACCGAGGAGTCCGCGCAGGCGCTGTACGGCATGCTGCGGTGCAGCGACGCACGCTGGATGAACCATCCGGACGCCGCCCAGCGGGCCCGGCACAAGCCCTGGCAACTGCATCTCGCCCAGCGCGGCGGCCTCCCGGTGCCGGCCACGCTGATCACGACGTTCCCGCAAGCGGCGCGGGAGTTCGCGGAGCGCTATCCGGACCTGGTGGTCAAGCCTGTCTCCGGGGCGCATCCGCAGGAGCCGGCGCGTGCGGTGCCGACCAGCAGGGTGGCTCCGGACACGGACTTCACGGCGGTCGCCTTCGGTCCGACGCTGCTTCAGCGGCGGATCGCCAAGCGGGCCGACATCCGGCTCACCGTCGTCGGTGACACCCTGCTGGCCGCGCGCAAACTCACCGCCCCCGACGCCCATCCGGACGACGTGGACGTCCGCTTCGCCCCGTCGGTCTCCCCTTGGGTGCCCGCGGACGTGCCCCCGCGCGTCGCGGAGGGCGTACGGCGGTACATGAGGGGCGCGGAACTGGCATACGGCGCATTCGACTTCGCGGAGGACGCGGACGGGATCTGGTGGTTCCTGGAGTGCAACCAGTCCGGCCAGTTCGGTTTCGTCGAGATGGACACAGGTCAGCCGATCGCGGCGACGATCGCCAAGTGGCTTGCCGCGGACGGCGATCCGGCTCACAGGTGTGCGGACGGCGACCGGGGCGCAGCCTCTTGAAGGTGCGGGGACCGGCTCGGAGAAGGGAATGCTGCATGCGTATCGGACTGCTGGGAACGGGCCCGTGGGCCCGGGCGGCGTACGCCCCCGCGCTGGCCGGGCACACCGGCCTCCGGTTCACGGGGGTGTGGGGCCGCCGGCCGGAGGCGGCCAGGGCACTGGCCGAGGAGTACGGCGTCGCCGCGTACGACGATGTGGACGCGCTGCTGGCCGACGTGGACGCGGTGGCCGTGGCCCTGCCGCCGCCGGTGCAGGCCGAGTTGGCGGTGCGCGCGGCGCGGGCGGGCCGTCATCTGCTGCTGGACAAGCCGCTGGCGGTGTCGGTCGCCGACGGCCGGGCGGTCGTGGAGGCGGCGGAGCGGGCCAAAGTGGCGTCCGTGGTCTTCTTCACCGCGCGCTTCCAGAAGGAGCCGGAGGCCTGGATCGACGAACAGGCGGCCGTGGCCGGCTGGTTCACGGCGCGGGCGCAGTGGCTGGGTGCGGTGTTCACGTCCGACAGCCCCTTCGCGGCCTCGCCGTGGCGGCGGGAGAAGGGCGCGCTGTGGGACGTCGGCCCGCACGCCCTGTCGGTGCTGCTGCCGGTCCTCGGGGACGTACGGCACGTGGTGGCGGCGGCGCACGGTCCGGCGGACACCGTGCATCTGGTGCTCGACCACGCCACCGGCGCCTCGAGCACGCTCACCCTGAGCCTGACGGCGCCGCCGGCGGCGGCCGGGGCTGATGTGGAGCTGCGCGGCGAGGCGGGGACGACGCTGCTGCCGGGCAGCGCGGAGGGTGCGGTCCCCGCGCTGATCCGTGCCGCCGACGCCCTGCTGAGCGCCGCCGGCACGGGCCGCCCGCACGCCTGCGACGCCGCGTTCGGCCTTCGCGTCACCGAGATCCTGGCGATGGCGGAGGCCCGCTTGGCCGACACACCGGACTGACGGGAATTGACGGATCAGGGGCGGCGGCGCCGGTCGGCGGATCGGGGCGGGGCGTGTCCGGTCCGACGGGCAGGGCAGACGCGGCGCAGTCGACCGGGCCTCCCCCGCACCGCCGCCGATCACCGCACCGCCGGGTCGATGGGGCACCCTCGGATCAGGACACCCCCGGATCGAAGGGACACCCTCGGACAGGCGCAGCGCCTTCGGATCGATGGGGCACACGGCTCCGGTCGCCCAGGGAGCGGTCCCGGCCCCCGAGCCCGGGTCGGGGGCGCGTGACGGCGCAGGCGCTGCGCCGCCGCCCCGGCTCCGCAGGGGGAGGCCCAGGCCGGGACGGCGGCGTAGCTTGGGGATGTGAGATCGGTGCGCGGCGGGTCGTCGCGCGAGGCCCGGGACGATCGCGGCTGGCTGCGGGGCGCGCCGCCGCCGCGCTGGGTGCGGGTGCTGCCCGTGGCGCTGCTCGTGGCCGTCAGTACCGCCACGGCGGTCACCCCCCACGCCGCCGACGTCGGCTTCCTGCTGGGCGCGATCCCCCCGCTGGCGGTCCTGTCGTACGGCCCGCTGGCCACCGCGGCCCTCGGCGTCGGAGTGGTCGTGGCGCTGAACGTCCCGGCCACACATCTGAACCGTCCGGGCAACACCGATCTGCTCACCATCGTGTTCGTGGCCGTACTGAGCGTGTTCGTGTCGTATGTACGCAGTCGCCGGGACGCCCAGCTGGACGCGGAGCGGGCGATCGGCGAGGCCGTGCAGCGCGCCGTGATGCCTCCGCTGCCGGCCCGGGTCGGCAGCGTGGGGTGCACGGGTTTCTACCGGGCCGCGCAGGACGGGACGCTGGTGGGCGGGGACTTCTTCGACGTCCGTGCGGGGCCGTACGGGGTGCGTGCGGTGATGGGGGACGTAAAGGGACACGGGCTGTCGGCGGTGGCGACGGTGGTGTCGTTGCTGGGTGCCTTCCGGGAGGCCGCGCTGGACGAGCCGGACCTGGAGTCGGTGGCGGCGCGGATGGACCGCAGGCTGACGGTGGACTCGGCGGATGTGCGGCACGGGGAGCTGTTCGCCACCGGGCTGCTGCTGGAGTTCTCCGGCGAGGGTCTCGCCGCGCGGGTGGTGGCCTGCGGTCATCCCGCGCCCGTGCTGCTGCACGCCGGGCGCGCCATGGAAGTGACCGTCGCGCCGGGGGCACCGCTGGGGCTGGGGCTGGCCGGCGCGGAACCACCGAAGGGCGTCACCGTCACGCTCGAACCGGGCGACCGGCTGTTCCTGGCCTCCGACGGAGTGTGGGAGGCGCGGGGCGCCGGTGATGTCTTCTATCCGCTGCCCGCCCGGCTGGCCGGCCTGACCGGCACCGCGTCCGCCGAGCTGCCCGGACTGGTCTGGCAGGACCTGGTGCGGCTGCGTTACGAGATCCGCGACGACGTCACCATGCTGGTGCTGACACCCGACGCACCGGTCGCCCGAGCCGTGGGCCACCTCGCCCCGGCCCCCGAAGGGTGACGCGTCCCCCACCCCCAACTGACGAACCGGCAGCCGAAGTTCGAACACAACGGCCAAAACGCCAGGCCGCGCCACCCCTTCCGCCAGGTAGAAATATCTACGAGCATGCATATGCCGGGTTGGTGTGCAGGGGGACGAGCTGCCCGGCCATGGCCGTTCCCTGCGCCGAGGCGGGCGAGCGAGGACATCCGGAGCAGCGCATGACGAACACGATGTGGACGCGGGGCGTGGAGTGGCTGGCCGCCGCGGCGGCGGACCCCCGCACCTGCAAGTGGGAATGGGATCACGGCGAGGGCATCGCGCTGCTGGAGGCGGGCCGCTTCTGGGACCTGCTGAGCGTCCCCGACCGGCTCGGCCTGCTCGCCCTGGACCTGCTGTGGCAGCCGGAGCTGCCCGCGCCGGGGCCGACGCTGGTCGACACGGCGGCGGGCCGGGTCGGGTTCCTCGTGCCGCCGGACCCGTCCGGGGGCTGGGTCGGCGCCGGGCTGCGGTACGCGACGAAGGGGTCCTGGGTCGCCGTACCGCCGCCGTACCGGCCCGCGCGCTTCCTGGAATGGCTCGTCCCGCCCGACGGCACCGGCACCCTCCATGCGCCCGGCCCCCTCGAGGAGGTCCTGCGGCAGGCCAACGGCACGCTGGCCGTGCTCGCGCCGCTGTGCGGACGGTGACCGGTCAGCTGCGCTCGGCCGCGGTCCGCGGACGCGGAACGGGCCCGGGCAGGACGACCCGTCCGCGAGGCGGACGTGCCCGGTGCGACCGTCGGCATCCGGACGCCGGGGCGGTCGAGTTGCATCCGTTCGTTCGGTGTCGCCGAAGTACGTCGACGGGGTGCCCGACGGCGGCGAGATCACGCTGCGTCAGCTCGCGGAGATGTCCGAGATCATCGCGCCGGCCGCCCACCCCCAGGACGGGTTCCCGTGCCGGAGCGCGGGGCCCCGACCGGTCCCCCGTTCCGGTCGTGCCCCGCGGAACACTGAACTTACGTGCGATACCGGCTGCGGGCTAGCGCACCGGTGCCCGGCGCGGCCCGCCCGGCACTCACCCGTGCACAGGTGCGTCCGGTTGGTCCGGATTCGCCATGCCGAGTTCCGGGACGGGCAGTTCACCGGCGACCAGGTAAGCGAGGACGGCCTCGTACAGATCGGTGCCGCCGGCCGTCAGCCGGCGTTCCAGAACGGGTTCTGCCGCCCGGACGTGCTCGCGTACGGTCTGGGCGTGGACGCCGAGCGCCTGGGCCGCGCGTTCGGCGTGCGCGTCGGCGGCGATCCAGACGCGCAGGGTGGTGCGCAGGTCCCGGCCGTCCCCGTCGAGCCGGCCGAGGAGACCGTCGGCCCAGGAGCGCAGGGCGCGGGTACCGAGCAGTTCCTTCAGCTCGCCCCCGGCCGGCGGATGGGACGGGGGGCCGCCGGGGCCGCACGGGCCGTGCGCCGCCTCGGTGTTGAGCGCGAGGTGGGCGACGGCGCGCACGGCCAGCCGGGACAGGTCGGCGCCGAGCAGCGTGGCGACCCGGTCCATCCGGGCGCGGACCGTGTTGCGGCTGACGCCGAGCACCTTGGCCGCGCTCACCGCGGTGAACTCCAGCCCCAGCCCGGTGGTGGCGAGCAGCTCGGCGTGTACATGGTGCGGCAGCGTGTCCAGCGGGCGCAGCACTCCGGCGGCCCAGGCGCACAGCCCGGCCGGGTCCATGAGCTGGGCGGGGCGGGTACGGGCGGCGTAGACCGCGGACCGCTCGGGCCGGAAACGGGCGACCGCCAGGGCGGTGACGGCCTGGCCGTAGGCGGTGGCGGTCAGTGCGAGGCGCTGGCGGGGGCTGCCGCCGAGGAAGGTGCCGGGCCGGCCGGCCACTAGGGATCGCAGCTGCTCGCCCACCTCGGACGACGGGCCGACGACGATGACGTGGCCGTCCACCGCGGGACAGCGCACGACGAGCGCCCGGCCGTCGGTGGCGTCCGCGCAGGCGTCGGCGAGCCGGTCGCGCTCGGCGGCGGTGGTCTCCACGACGTACACACGGGCGCTGTCCTTCTCCAGCAGTCCCGGCCACAGCCCCGCGGCGACCCGGCGAGCGGAGACGGTGTCCTCCACCATCAGCAGTTGCAGGATCGCCAGCCGCAGGTCCGCCGTGGCCTGCCGCAGCCGCCGCCCCGACTCCGCCAACTCCCGCTCCCTGAGCAGAAGTTCCACCACTCCCGCGGTGTGTTTGAGGATTTCGGCGGTGTGCCGGTCGAAGGGGGTCGGCCGGGCCACGGCCAGCACGGCGCCCGCGGCCGGGCCGGGCCCCGGGCGCCGTATCCCGACCAGGCGCACATGCCGTACGCCGTCCTCGAGCGCCGCGGCGGCGACCCGGCCGGCGGCGACGTCGGCGACCAGGGAGGCGTCGAGCGGCAGGCGTTCACCGGCGAGCAGGCCGCCGTGCGCGTCCTGCAGGCACACCGTCGCTCCGGTGTTGCGGGCGAGCCAGGTGACGAGGCGGCCGAGATCGCGTCCGGCGGGCCTCAGTTGGCCGAGCAACTGTTGTGCCCAGACACCGTCGTCGCCGTCGCCGCCGCCGTACGGCTGCGCGAGTACCCGGTCCTCTTCCGGTCGGTCGGTCACCTGCCTTTGCCCCTCCTCGTCTCCGCGTTGACCTGGGCATACGCTGCGGCAGGTTACCCGAAGGGGCCCGCTCGCGTCCCCTGGCGCGGGACGCGGCTCCGCCGACGGCCCTGGGGGGTTTCGGGCCGCCGGCGCAGACGCGGCGCCCGGGGCGGGGGGGTGCCCAGGGCGGCTCACCGGTCGGATGCCCGTGAATCGGGGAAGTACGCGGGAGGCTGCGGGGGACTTTCGGGGCGGCCGGGTCACAGGTGGCTCACTCCGTCTCGCCCGGCGCCGCCCCCGCGCCCGTCCCGGCTGCCGCGAGGGGCCGCGCCCGCCTGGCACAGGGCGTCGGTGACCAGGGCGGCGGCGTGCAGGCCCGCCACGAACGCCCGGTCCCTGCCCTCCGGCCACGGCCGCGTTCAGCGTGTCCGGCATGGTCCTGGAGACCGGCGCGCCGCCCGTCGCCCCCGGTCTTCGCGTCCTTGGCACTTGGCACTTGACACTTGGCGATCACGGCAACGGGCCCGTCGAGCCGGCCCCCTGCGGCTGGGCGCAGAGGCCAGTGGACAGGTGCGGGGCAGTGTCGTGCCGCAACGTGGCGCAGCGCGCCGAGGCGGCCGTGCGGCGGTTCGGGCCTGACCTGACCCGGCCCGACCTCGCCGGGCCGGACCTGGCCGCGGGCGACGCGCCGGTCCAGGGACCGGTGCCGTGCGGCGATGCGGTCGGCGAGTGCCGTGGCGACGCTGCCGACGTCCCGCCGCCAGGCGCGGGTTCGGGCATGACGGCCGCGGCAGGCATGGCCTGACAGGCATGCCGCACAGGTGTGACCGCATGAGTATCTCGCAACAGGCCCCGGGGCTGCGCGTGCCGCACCCGGCGACGGCATAAGCTCGACGGGTGGCGAAGTACTTCGACGTGCACCCCGACAACCCGCAGCCCCGCAGCATCGCCCAGATCGCCGACGCTGTGCGCTCGGACGCGCTCATCGCATACCCGACCGACTCCTGTTACGCGCTGGGCTGCCGGCTCGGCAGCAAGGACGGCATCGACCGGATCCGCTCCATCCGCCATCTCGACGACCGGCACCACTTCACGCTGATGTGCCGGGACTTCGCGCAGCTCGGCCAGTTCGTGCGGGTGGACAACGACGTCTTCCGGGCCGTGAAGGCGTCCACACCCGGCAGCTACACCTTCATCCTGCCGGCCACCCGCGAGGTGCCGCGCAAGCTGCTGCACCCGAAGAAGAAGACCGTGGGCGTGCGCATCCCCGACCATGTGGTCACGCAGGCGCTGCTGGCGGAGCTGGGCGAGCCGCTGCTGTCCAGCACGCTGCTGCTGCCGGACGAGGAGGAGCCGCTGACGCAGGGCTGGGAGATCAAGGACCGGCTCGACCACACGGTGGACGCGGTGGTGGACTCCGGCGAGTGCGGCACCGAACCCACCACGGTCGTGGACTTCTCGGGCGGTGAGGCGGAGATCGTCCGGCGCGGCGCCGGGGACACCAGCCGCTTCGAGTGACGGCAGGGGCCTGAGGGGACACCGGTGCGGCGCCGTTGATCTTGCGTGACAGCATGGTTGCAGCCCAGGCGCCGGGGGCGACCGCAGTCCGGCGCCCATTCCGCAAGGGAGGCCTGCTCACCATGACCGAACTGCAGCGAACCGACCTCGACATCCAGACCGAGGACGGCGTAGCCGACGCCTACCTCGTCCACCCCGCGGACGGGAACCCCCGTCCGGGGGTGCTGTTCTACCAGGACGCCTACGGCCTGCGCCCGCACCTCAAGAAGATGGCGGACCGGCTGGCCGCCGCCGGCTACGCGGTGCTGGTGCCGAACGTGACCTACCGCCTCGGCCGGGCCCCGGTCGTCGAGCTGCCCGAGTTCATCGACCCGGGCGCCGACCCGACCATCTGGAAGAAGCTCGGCCCGATCGTGTTCTCGCTCACCCCGGAGCTGATCGGGCGGGACTCCGCCGCCTATCTGCGCTGGATGGCCGACAGTCCGCTGGTCGCCGACGGGCCGGTCGGGATCACCGGCTACTGCATGGGAGCCCGGCTCGCCCTGTGGACGGCGGCGGCGCATCCGGACCGGGTGGCGGCCGCGGCCGGGTTCCACGGCGGCGGGCTCGCCACCGACGATCCGACCAGCCCGCACCTGGGCGCCCCGCGCATCACCGCGGAGGTGTACTGCGGACACGCCGACAACGACCACTCGCTGCCGCCGGAGCAGATCGAGCGCTTCGAGAAGGCCCTGACCGATGCCGGGGTCCGGCACACCTGCGAGGTCTACCCGGGCGCGCAGCACGGCTACACCCAGGCCGACACCCCGTCGTACGACAGGGAGGCCGACGAGCGGCACTGGGCGGCGCTGCTCGGCCTGCTCGAGCGCACCTTCTGACACCGGCTCACACACCTGACCGCGACCGGCTCCCGGCGCCGCCGCACAGCGGGCGCCGGGAGTCGATCTCGTTCCACGCATTGACATGGACGCGGCGCGGCACGAGTCTGAGAGCGCTCTCAGACAGGTACGGACCAATATCCGTACGACCCCGACCCCACACGGAGGTAGGAGAGTGCCGCACACACTCACACGCCCCGCACTGCCCCTGGCGGCCGCCGCGGCCCTGGTCGGCGGCGTACTCGCCCTCGGCGCCCCGGACCGCGCCGGCGCCGCCGTCCCGGACACCGTCCCACTGAAGATCACCAACAATTCGGGCCGTTCCGAGCCCGTCTACGTCTACGACCTCGGCACCCAGCTCTCCTCCGGACAGCAGGGCTGGGCCGATGCCGGCGGTGCCTTCCACGCCTGGCCGGCGGGCGGCAACCCGCCGACACCCGCACCGGACGCGTCGATAGCGGGTCCGGCCCCGGGCCAGTCCACGACGATCCGGATACCGAAGTTCTCCGGCCGGATCTACTTCTCCTACGGCCAGAAGCTGGACTTCCGGCTCACCACCGGCGGCCTCGTCCAGCCCGCCGTGCAGAACCCGTCCGACCCCAACAGGAACATCTTGTTCAACTGGTCCGAGTACACGCTGAACGACTCCGGGCTGTGGCTCAACAGCACCCAGGTGGACATGTTCTCGGCGCCGTACGCGGTCGGGGTGCAGCGGGCCGACGGCAGTGTGAGCACCACCGGGCATCTCAAGTCCGGTGGATACACGGGCTTCTTCAACGCCCTGCGCGCACAGCCGGGCGGCTGGGCCGGGCTGATCCAGACCCGCTCCGACGGCACGGTGCTGCGCGCCCTGTCCCCGTTGTACGGCGTGGAGACCGGGGCTCTGCCGGCGGGCGTGATGGACGACTACGTCAACCGCGTCTGGCAGAAGTACGCGACGACGACGCTGACCGTCACGCCGTTCGCCGACCAGCCCGGCACCAAGTATTCCGGGCGGGTCTCGGGCGGCGTCATGAACTTCACCGACGCCTCGGGATCGGTCGTCACCAGCTTCCAGAAGCCGGACGCGGACAGCGTCTTCGGCTGCCACAAGCTGCTCGACGCGCCCAACGACAAGGTCCGCGGGCCCATCTCCCGCACGCTGTGCGCCGGTTTCAACCGCTCCACGCTGCTGACCAGTTCGAACCAGCCGGACACGACGCCGGCGGACTTCTACCAGGACGCGGTGACCAACCAGTACGCCCGCGCGGTCCATGCGCAGATGGCCGACGGCAAGGCCTACGCGTTCGCCTTCGACGACGTCGCCGACCAGGAATCGCTGGTGAACGACGGCAATCCGCAGCAGGCGTACCTCACGCTGGATCCCCTGAGCTGACATGCCGCGGTCCCGCACCCCTCGGTGCGGGACCGCGTCGTAAGCGTGATCGCTCAGCCGGTCGTCAGGGCGGTGTCGTCCACGACGAAGCTGGTCTGCAGCGAGGAGTCCTCCACGCCGTTGAACTTCAGCGTGACCGTCGAGCCCGCCAGGGAGGACAGGTCGAAGGACTTCTGGCTGTAGCCGGAGGCCGCGTTGAGGTTCGAGTAGGTCGCAAGGGTCTTCGAGCCGGCGGTCACCGTCAGCTTGTCGTACTGGGTGCCGGTGGTGGTCTCGGCGGTGTCGATGTGCAGGTAGAAGGTCAGGGTGGCCTTGCAGCCCGCGGGGATCGTCACCGACTGGGACAGGGTGTCGGTGTGCGAGGAGCCGTACCCGTCCAGCCAGGCCTTGTAGGAGCCGCCGTGGGCCGCCTCACCGGTGTCGGTGGTGATGACCCCGCTGGTGGCGCTCCAGCCGCTGCTCCCCGACTCGAAGCCGGGGTTGGCCAGCAGCTGGGTCGAGGTGCAACCGCCGCCACCACCACTGGAGTTGACCGTCCACGTGAAGGTCGCGGTGCCGGTCGCCCCGGTGGAGTCGGTCACGGTCACCGTGGTGTTGTAGGTACCCGCGGTGGTGGGCGTGCCGGCGATCAGGCCGGTCGAGCTGTCGATCGACAGGCCCGAGGGCAGCCCGGAGGCGCTGTAGGTCAGGGCACCGCTGTTGGTGCTGCTCGCCTGGACCTGCAGACTGACGGCCGTACCGGCGGTCGAGGTCTGGTTGCCGGGGCTGGTGACGGTCACTCCGCTGCCGGGCGGGGTGATGTGGCTGCCGACGTTGATGCCGGCGAAGGCGTTGCCGACTCCCGCGTACTGCGTGGAGTTGGCGCCGTACAGGGCGGCCGCCGCGTTCAGGGCGGCGGTGCGGGCGCCGGCGTAGTCGGTGCTCGACGTCATGTACGTCGTCAGGGCCTTGTACCAGATCTGCAGGGCGGCGGCCCGGCCGATGCCGGTGACGGCGACGTTGTCGGAGGTCGGGCTGTTGTAGGTCACGCCGTTGATGACCTTCGTGCCGCTGCCCTCGGACAGCAGGTAGAACATGTGGTTCGCCGGACCCGAGGAGTAGTGCACGTCGAGGCCGCCGACGCCCGAGTACCAGGAGTCGGCGGAACTGCCGTCCTTGCTGGGCTTGTCCATGTAGCGCAGCGGGGTGCCGTTGCCGTTGATGTTGATCTTCTCGCCGATGAGGTAGTCACCGGGGTCCGAGCTGTTGTTGGCGTAGAACTCCACGCCGGTGCCCATGATGTCGCTGGTCGCCTCGTTCAGGCCGCCGGACTCACCGGTGTAGTCCAGGCCCGCGGTGTTGGCGGTGACGCCGTGGCTCATCTCGTGCCCGGCCACGTCGAGCGAGGTCAGCGGGTCGTTGTTGGCGGAGCCGTCGCCGTAGGTCATGCAGAAGCAGCTGTCGTCCCAGAACGCGTTCACGTACGCGTTTCCGTAGTGCACGCGGGAGTACGCGCCGACGCCGTCGTTCTTGATGCCGCTGCGGCCGAAGGTGTTCTTGTAGAAGTCCCAGGTCTCCTGCGCCCCGTAGGCGGCGTCGGCGCCCGCGGTGGCCGCGTTGGACGTGGTGCCGTCGCCCCAGGTGTCGTTGGACTGCGAGAACAGCGTTCCGGTGCCCGAGCTGCCGTGGTTCAGGTTGTACGTCTTGTGACCGCCGCGCGTCCCGTCGGTCAGCGTGTACGTCGAGCCCGACTGGGTCGTGGTCAGCGTGACCTGCCCGCTGTAATGGGTGTTGCCGGTGCCGGTCTTGATCCCCTGGTACCGGTACAGCTCCTTGCCGGTGGTGGCGTCGGTGATGACGTGCAGCTGGCTGGGCGTGCCGTCGTCCTGGAAGCCGCCGACCACCGTTTCCCAGGCGAGCTTCGGGGTGCCGGTGCCGGCCCAGATCACTTTGCGGGCGCTGTCGGTGGTGGCCTTCTTGGCGTCGAGCGCCTTGGCGGCCTTGAGCGCCTTGTTCTCGGCGGCCGACTTGGTGAAGGTCGCGGTGGTGGAGGCGACCTTGATCCTGTGCTTGTTGTTGTAGGTGGCGCTCACGGTGCCCACGGCCAGGGAGGCGGGCGGGGTGTGCACGATCAGGTCACCGCCGAGGACGGGCAGGCCCGCGTAGGTGCGCTCGTAGCGGGTGTGCACGGTGCCGTCGTTGTCCTTGACGACGTCCTTGACGACCAGCTTCTCCTGCGCGCCGAGCCCGAGGCTGCGGGCGGTGGCGCCGGTCTGCAGGCGGGCGCTCTTCATCAGCGCCTGGTGCTGGGCCGGGCTGAGCCTCGCCTCCAGGCTGCCGGTGCGCAGCGGGCCGGGGTGGGCAGCGGCGGGCTTGGCGCTCGCCGGGGAAGCCTGGATGCCTACGGCAAGGAAGGCTGCGGTGGAGATCAGGGCGGCTCCGACCGTGGCGCTCTTGCGACCTCTGTGGGGAACGGGTCTGTGGGGTCTCACTCGTACTCCTCCTGCTGCGGCCGCCGGGTCGCGGCCGGTGACAGACGGGCAGCCGGGTCTGCTGCCCGGGTGAGCTGAGCTGTGCGGAACGGTGATCCGTGCGCACACCGCAGAAGTGCGGTGTGCCGGGGAAGAATTGCAGCGTTGACCCGCACATGTCAGTCACGGTGAGGGCATTCGAGGGTTTTCCCTCTACCCGGGCCGCTGATCAGGCCGGACGGAATCCGGGACTCCGGCCTCCGACGCCGTGGACGGGCGCACACAGGGCGGATGACATGATCGACGATCATGAGGAGCGAACAGAGCGATCGGCCCGTTGCCCTGGTCACCGGGTCCACGTCCGGGATCGGGGAAGCCGTCGCGCGGCGCCTGGCGGCGGACGGCATGCGCGTCGTCGTGCATTCACGCAGCAGTACGCGGGCCGGCGAGGCGCTGGCGGCCGAGCTGGGCGGCGCGTATGTGCGGGCCGACCTGGCGGTGGAGGAGGAGGCCCACGGTCTGGTCGAGGCGGCGCTCGGCCGGTACGGGCGGCTGGACGCGCTGGTGAACAACGCGGGCATCAGCCGGCCGATCCCGCATGCCGACCTGGCCGCAGCGACACCGGCGGACTGGCGGCACCTGCTGGAGGTCAACCTGATCGCGCCCTGGGTCCTGTGCACCGCGGCGCTTCCGGCGCTGCGCACCTCCCCGGGCGGGGGCGGCATCGTGAACGTCACCAGCCACGCCGGGGTGCGGCCCAAGGGCTCGTCGGTGCCGTACGCGGCGAGCAAGGCGGCGCTGAACCACGTGACCCGGCTGCTCGCGGCCGCGCTCGCACCCGACGTACGGGTCAACGCGGTGGCCCCGGGCCTGGTGGACACACCGATGACGAAGGACTGGACGAAGGCCCATGAACTGTGGCGGGACCGCGCCCCCATGCGCCGCCCCGCCCAACCCGCCGACGTGGCCGACCTGGTGGCCTCGGTACTCGCCCACACCTACCTCACCGGCGAGGTCGTCCTCCTCGACGGCGGCCTGAACCTGACCTGACCGCCGGCCACGGTGCGCAGGCCGGTGGTGAACGCGGTGGCCCCGATGGCTACGGCGACTCCGCCCCGGACCCGACGGGCCCCGCCAACCTCCGCTGACCGGCGCGTTGTTACCGTGCACTGGTGTCTGACTCCTCACGCGATACCGCCCAGGGCGCCGGCTGGGGCTCGGCCGAGCCCGGCGCCTACAAGCAGTTGATGCCGGACCACGTCGAGAAGGTGTCGTGGCTGAACCCACGCACCCTGTGGGCCGCCCGCAACGGTGTACTGGCGACCTGGTTCGGCGATCCCACCGGGCACACCCGCAGCCGCTGGGTGGCGCGCCGGGAGTCGGCGGGGGCACCCGCGGACAAGGTGATCACACGTGAGGTTCCCGACGCCTTCTCCTTCATGGTCATGGGGGACACCGGCGAGGGCGACGACCCCCAGTACGCCGTCGTGCCAGGTTTTCTGAAGGTGAGTCAGGACACGGAGTTCGCGGTGATCGCGAGCGATGTGATCTATCCGGTCGGCAGCGCCGCCGACTACGGCACCAAGTTCTTCCGCCCCTACCAGGACTATCCGGCGCCGGTCTACGCGATACCCGGCAACCACGACTGGTACGAGGATCTCGGCGCGTTCATGCGGGTGTTCTGCGCCGACACCCCGCCGCTGGATCCCGAGCCCCGCCCCCGTCCGCTCACCCGCGCCTGGTGGCGCGCCCTGCTGTGGCACCGGCCGGGTCCGACCGACGAGCAACGGCTCGCGGCGGCCCGTGAGTTGCGCGCGGCTCCCGGCCAGCGGGCCACGCAGCCGGGGCCGTACTGGGCGATCGACGCGGGACCGGTGCGGCTCGTCGGCATCGACACCGGCCTGCTGGGCACGCTCGACGCCGAGCAGGGCGCCTGGCTGCGCGAGGTGTCCCGGGGGCCCAAGCCGAAGATCCTCATCACCGGCTCGCCGCTGTACGTCGACGGCGAGCACCACCCGTGCGCCATCGAGGGCGGCGGCACGGTGGACGACATCGTCCGGGACCCGGAGCACCACTACGTGGCCGCGATCGGCGGCGACATCCACAACTACCAGCGCTATCCGGTCGACGTGGAAGGCCGCACCATCCAGTACGTGGTCTCGGGCGGCGGCGGGGCGTTCATGCACGCCACGCACACCATCCCGCGCGTGTCGGTCGGCGGGGTGACCGAGCGGGACTTCCGCTGCTATCCGCTGCGCGGCGACTCGCTGGCCTTCTACAGCCGCCTGTACGGCCGCCGGCTGCGCCTGCCCCGCCTCTTCACCCTGAGCGAGTCCGAGGCGACGGCCGTCGTCGCCGAGCGGCTCGCTATCGAGCCGGGCCGCGCGCCCGCCCCCGACGCCCGGGTGACCCGGCGCGCCCGGCTGGTCGCGAGCCTGCTCGGCACCGGCGGCCGCCCGGACCGTACGTCCCGCTTCCGGCTGCCCGTGCGCAAGACGTACACCTCGCTGCTCTCGCCCGGCTCGGCGACCTACAGCCCGCCGTTCTTCAAGTGCTTCCTGCGGCTGGACGTCGCCCCGGAGGAGGTGCGGCTGCGCTGCTTCGCCGCGACCGGCAACCGTGCGCAGGAACTCGATCCCCCCGTCGAGGACGAGGTCGTCATCCCGCTGAAGTGATCAGAAGTGATCACATAGTTGTCACATTGGCCTGCGAGAATCGGGGCAGAGCCGACGTACGACCGCTGGAGGAGCCCGTGCCGTCCACCCCTCGCCCGCTGCGCAAGCTCGGCTTTCTCACGATCGGCCTGTTCGACGCGGCGGATCCGGCCCGGGGTCACGAGTCCACGCTGAAGATCATCGAGCTGGGCGAGCAGCTGGGCTTCGACAGCGCCTGGGTCCGCCACCGGCACCTGCAGTACGGCATCTCCTCCCCGGTGGCGGTCCTGGCGGCGGCCTCCCAGCGCACCCGGCGCATCGAGCTGGGCACGGCGGTGATCCCGCTGGGCTGGGAGAACCCGCTGCGCCTCGCCGAGGACCTGGCGACCGTGGACCTGCTGTCCGGCGGCCGGCTGAACCCGGGCGTGAGCGTCGGCCCGCCCATGCACTACGAGCAGGTCAGGGAGGCGCTGTACCCGGACACCGCCGACGCGGAGGACTTCTCCTACGAGCGGGTGAGGCGGCTGCTGGACTTCGTGCGCGGCAAGCCCGCCACCGACTTCAGCGGGGCCGAGGGATTCGAAGTGTTCTCGGACGTCGTACAGCCGCACTCCCCCGGCCTCGGCCGGCGGCTGTGGTACGGCGGCGGCAGCCTCGGCTCGGCGCGCTGGGCCGGCGAGCACGGGATGAACTTCCTGACCAGCAGTGTCGTCAAGGCCGAGAACGCCGAGGACACCACGAACGCCGACGGGGAGCCGGACTTCGCCGCTATCCAGCTGGCCCATATCAAGGAGTTCCGCGCCCACCATCCCGACGGCGAGGCGGCCCGGGTCTCCCAGGGACTGGTGGTGATCCCCACCGACTCCGCGAGCCCGGAGCAGCGTGCCAAGTACGAGGCGTACGCGGCCGGGCGCCTGCCGCGCACGACGTCCCCGCAGGGCCCGGCCCGGCTGCTGTTCGCCCCGGACCTGGTGGGCACTTCGGCCCAGATCGCCGAACGGCTGCACGCGCATGCCGCGTTCCGCGAGGTGGACGAGGTGGCGTTCGCGCTGCCCTTCGCCTTCGAGCACGAGGACTACGTCCAGATCCTCACCGACATGGCGACGAAACTGGGCCCGGCACTGGGCCGGCGGCCGGCCGGCTGATCGCGCGTGGTCGCTGCGGGCGAGGTGCGGCGCCGGTCAGTTGACGACCGGCGGTGTGCCGTCCTGCATGAACGTCACGGTGGTGACCTTGTCCGTGTTGGCCGTGTCCAGGAAGAGCTGGTACAGGTCGACACCCTGGTAGGTGCCGTTCGGTGCCCCGCCGATGATCTCGACCAGTGCCAGATGGACATGCGGGGACGTCGGGTCGAACCGGAGCACGGTGCCCAGCAGATCGCCCCTGCTGATCGAGGACCCGACGGCCAGGTCCGGCGGCACATCGGTGAGATGCGTGTAGAAGCCGCCCATCATGTCGTTCGGTGCGCGCATGAACAGCTGGGCGCCGTAGACCTTCTCGGTGTCGGCGGAGGGGTCGTCCGGCGTGAACTTGGTGATGTGCGCGTCGAAGGCGGCGAAGATCTCTGTGCCCCCGTCCGCCCCCAGATCCATGCCGAACTGGATGTACCACTTCGGCGGCTGGTGGTCGCCGAAGTTCGGTCCGCCGACACCACCGGTGAATCCTGAGGGGAACGGATGCGAAAGATCGATGTCGAAGGACATGGCTGATCCTCTCTTCTTCTCACGTGACACCGTGAACGGATCACGCGGACAGCACGTTGAATCCCGCGTTCGCGAGCTGGGAACTCAGCGCGCTCACCGTGGCGGGGTCGTCGGACCGGCCGTTCGGGTCGAGTCCGTTGGCCGTCTGGAACGCCTGGACCGCGGCCTGCGTCTGGGGTCCGTCCGCACCGTCCTGGCGACCCGGTTTGAATCCCAGGGCCAGCAGCGCGCCCTGCACGTCGAAGACGTCGGACAGCTGCATCGCGATCTGGTCCACGGGCTGACCCTGGTCCGCGACGAGCTGAGCCAGCTGGAAGTGCTCCCGGTCGAGCTTGTTCCTGATCTGGATGGTGCCCTCGTCCGGGGTGAAGTGGCACTGGTCGGCGGCGCCCTTCCAGTCATGGTTGGCGACGGCCGCCCGGAACATGGGGAAGTCGTTGAGCGTCGGCCCCAGCGCCCAGCACATGCTCAAGGTCGCCAGTTGCGCATTGGCCGGCCAGCTGGCGAAGTCGCTGAACTCGGAACGGGAGAGGAGTACGGACTCCATCTGGTCGAGTTTGGCGAACACGTTGCGATCGATCTCGCTGTCGTCCAGGTGCAGCTTGGTCATCGGCGGCTGGAAGGCGTTGTGTCCTTCGGACGCCTTCTCCAGGTGCCCCTTGACGGTGTCCCAGTCGGCGGCGACCTGATCGGCCGTCGCGTCCGAGCCGTCGTCGTTGACGATCCAGTGGAGTTCTCGCGCCTCGGCCAGCGATTGCGACCGCTCCGCGTCGGTCGGCGCCGAGTCCGCGTGCGCCGTCTCGTCGATCTTGTTGCCTATGCCGGTGCTCACCCAGCCCTTCTGGTCCAGGTACATGTAGTTCACGCGGCCTTCGAGCGGATCGTTGAACTGGATCCAGAAGTTGTGGACGCTGTCGAACATGATGTGATCTCCAGAAGCTGCGCTTTTCCTTGGTCGGTCAGTGGTGGCCGAACCCGCCGTGGCCGTCATCCGGCCCACCGGGCCCGCCGTGGCCGTGGTGCCCGTCGTCTCCCTCGTCGCCGCCGCCGTGCTGTGCCGGGACGTCGACGGTGTCGCAGTAGACCACCGGGCCCAGAGGTGTGGACGGCGTGGTTCCGTCGGCCGGTATGCCCTCGGTCTCCATCACGAGGAGGCGCAGCGGCACCCCGGGCCGTACGGCCGGACGCGCGACCTGGCCGGTGTAGAAGGGCCTGTGTGAGGACTCGGCGTCGATCGAGGTCAGCTGCGTGGCCGTGTCCTCGAGGGTCACCCAGCCGAGGTCGTCGTCGGTGGTGACGTCGTGCCTGCGCTGCAGCGTGGCGGTGATCCGCGGCGCAGTCGAGCCGGTGGGATCCCAGGAGGGTCCGGTGAGGCTGACCGCGATCGAATCGCCCGGCGTGACGGTCGGTTCACGGTCGGGCAGGATGCGTACCAGGTCGGCGAGCACGACCGGCGAGATCTCGGCCCGCTCGATCGAGTCCGGCTGGTAGCGGACCAGGGCGAGCCGGACGAAGGGCAGACAGGCGTCCCCGGTGTCCAGTTCCAGGTCGCAGAACCAGCGCCCGCCCGGCTCGTCCTTGTCGAACTGCGGGGTGAAGCCCACGACCGTGACGGTGAGCGTGCCGGACGGTGTGGGGAGTTGAAGAGGACCGGAGGACCGCTCGGCGTTGGTGAAGACCTCCGCGGTCGGGAAGACCACGGGTGCGGAACGGTGCACGGGATCGCGGCCCATCAGGGTGACCCAGGCGTCCTGTGCGGCGGCCGGATCGCCCCCGGGGGGCTGGCCGAGGACCACGCCGAGCAGTTCGCCGTCTCCGGAGGAATACCAAGGGCGGTCCAGATACACCCGGACACCGCCGCCGTGCCGACGCTGGACGATGGCACCGGACGGTCCGGTGGCGCGCTCCAGGGACAGGGTGGGCACGCAGTACAGCAGCCGCGGTGCTGCGGGCGGGGCGCTGCTGGGCACCGAGACTTCCTGCGCTGCTCCCTGTACGGAGAGGGGCGCCGGTGCGGACGGGGCTCCCTGGGCGGAGGGGTCGTCCTGGGCGTGGTCGGCGAACTGCGCGGGAAAGCAGTCGCGGAACCCGCTGCCGGCCAGGGGGCGGTACCGCACCCTGCGGTGTTTGAAGGGGTGCTGCCGTTCGGAGACCGAGAAGCGGAAGCCGACCGGGGACGAGTCGTCGATGGGAATCGTCAGCTCGGCGCCCAAGGTGAGGTTCGACAGGGTGAAGGCGCCCAGCGCGATGGAGGGAAGGGCGAGTTTGTAGCCCGCGGAGATCTTCGTCGGCTGGACGTCCACGAAGGCACCGGCGCCGAAGACGTCCGCGGGCAGGGCATCGCGGAGCGTGTTGATGAACTCGAGGTCATTGGTGAACTTCACCGCCAGGCCGGAAGCCGTCACGTCGGGCTTCCTGCCGGGGCCGGCTTTGAATTTCACCTCGGCGAAGTCCACTTCGATGTCGCCGAAGGCCAGGCCGAAATTGGTCAGGCTGCCCTCGACGGTGGTGTTGTCGACGGCGGCCTGCGAGCGGACGGTGTGGGCGTCCAGGGTCAGCGTGGGCTGGGCCGGCAGAGGGGGCGCCGACACGAGGAACCCCGTTGGATCCGGCGTCGCCAGCTTGGTCTTCCACACGTAGCGCAGTTCCTTGCCCTGCCCGTCCGCCAGATCACGGACGCGCAGCACCGGCGCCGGCAGCACGCGGTTCGCGTCGCCGAGGATTCCGGCGATCTGTTCGTCGCCGAGGTTGCGAAGCTGGTTGAGGTCGTCCTTGACGACAGCGCCCAGGATCTTGGACAGCTCGATGAGGCCGAGCAGCTTGGCCCCGTCGAAGGCCTGCGTCATCTGCGTCGGCGACAGCCCGTTGCCGTCCGGGCCGAAGACGTCCGGGACGGCACCCGCCTGGCTGGTGATCACTGCGAGCGCTGCCTGCGGAGCGGCTAGGCCGCCGGCCTTCTCCGCCCCCATGGCCAGGGGGAGCGCGGGTTTGAGGTCCAGGTACGCACCTGCGGGATGCCCCGCCATGGTCTGCTGGAGATAGGTCGGGTTGAATTCGACGGTCAGGGGACCGGCGTTCGGGAGGAACTGTTCGACCGCGTGGACTCGTACCGATGCGGCGGACACATGAGGCAGGCCGATCCCTCCGAACCCGAAGGTCAGGGTGTCGACCGCGTGGGCCGTACTCCCTGACGCGCCGTCCGGAGGCTCGGCCATGGCCATCGTCTGGCCCAGCAGCTCCCGCCTCATGCGGGGGTGTTGCGGGTCCGGGTCCGCTTCTGCGAGCCGCCTGCCCACATCCGCCTCGGCGTCGTCCAGCCCGTCGGGCACGAAGACCAGGGGCATCTTGAACGTGACCTTCCGGCTGCCCACCACCTCCCGGTCCGTCCCGATCAGGGTGAACAGATGGTCTTCACCGGAGTCCTGGAGCTGCACCCAGAAGGACGTGCTGTCCTTGAGCGGCCTCGTCGGGCCTTCGGGCTCCGCCGACGGCGGATCCGGCGGCTTGATCGGCGGGGTGACGCGGTCGGTGATACGGAGCACGCTGAACGGCATTTCGCGTCCGTCGTGCGGGTAGCCGGACCCCGCTCCGTACCGGACCTCCGGTTGCTTCACGATGACCCGGTCCTGCCGCTGCAGGAAGGCGACGATGCCGCCGTTCGGGTCGCCGGCGAACAGCCTCCTGAACTCCTTGACGTGCGAGACCTCGTGCCCTGTGTTCAGCCGGCCGCGTCTGACGACGCGTATGTACTGGTCCCGTCCCAGGCCCGTGATGTGGTCGTACGCCTCCAGGTCGGGTACGCGCAGCCCGGCCTCCGCCAACTCCCCTTTGGCGGTGTCCGACGGTGCCGGCCAGGCGCCGTGCAGATGGGCCGAGGAGCCCAGCGGCGTGACGATGAACTGCTCGGACCGCAACGGTGCGCTGGGGATGTCGATCGGCGGCCTTCCGGGAACGGTCTGTTCGGCCCGGCTGGTGAGGGTCACGATGTCCTGCAGGTCCTGGACGGCCAGCGGGCTGCCGTCGGGCAACGGCCCCCGGCCCTGGACCGACGCGAAGGCCCGTAGCAGCACCTCCCCGTCCTGAGCGCTGCCATGCAGCCGGGCGTGCCACAACGCGGTGCGCCCGCCGAGCTGTTGGGGACCGGGCCGGATCACCCACTCGACCGGCTCGTCGTAGGTGATCAACAGCCGGGTGGGGAACTCGATGACGCTTCTGGGGATGCTCTGGAACACCGCCTGCCCGGCGGCGTCCGGGGCCGTCAGTCCGACCGGTACCGTCATCGCCACCAGGCTCGCCCAGTCGAGCAGCGAGTCCAGTGACGGGTCCAGGCCGTCCAGGGTGGCCGGCACCGAGAAGGCCAGGGTGGTCGGGCCGGCGGTGACGGCGGACACGGAGCCGGCGGGCACCTGCTCGAAGGCCTGCTCCAGCACGTGCTGCGGCGGCAGCCCTACGACCACGAGCGTGGGTACGGCCGAATCCTGCCGCACCAGGCGACGGCCGTCGAACCGCAGATTGACGAGGCTGACGTCCACGACGAGCATGTCCGCGGGCCGCACCACCAATGACATGACGAACGCCTCATCCGGGATGGTCAGGGTCGTGGATGGGGGCGCTGCCGCTCGCTCGCTTCCATGCTCGCTCCGGCGGCGCGTTCTCGCCACCGGAACCCGGGTGCGGCAACCGCAGGCGCCGCCGCTCGTACTCCCCGGGACGGCGGCAGGTCCGTCCGCCGCCGAACTCGTGGCGGACCCACGGCAGTTGATCAGGCGCCAGGCTGCCCGGCGGGGGGCTGCCCGCCGCCGGGCTGCCCGGGCTGCTCCGTCGTACTCGGCTCCCCCTCAGCCTCAGCGGAGGCGGAGGCGGAATAGCTCACCTTCACCGCCGTACCCCTCGGCGCGGTCGCTCCCCTGGCAGGGTCCTGACGTGAAATGGTCGCCGGCGACGTGGCCGGTCCCGAGCCGGGCGCGAGGTCGAGCTTGAGCGATGTCCTGCCCAGGAGCGCGGCGGCCTGTTCCTCCGTGCAGTTGATCAGGTCGGGGACGACTTCCTCTCCGCCGAACGCGGCACTGAGCACGTCCTGGCGGGCCTCCTCGGCGTGTTTGCCGGAGAAGTAGAAAGCGATCGTGGCCCCGGCTGCCGCGGCGAGCGCCCCGATCAGCGTGCTGCGGAGGTTGGCGTCCTGTACCGCGAACGCCACCGCGCAGAACACCAGGAGGCCGGCGACGAGAGCCAGGGCGATCCAGCTGCGGACGATGCCGTCCTGCGACGCCGAGCGGCTCGGCACGAGGGACCGGGCGACCATCAGGATCACCCCGATGAGCGCGAGGGCGCCCAGGAACAGCCACAGCAGAACCTGGATGTGCCCCCAGGAGATCACGGCCGGATCGCCGCTGGTTCCGGAGGGGCTGGGCGAGGCGGCGCGCGTCGGCGCGGCCCTCGCCATCAGCCAGGCGCCAACGGTGTTGAACTGAACTGAACGGAGAACCAGCACGGTTGCGTCCTCCTTTCCCCGCTCCCGCCCCCCTCCATTCCCCGCTCCCGCCCCCGCTGTCGAGTCTCGCCCCGAGGTGGTGGGTCCGCAAACGGTACCCCGGGGGTCGGCGCCGGCCTCGGCCGATGTTCCGGGCCTCGAACCGCGGCGGATCACCGCTGCTCCGCGCGGTTGCACGGCCCGGTCGCCCCAGCTGAGACTGATGTTAAGAGGCTTGCCTGCGCGGGGGCGCGCATCCTCGCCACGGTGAGCGAGGCGATCAAGGTGGATTCCCCTCCCCAGTTGTGGTTGCTCGGCCAGTTCCGGCTGGAGTGCGATGCCAAGGCCGTCGAACTGTGCCGCAACGCCCAGCGCGTGCTGGCGTTCGTCGCGCTGCGTCGGCGCGTGTCGCGTACGGTGCTCGCCGGGACGCTGTGGCCCGAGGTCACCGAAGACCGCGCCAGGGGCAGCCTGCGCACCACGCTGTGGAAGCTTCCGCGCGGTGACGAGTCGCTGGTCCGGTGCAGCGGAGACTCGCTCGCTGCGGCCACGGCCCTGCGCGTCGACGTGCATTCCTTCACCGAGACGGCGCTGAGTGTCGTGGAGGGCTGCTGTCCACCGCCCACCGCGCAGCTCCCGCCGGGCCTGCTGGGCGCAGACGACCTGCTGCCGGGCTGGGACGAGGAGTGGGTGCTGATCGAGCGCGAACGCCTGCGGCAGTTGCGGCTGCACGCCCTCGACGCCCTGGCCGAGGTGTTCGTACGGGAGGGAAGGCCGGCGCTCGCCCTTGAGGCGGCGTGGGAGAGCGTGCGCTCCGAACCGCTGCGGGAGAGCGCGCACCGGGCCGCCGTGTCCGCGCATCTCGCCGAGGGCAATCTCATGGAAGCGGTCCGTCACTACCGCTCCTTCCGGCGGTTGCTGCGGGAGGAACTGGGGGTCGAGCCGTCCCCGCAGTTCGCGCGCATGCTCTCCCGCCACGGGGTCACGGTCCTCCAGAGCGGGTGACGCCAGGATGACGGCGGGCTGACGGCGCACCTGTAGCTTCGACACCGAACCGGACGCGACCGGAGGTGGATCCGGTTCGCGACGCATGCTCACTGACTCCGGCATGCCCGTCATCGACGTCGGCGCCGCCGCTCCCGCGCCCGCCGTCTCCGCCATCCGGAACCCGCCCTCGCCGGCCCGGCCGTCGCAGCGGCAGGACGCGCGGATCCGGCTCACCCCATCCCTCCAGGACTGACCAGCCGAAAGGAAGCGAGCCGTCATGGTCGCCCTGTCCAACCTCCGCTACGGCGAGACCAACGAGGACATCCGTGTCGTACAGAAGGCCCTGATCGCGCGGGGCCGCAGCATCCCCGACGGAGCCACGGGCTTCTTCGGCGATCAGACGAGGGCCGCCTACCGGGCCGAACAACTCGCCCAGGGTTTCACGGGGGCCGACGCCGACGGCACACCGGGCTGCGCCTCCCTCACCGCCCTCGGCCGGTTCGCCGGCTTCACCGTCGACTGCACGGGCGCCGCCGCTCCCGCCGCGGGAGGAGGACGGCTCACCCTGGGGCAGGTCACCTTCAACGACCCGCACGACGACGCCGGGGAGCCGGCCATGCGCCGCTATGCGCAGCAGGCGTGCGAACTCACCGGCATGGACCCGGAGTACGGTGTCCCGGCGCTGGTCACCATCACCCAGCGCGAGTCCGCCTACAACAGCCCGAGGTACCGGGTGAACCTGAACGACGTGAACGCGCGCGGCCCGAAGGTGTCCGACGGCCACCCGCAGAACTGCTCGCGAGGTGCCACCCAGTGCATCCCCAGCACGTTCGCCGAATACCACCAGGCGGGCACGGCCACCACACCGTACGACGTGGTCGCGGACATGTGCGCCACGATCAACTACGTGCGCGACCGCTATCACGTGAACACATCGGGCTCCAACTTCTCGGCGCGGGTGCAGCAGGCGGACCCGCACCGGTCCCCCGCCGGGTACTAGGTCCTCTGTGGCATCGTCGCGTTCCCTCACACGGTGAACTCCCGTATCACCGTGTTCCGGAACACGGCCGTCCCGCCCGCCGCGAACAGCGCGAGCCGGTCGTCCACCAGGTACGGGAACACCTCGCTCGAGTGCACGTACCGGCCGTCGTCCACGAACATCTCGACGGACGTGCGGTCCACCAGGATGCGCAGTGTCACCCGCCCGGCGCCCGGGTCGAACGGGCTGCGGCTCTCCTGCCGGTCGCCGCTGGCGGCGGGGTTGACGGTGCCGCGCCGGTTGAGGAAGGCGTACTCGCCCCACACACCCGCGTCGATGTGCCGGCCGCCGTCCGGTGAACGGCGCAACTGGACGCCCGCGCCGGTGAGTCGGGACCAGGTGATCTCGGTCCTCAGCTCGTAGGAGATGCCCGTGTAGTCCAGGAGGCGGGTGCCGTCGTCGACGGTCAGGTCGCCGAGGTTCACCGTGCGCGAGACATAGGTGTCGAGTGCGGCGACCGGCTGTGAGGCGAGGTAATGGCCGCCGGAGGCGGACTTCTTGAGGGTGATCTCGCGGACCACGGAGTCCGTGCCGTTGAAGCCGTCCGCGTCGATGGTGGGTGTGGTGTGTGCGTAGGCCCAGTTGTTGAGCCAGCCGATCGCGTACCGTGCGGCGGGGTCGGACGAGCCGTCCGCCCGTCGTTTGCCGAAGGTGACCGCCGCGTACCAGTCCCAGCCGTGGTCGAGCCACTGCGGGTCGGCACGGTCCGCGGTGAAGGAAGCGCCGTCGAAGGAACCGGTCCAGTAGGCATAGGTGTTGGGCTCTCCGGAGCCTGTGCCGTCCGCGCTTGCGCCCAGCACCCACATCGGTGTGCCGTCGTCGGCGGTGATCCGGAACAGGTCGGGGCATTCGAGCACCCCGATGCCGTCCTTGCGGTAACTTCCCGCCTTTGTCCAGGACTTGAGGTCGGCAGAGTGGTAGAAGCCGATCGTGTTCCGCTCGGCGAGGGCCATCACCCAGCGGTCGTGGTCCTCGTCACGGATGACCTTGGGGTCACGGAAGTCGGCCCCCGCACCGGGGCTGGGCAGCACGGGACCGGTGCCGTGGTTCGTGAAGCTCCGCCCGCCGTCGGTGGAGTAGTACAGGAACTGCTCCTGGTGGTCGGTGCCGCCGCCCGGTGACATCGTGACGACGGCGATCACCGCGCCCGCGCCGAAGCCGGCCGTGTCGCCGGTGTCGACGACCGCCGAACCCGACCACACATCGCCGTTGACGGTGGTGTCCTTGGGCACCGCGATCCCGCGGTCGGTGAAGGAGACCAGGTCGGTGCTGGTGGCCAGGCGCCAGGCGGTGCCCACCTCGCCGTCGAGGTAGTCGGCGTTGTAGAGGTAGTAGTAGTGGTACTCGCCGTCGATCCAGACCGGGCGCTGGGGGTCGTTCTTCCACTGGTCGGGGACGGTGAAGTGGTAGCCGGCCCGGTAACTCAGGCAGCCGCGCGCCGGCTTGGGCAGTGCTGCGGCCGATGCGGGTGCCGTGGGCAGCAGGGCCGCGCCGGCTGCCGCGGCGGTCGTGGTGAACAGGGCTCTTCTGGTCGGGCCGCGGCCGCGCAGCACGCCTCGGTCCTCTCCTGACGGTCCATGACGATCCATGGGACCAGGACTGTGGGACCTAACTCGTTAAAGGTCAAGCGTTCCCGCACCTTGACAGTGCCGTGAGGCGCTTCTCATCATCTGGGGCATCACACCTTGGCTAACACGAGTTAGGCACCTGATGACCGACTCGCATCTCTCCCGCCGCGCCCTGCTGCGGTACGGCGCCTACGGCGCGGGGGCCGCGGCGCTCGCCGGTACCGCCGCGAGCTGGGACCGGCTCACCGGCTCCGACATCCCGGGCCGCGACGACGGCTCCCTCGTCGTCGCCACCCTGGGCTCGGCGTTCTCCCCGGACGGAATCCGCGCCCTGGTCACGGGCTTCCGCAGGCTGCACCCCGACATCAAGGTCCGGATCAACGCGGTGCAGGCCGTGGACTGGCCGGACTTCTTCGCCAAGATCCTCACGCAGATCGCGGCGGGCACCGCGCCCGACCTGGTCTATGTGGCCACCGAGGGCGTGCAGTTGTTCGCCCGGCACCTGGGCGTGGCGCTGGACCCCTGGGTGCGGCGGGACGCTGCGGAGCTGAAGGAGTACTTCGCCGACGTCCATCCCTCGCTGGTGGAGTCGATGATGTACGAGGGCAGCCTGTACCAGCTGCCGATCGAGTTCAACGCGGCCGACATGTACGTCAACACGCATGTGCTGGAGCGCGCGGGGGCGGACCTCCCGGCGGACGGCTGGACCCGCGACGACTTCACCGCGCTGCTGCGCCGGATGAAGAAGGCCAACGACTCCCATTTCACGCCGTACTTCTGGACGAACCGGCTGTGGGGCGGCGTGGTGCCCTGGCTGTTCGCCAACGGCACCAATCTGCTGTCCGAGTCCAAGGCGCCCGGCGGGTCCTGGCTGTGGGACGGCTTCTATCCGGCGGCCCGGCGGCAGGGGCGCGGGGGCGGCTTCCGCTGGACGACTCCACAGGCGACGAGCGGGCGGGTCGAAGAGGCGTACGACTATCTCGCCGCGCTGATCCAGGAGGGGCTGTGCACCCGGCCCGAGGGCGGCAACGGCCAGAATCTGATCGGGGTGTTCTCCACCGGCCGGGTCGGCATCACGCCGGCCGGCGGATTCTGGGCGGGCGGCCTGCATCTGGCCGGCATGCGCGACGGCGGTTTCGACGTGCGGTACTTCCCGCGCTGGCGCACCCAGCGGCACCAGTTCGGCGCCGCGGGCTACGCGCTGCTGCGCACCTCGAAGAAGCAGGACGCGGCCTGGGAGTTCATCAAGTACTCGGCCCGGCTGGACACCCTGACCGAGCTGTTCTCGACCAACCAGACGACGCCGGCCCGCCGTTCGATGCTGACCGCGGCCCGCTACCGGGAGACCGGCCCGGCGCACTGGCGGGTCTTCTACGACACCCTCGACAGCTTCCCCGACACCGGCCCGATTCCGGCCCCGCCGCAGGTCGCCGAGGTGACGCAGGTGCTGCTGAAGCACACCGGGACGGCACTGGCGAGCCCGCGCTCGGTGAGGCCGGCGCTGCGGCGGATGCAGGGCGATCTGGAGCAGGCCATGGAGCGTGACACATGACGGACACCACGGACACCACCGACGCCGCGCGCACGACGGGCACCGCGGGCACCCGGGTTCGCACGGTCCGGTCCCGGGCCGCGGCCCCGAGTCCGGCGGCCGCGCGGCCCTCGGCGCGTGAGCGGGGCACGCGGCTGCTGGCGGCGCTGTTCCTGGCCCCGACCGTGGTCGGGATCGTGGTCTTCACGGTCGTACCGATCATCGGCTCGGTCGTGCTGAGCCTCTTCCACTGGAATGTGATCGATCCGCCCGGCTGGGCCGGTACGGCCAACTACCGTGCGGTGTTCACCGATTCGACCGTCCTGGTCTCCTTCCGCAACACGCTCGTCTTCATGGTGTTCGCGGTCGCCGCGCAACTGCTGATCGCGCTGGCGCTCGCACTCACGCTGAACGGCCGGATGCCCACCTGGCTGCGTTCGGTCTTCCGCTCGGCGTTCTTCTTCCCGCTCGTGCTGTCGGCCGCGTCCATCTCGGTCGTGATGAAGTATCTGTTCAACCAGGACTTCGGAGTGATCAACTGGCTGATCGGGGTGTTCGGGATCGCTCCCGTGCCCTGGCTGACCTCCGAGCACGGCGCGATGGCCACGGTGATCATCGTGTACGTGTGGCAGCAGTTCGGCTTCTCGTTCCTGCTGTTCGTGGGCGGGCTGAACAACATCCCGAAGGAGATCCACGAGGCCGCCGCACTCGACGGCGCGACCGGGCTGCGCAAGCACCTCGCCATCACCCTGCCGCTGCTCTCCCCCACCCTGCTGGTGGCCTCGGTGGTCGGCATCATCAACGCGCTCCAGGTCTTCGAGCAGCCGTACGTGCTCACCGACGGCGGGCCCGGCGACTCCACCCGGACGGTGGTGATGGTGATCTACGAGAAGGCCTTCGAGCAGCTGCGGTTCGGTGAGGCGTCCGCGGTGGGCGTGCTGCTGTTCGTGCTGATCATGGCGGTGACCGCCGTCCAGTTCCGGCTCAGCCGGCATTTCGTCCACTACCAGTGAGCCGGGTGATCCCCTTGAGCCAAGCAACCCTGACCCTCAGCCGCGCCCGGGACTCGCTCGGGCGCGCCCGGTACTCCCTCGGGCCGTGTGCGCGGATCGCCGGGCTGACCGTGTGCGCCCTGCTCACCCTCGGTCCGGTCGTCTGGACCGTCTCCACCTCGCTGCGCACCCCGGCGGACTCGTTCGACCTGCCGCCGCAGATCATTCCGGCCCATCCGAGCACGGCCGCCTACCGCGGTGTCTTCGACCAGATCGACGTGTGGCTGCTGGCGCTCAACTCGACGCTCGTGACCGCCTTGATCGCGGCCGGCCAGATGATCACGGCGGGGCTCGCCGGTTACGCGTTCGCACGGCTGGACTTCCGTTTCAAGAAGCCGCTGTTCGGGCTGGTCCTGGCGACCATGATGGTCCCCTTGCAGGTCACGATCGTTCCGGTGTTCCTGGTGCTCAAGTCGATGGGTCTGACCGACACCCTGCTCGGTCTGATCATTCCGGCGTTCCCGACCGCGTTCGGCACCTTCCTGATGCGCCAGTACTTCCTCGGGATGCCGAAGGACCTCGGTGAGGCGGCGATGCTGGACGGCGCCGGGCCGTGGCGGATCTTCCGGTCCGTGTACGCCCCGCTGGCCCGGCCGGGCCTCGCGATCGTCGGCGTCCTCGCCTTCAACTACCACTGGAACGAGTTCTTCCGCCCGCTGATCCTGGAGACCTCCGGCCAGAACTACACGCTCCCCCTGGGCCTGGTGTCCCTCCAGGGCAACCTCGGCACCGGCTCCATCTCCGTCGTGC
Source organism: Streptomyces sp. FXJ1.172 (assembly GCF_001636945.3). Classification (NCBI taxonomy): domain Bacteria; kingdom Bacillati; phylum Actinomycetota; class Actinomycetes; order Kitasatosporales; family Streptomycetaceae; genus Streptomyces; species Streptomyces sp. FXJ1.172. The sequence continues at coordinate 8,358,821 of NZ_CP119133.2, read as the reverse complement.
TCGCCGGTGTCGTCCTGTCCATGATCCCCGCCGTCGCCGTGTTCGCCGTCGGCCAGCGCCCGCTGCGCGAGGGCATCACCTCCGCGGGAGTCAACCGTTGAGCCCCGCCGCCACCCCGGACCCGGCCGCTCCCCGCTTCCGGGTCCGCCCGCCCGCGGGCTGGATCAACGACCCGAACGGCCCGTTCCGCTGGCGGGGCCGCCACCACCTCTTCTACCAGTACAACCCGGCCGCGCCGGTGCACGCCGACGTCCACTGGGGTCACGCCTCCAGCCCCGACCTGGCCCACTGGGAGCACCATCCGATCGCCCTCACCCCGACCCCCGGCGGCCCCGACGAGGCGGGCTGCTGGTCGGGCTGTGTGGTGGACGACGACGGCGTTCCCACCGCCGTGTACACGGGCGTGGACCGCACTCACACCGGCGTCGGCACCGTCTGCCTCGCCCGTGCGGCGGACCCCGGCGACGAGCGCCTGCTCGACTGGCGGCCACTGCCCGGTCCCGTGGTCGCGGCACCGCCCGCCGGGCTGGACGTCGTGATGTTCCGCGACCCGTTCGTCTTCCGCCACGCCGGCCGGCGCTGGGCCCTGGTCGGCGCGGGCCACGCCGACGGCACCCCGTCGGTCCTCCTCTACGACTGCGAGGAGCTGACCGACTGGCGGTTCGCCGGCGTCCTGCTGGACGGCGCCGACCCGGTCGCCGCCGGTGCCTTCGGCGACAAGGCGACCGGCTGGGAGTGCCCGCAGCTGTACGAGGCGAAAGACGGCGAGCACGTCCTCGTGGTGTCCCTGTGGGACGGGGAGCCGCGCTCCACAGCCTATCTGACGGGCCATCTGAAAGCCGCTCGGGAAGGCGAGTTGAGCTTCACGACCCGTGCGGGTGGCCGGCTCGACCACGGCCGGGACTTCTACGCACCCGCCGTCCGCCAGGATCCCGGCCGTGCCCTGCTGTGGGGCTGGTCGTGGGAGGCGCGGGAGGAGCCGGCGGTGCTGGCGGCGGGCTGGGCGGGCACGCTGACCGCGCCGAGGGTGGTCGACGTCCATCCGGACGGCTCGCTGCGGGTGTTCCCGGCACCGGAGCTGGAACTCCTGCGCGCGCCCCGGCCGTTCACGACCGGGCGGGGCCGGGTGCCGCTTCCGGTGGCGTACGACCTGAGCGTCACCGCGCGCGGCACCACCACCGTCACCCTGCTGCGGGCGGCGGACCGGTCGCTCACCGTCCGTCTGGATCCGGCGGCGGGCACCGTCGTCCTGGACCGCGGCGGCTGGCCGCGCGCGGGAGCGGAGGGATCGGCTCCGGTCACGGTGCGCGTGCCGCCCGGTGCGGCGCTGACCGTACGGGTCCTGGTGGACGGCTCGCTCCTCGAACTCTTCGCCGCGGAACGGGCGACGGTGACCGAGCGGGTGTACCGCCGCGCGGGCGACGTGGCCGAGCTGGAGGTCGACGGGGACGCCGAGGTCAGCGCCTGGGAGCAGGTCCCACCGAGGCGCGGCTGACCACGGGGCAGGCGAGCCGTCGTACCGTGGCGGGCGGGGTGCGGCCGGTGTCGATCGCGTCGAGCAGCAGCCGGGCCGCCGCCTCGCCCATCGCCCGGTGCGGCAGCGCGACGGTGGTCAGGGCCGGGGTGAGGAAGGCGGCCATGTGTTCCTGGTCGTCGTAGCCGACCACCGACAACGCGCCGGGTACGGCGATCCCGAGCCGGGTCGCGGCATGCAGCACGCCTGCCGCGACCCGGTCGTTGTAGCAGAAGATCCCGGTGGGCCGGCGGTGCGGATCGGTGCCGTCGAGGAGGCGGGACGCGCCCTCGTGGCCCCCGCTGATCTCGCCTCCGGTACGCACGACCCACTCCTTGGGCACCGTGATGCCCTCGGCGCGCAGCGCGTCCCGGAAGCCGCGCAGCCGTTCCACCGAGGCGATGTCGTCCTGTCCGCCGACCAGGGCGACCCTGCGGTGCCCGGCCTCCAGCAGCAGCCGTGCGGCGCTGCGCCCGCCGGCCCGCTCGGCCGGGACGACGGCGGGCAGCGAGTCGTCGTCGGGCAGGCAGTTGGCGAGCACGGAGTGGGTGCGGTGCAGGCCCTCGGGGACCCGGACCCGGCGCAGGGACATGGCCGCGTAGATGATGCCGTCGACCCGCCGGTCGAGGAGTTCGGCGACGGCCGCGTCCTCCTTGGCCGGGTCGCCGCCGGAGTCCACGGTGAGCACGAGATGGTCGCTGTCCCAGGCGGTCTCCATCGCGCCCCGCAGCAGCCGGCCGGCGAACGGGGAGGAGGCGATCTCGTCGGTGACCAGCCCGATCACGGCCGTACGGCGGCGGCGCAGGCCGCGGGCGACCGGGTCGGGCCGGTAGCCGAGCCGGGCGGCGGCCTGCCGGATGCGTTCCTGGGTGGCGGGCGAGAGATTGCCCTCGGCACGGCCGTTGAAGACGAAGGAGACGGCGGTGTGCGAGACCCCGGCGAGCCGGGCGACATCCCGTGAGGTGGGCCGTCCGCCGCCCGCGCCGCTGCGCTCCGCGCCACCGCCCATGCCGTCCGCCGCCCTCTTCCACCCGTGCGGTTGATCACCGTGCGGTCGATCAACGCTCACCCTATCCGCGCGGCCGGGTCGATGGCACAGGTGGCCGACGGTGCGCGAGGAGGCCGGCGCCGGCCCCGCCCTACGGGTCCTCGACGCGCTCGGGGGCGACATCGCCCGCGGGCGCGCTGAGGCTGCCGAGGATGTCGAGGAGTTCGGCGCTGCGGCTGCCGGGCTCGGCGTGGAAGACGACCAGGGTGAGTCCGTCGGTACCGTCCACGGAGAGCTTGTTCGAGTGCAGTACCAGATCGCCGACCTGCGGATGGGTGAGGTGGCTCGTGCGACCGCGCCGGGGCCTTACCTCGTGCCGGGCCCACAGGGTGCGGAAGCGTTCGCTGCGCAGGGACAGCTCGCCGACCAGGTCGCGCAGCCGCGGGTCGTCCGCGGCCGTGCCGGCCTCGGACCGCAGCACGGCCACGCCCTCCTCGGTGAGGTCCGCCCAGTCCCGGCGCAGCTCGCGTTCGGCGGGGTCGAGGAAGACGGCCCGCAGGACGTTGACGCCGGGCCGGTAGTTCGGGGTGAGTGCGGTGGCGAGGGCGTTGGCGGCCAGGCAGTCGGCGTAGCGGTTCTGCACATAGGCGGGATTGCGCGGCCAGCCGTCGATGAGCTGCAGCAGGCCCGGCGGGACCTGGTGCGCGCGGCGCCCGGACCGTACCCCGCCGGCGGGCCGGTCCTGGGCGAGTCCGGCGAGGTGGGCCGTGGCGTCGGCGTCCAGCCGCAGCACGCGCGCAATGGCCTCGATGACCTGCACGGACGGGTTGCGGTCCCGGCCCTGCTCCAGCCGGAGGTAGTAGTCGGAACTGATGCCGGCCAGCATCGCGACCTCCTCGCGGCGCAGCCCCGGCACCCGGCGCAGACCGCCGCCGGGCAGCCCCACGTCCTCGGGCCGCACCAGCGCCCGGCGGGCGCGCAGGAACTCACCGAGCGCGTTCGATCCGTCCATGGCACCCACCGTACGGCCGGGCCGGCGGCGGTGACTGTCCCTGCCACTCCCAGGATCGCGGGGGTACTGCCACGCCGGGCGGCACGAGCGCAGGGTGAAGCACGAGTCCGCCGGAGGAGCCGGCGGCCCACAGATCGCGAGAGGTACGACATGACTGCACAGCCCGGCGGTACCGTCACCCCGGCCGACGGCCTGACCCTGACCCGCGTCGGCTACGGCGCCATGCAGCTGGCCGGGCCGCATGTCTTCGGCCCGCCGAAGGACCGGGCCCGGGCCGTGGCGGTGCTCCGCGCGGTGGTGGACGCGGGCATCACGCACATCGACACCGCTGACTTCTACGGCCCGGTCGTCGTCAACGAGATCATCCGCGAGGCCCTGCACCCCTACCCCGAGGACCTGCGCCTCGTCACCAAGGTCGGCGCCCGCCGGGGAGCCGACGGCAGCTGGATGATGTCGCGGCACCCCGAGGACCTGAAGGCGCAGGTGTACGACAACCTGCGCAACCTCGGTGTGGAGGTCCTGGACGTGGTCAATCTGCGGCTGGGCGACATGGACACCCCGAACGAGGACTCGGTCGCCGAGCAGTTCGGCGCCCTGGCCGAGCTGCGGGAGCGGGGGCTGATCCGGCACCTGGGGCTGAGCGCCGCGTCCGCCGCGCAGCTGGACGAGGCCCGTGCCATCGCGCCCGTGGTCACCGTGCAGAACCTGTACAACCTGGCCAACCGGCGGGACGACGCGCTGCTGGAACGCACGGCGGCGCAGAACATCGCCTTCGTGCCGTACTTCCCGCTCGGCGGTTTCACGCCGCTGCAGTCCGGGACGCTGGCGAAGGTCGCCGCACGTCTGGAGGCCTCGCCGCAGCAGGTGGCGCTGGCCTGGCTGCTGCGCCGCTCCCCGAACATCGCGCTGATCCCCGGCACGTCGTCCCCGGACCACCTGCGGGAGAACATCGCCGCCGCGTCGCTGGAGCTGCCCGCGGACGCGGTGGCCGAGCTGGACGGCATCGCGGGCTGAACACTGCGCGCGAGGCGCTGCGGGCGGGGAAGACGGACACTCGGAATGAAGCCACTTGACGGGAGGAGACGCCCATGGCAGCGCAGGACCGGCTGCGGACGTACCGCGACAAGCGCGACTTCGAGCGCACCCACGAGCCGACGGGGCGACCGGCCGAGGCCGGGGCCGGGGCGGACGGGCCTCATTTCGTGGTGCAGATCCACGACGCGCGGCGCATGCACTTCGACTTCCGGCTCCAGGTGGACGACGTCCTGAGGTCCTGGGCGATCCCCAAGGGCCCGTCCAGCGATCCCGGGGACAAGCGGCTGGCCGTGCCGACCGAGGACCATCCGCTGGAGTACGAGGACTTCGAAGGGGTGATCCCGGAGGGCGAGTACGGCGGCGGCACGGTGATCGTGTGGGACCAGGGGACCTATGAGCCGTTGAGCCACGACCGCAGGGGCCGCCCGGTGGAGTTCGCCGAGTCGCTGGAGGACGGGCACGCCACGTTCCGCCTGCACGGCAGCAAGCTGCACGGCGAGTACGCGCTCACCCGCTTCCGCGGCGGCGAGGACGAGGAGGAGTCCTGGCTGCTGGTGCGCAAGGGCCCGGCGGGCTCGGCGGGACACGGCAGCCCCGACCCCCGACGGGCCCGCTCGGTGCGCACCGGACGCACCTTGTCCCAGGTCGCACGGGGCGAGGAGTAGGTCAGCGAGGGCGGCCCGGTGCCTGCCCGGTACGCAGGGTCACCGCGCCGCGCAGGGCGTCCCGGCAGGCGAGGACGGCGGGATGCCGGCTGCCGCCGCCGCGTACGACGGTGAAGATCCGGCGCTTGTGCCGGCCGCGCGGGAGCTGCCGCAGACACATGGCCGGGGACCGTCCGGGCGTACCGCTCCACACCAGGTCGGGCAGGAAGGCCGCGGCATGCCGCTGCTCGACCAGGCGGAGGTGGAGCAGCAGGTCGGTGGTCTCGAACCGTACGTCGGGTTCGAAGCCGGCGGTGCGGCACAGGGTCATGGCCCAGTGCCGTGCGGCGGTGCCTTCGGGTTCCATCACCCAGGGGTGGCCGGCCAGTGAGCGCAGCACCGCCATCGGGCCGCCCCTGTCCAGGCGTTCGGTGCCGTCCGGGCCGCCGTCGGCCGGCTTCGGCAACGCGAGGCGGAGGGGGTCCTCGAGGAGGTCTTCCTCTTCGAGTCCGGCGGGCCGGGGTTGCCGGGGTACTCCTCGGCGAGGACCAGGTCGAAGTCGCGGGCGTGGAGGGCCGGGAGGGCCCTTTCCGGTTCCAGGTGGGTGACGTGGACGCGCAGGTGCGGGTGCCGCTCGCGGAGCAAGCCGAGCGCGGCCGGGACCAGGGCCAGGGCTGCGGTCTGGAACGAGGCGACGCGCAGGGTGCCGGTCAGGTCGCTCAGCGAGGCGGCGATGTCGGCCTCCGCGCGCTCCAGGCGCTCGAGGACCGCTTCCGTGTGGGCGACGAGGATCTCGGCCTGCTCGGTCAGCCGTACCCGCCGTCCCACGGGTTCCAGCAGCGGGACGCCGACTTCCGCCTCCAGCTGGGAGAGCTGCTGGGAGACGGAGGAGGGGGCGTAGGCCCGGGCGGCGGCGACGGCCGCGAGGGTGCGGCGGTGCTTCAGCTCGCGCAGCAGGCGCAGTCGGTGCTTCGGTGATCAGGCTTCGGGCAGCGCCTGTTCGGCCCAGATCGTCTTGCCCCGGCCGGTCTGCCGGCTCCCCCAGCGCTGGGTGAGCTGGGCGACCAGGAGCAGTCCACGGCCGCCCTCGTCGTAGGCGTTGGCCCGGCGCAGGTGCGGTGAGGTGGAACTGGCGTCGGAGACCTCGCAGATGAGGGCGCGGTCGCGGATCAGGCGGAGCTGGATGGGCGGTTCGCCGTAGCGGATGGCGTTGGTGACGAGTTCACTGACGACGAGTTCGGTGATGAAGGCGGCCTCGTCCAGTCCCCAGGCGGTCAGCTGATCGCCGGCCGCCTGCCGGAAGGCGGCCACCTCGGCGGGGTCGGGCGGCACATCCCAGGTGGCGACCCGGTCGGCGCCGAGGGCGCGGGTGCGCACGAGCAGCAGGGCGACGTCGTCGCCGGGCTGGTCGGGCAGGACGGCCTTGAGGACGCTGTCGCACAGGGCGTCGAGGGAGTCGGCGGGTGCGGTCAGGGCCCGGCGCAACTCCTCGGTGGCACCGTCGAGGTCCCGGTCGCGGTCCTCGAGCAGGCCGTCGGTGTAGAACGCGACGACGGAGCCCTCGGGCAGCTCCAGTTCCGTCGCCTCGAACGGCAGCCCGCCGACGCCGAGCGGCGGTCCGGCGCTCATGGGGACGGACTCGGCGGCGCCTCCGGGCAGGACGACGGCCGGCGCCGGATGGCCGGCGGCGGCCAGGCTGAGCCGCCGGGAGACGGGATCGTATACGGCGTACAGGCAGGTGGCGCCGAGTTCGGCGACCTCCTCGCCGCTGTCCTCGGCGGCCAGGTGGACGACCAGGTCGTCCAGATGCGTGAGGAGTTCGTCGGGCGGCAGATCGACGTCGGCGAGGGTGCGGACGGCCGTGCGCAACCGGCCCATGGTGGCCGAGGACTGGATGCCGTGGCCGACCACGTCGCCCACGACCAGGGCGACCCGGCCCCCGGAGAGCGGGATGACGTCGAACCAGTCGCCGCCGATGCCGGCCAGGGAGCCGGACGGCAGATAGCGGTGGGCCACCTCGACCGCGGCCTGTCCGGGCAGTCCCCGCGGCAGCAGGCTGTGCTGGAGGGCGAGGGCAGTGCTGCGTTCGCGGTCGAAGCGGCGGGCGTTGTCGATGCAGACGGCGGCGCGGCTGCCGAGTTCCTCGGCGAAGACGGCGTCGTCGGGGCCGTAGTCGTCGGGGTGGGCCGTGCGGACGCAGACCGCCACGCCCAGGGTGGTGCCGCGGGCCCGCAGCGGCACGGCGATCATGGAGTGGACCGCGTCCCGATAGGGACGGGCCTTCGGCGAGCGCGCGTTGCGCTCCTCGAGCCACTCGATGAACTCCGGCTCGCCGGCCTGGCTGAGCATCGAGCGGCCCTCGCGCAGGGCGCGGGCGGGCGGCGAGTTGGGCGGATAGACATCGGTCTCACCGATGCGGACCGCCGCACCGGGGTTGCCCTCGCGGCTCGAGCCGTGGGCGACACGGTGCAGCACGACGTCGCCGCCCGGGATCGTCGGCGGCTCCTCCGCGCCGAGCACCCAGTCGAGCAGGTCGATGCTGGCGAAGTCGGCGTACCGCGGGACGAGGATGTCGATCAGCTCCTCGGCGGTGCGCACCACGTCCAGGGTGGTGCCGATGCCGGTCGCCGCCTCGTTCAGCAGGACGAGGCGGCGTCGGGCCCAGTACTGCTCGCTGTTGTCGAAGGCGGCCATGGCGACGCCGGTCAGCTCGCCGGACCCGGCCCGCAAGGGCCACATCTCGATGCTCCAGAGGTGTTCCCCGTTCAGTGCGGGCGCGCCGGCGAAGCTCTCGTACCGGACGGGCCGGCCGGTCTCGGCCACCTCCTGGAGGTGACGCAGGAAGCCCCGGTTGTACTCGGCATCCGCCACGGTGTCCGCGAAGAACCGGCCGGTGAGCGCCTCCTCGGGGACGCCCATCACCTTGCAGGCTGCGTCGTTGCTGCGCAGATAGCGTTGCTGGAGGTCGAAGACCGACATGGACATGGAGGCCTGTTCGAAGGCCTCGGCGGCCAGGGGGGCGGCAGACGGGGGGACGGCGGACGGGCCGGCCGTGACGACGAAGCCGGCGGGCTCACCGCCGGCTCCGGTGACGGGGCAGGCGGTGAGGGCCAGGTCGATGCGGTGGCCGTCGCGGTGGCGCAGTGCCACGACGCCGGCCCGCGCGGCCAGTATGTCGTCCGGGACGTCCCCGGCGAGCAGCTCGGTCGCGGGCCGGCCCACGACATCCCGTGCCTGGTGGCCGGTGAGCAGTCGCGCACCCTCGCTCCACCCGGCCACCCTGCCCAGGGCATCGATGACCGCCACGGCGGCGCCATGCTTCATATGCCCCAGGATGATGCGATTGCTGCGGGGCATCAAGCGCGGGACGGGAGCCGGTCAGCCCTTGTGTGTGCGCAGGGCGGCGAGGGCCCGGTCCGCGTGGGTGTTCATGCGCAGTTCACTGCGGACGATCTCCAGCACCGTGCGGTCCTGGGCGATGACATAGGTCACGCGTTTGGTGGGGGCGACGGAGAAACCGCGCTTGACGCCGAACCGCTCGCGCACCGTGCCGTCGGTGTCGGAGAGCAGGGGCATGCCGAGGCCGTGCCGGCCGGCGAACTCCTGCTGCTTGTCCACGGTGTCGCCGCTGATGCCGACGGGCCGGGCGCCGACGGCGGCGAATTCGGCGGCGAGGTCGCGGAAGTGGCAGGCCTCGGCGGTGCAGCCGGGGGTCATGGCGGCGGGATAGAAGAAAAGGACCACCGGCCCGTCGGCCAGCAGCTCGGTGAGCCGGCGGGTGGCGCCGGTCTCGTCGGGCAGGGCGAAGTCCTCGACCTTGTCCCCGACCTGGATGCGTTCCGTCACGACCGCTCCTCCTCGTTCCGGGCGGCTTGGCGCGCGCCCTCAGTCCCCGGCGGCACCTGGCGTGCGCACCGGGGCACGATGTCTTCTCCGAGCCTTCTCCGACGATCTGCCGCCGGATATTACTGGACGGTACGCCCGGGGTGCTCCGTTCCCCGGGACCGGGCAGCGGCCGTCAGCCCGCCGTGAGCAAGGCGTCAGCCCGCCGGGTAAGCGAGGCGTCAGCCCGCCGTGAGCGAGGCGTCGTCCGCCTCCCGGCCGGAGTCCTCCTCGATCGTGTACGCGAGGAAGTCGTCGACCATGCGGTGGAAGAGGCCGGCCAGCTGCCGCAGCTCCTCGGGCCGCCACTCGGCGAGGGCGAGCTGCATCCCCCGGGCCCCGGCCTCCCTGATCCGGCCGACGGCCTCCCGCCCGGCGTCGGTGAGCTGGATCCGCTGGGCCCGCCGGTCGTCGGGGTCCGGGACGCGGCTGGCATAGCCCGCTTTGTGCAGCTGCTGCACGGTCCGCGTCACATGGGAGGCCTCCACGCCCAGGCGCTGCGCCAGCTCCCCCGGCCGCAGCGGTTCGCAGTCTGCGATCTGCCGCAGCAGTGCCACCGCCGCCCGGTCCAGCGGCACACCGGCCAGCCCCATCAGCCGCTCGTGCTGCCGGGCCCGTGCACTGAGGTAGGTGATACGCGTCAGGGCGCGCTCGATGTCGACGACCTCCGGGGAGGCATCGGGCAGGCCGGGCAGCGATTCCGTGGGCATACCGCCACTTTACCAGCTCGTTGCGTAAGTCAAGTAACTTCTGTCCACCGCCCGTCACCTCGGCAGGAGGAGCCTTGGGGCAGCCCTCGCGCGACGGGCGACGGCCGCGTGTCGTACCGGCCGCTCCCCGGCGGGAGCGTGCTGCAATCGGCAGGACCACGGCCGTCTCGAACACCGGAGGAACCCATGGCCTTCGCCGCCGTCGCCCAGTACCAGTGCGCGCCCGCCGACGCCGGCACCGTGCGCGACGCGCTCCGCAAGATGCGCGAACTGGTCCAGTCCGAGCCCGCCAACCTCGCCTACGAGGCACACGAAGTGGTCGACCGGCCGGGGACGTTCCTGCTGTACGAGCGATACACCGACCGCGCCGGCTTCGAGGCGCACAAGGAGACGCCCCACTTCGCGGAGCTGATCCGGGGCACGGTGTTCCCGTTGCTGAAGGAGCGGACCATCACCTTCGCCGAGACGGTCTGATCCGTAACGCGTCCCCCGGACCGGGACGGAGACGAGCGGGACGGCGGAACAGCTCTCCCGCCGGCCGGGCGGGCCGCACTTCGGAAGCGGCGCCCGTCCCCCGGGACGTCCCGGGCGTCCCGGGGGACGGCGGAACGGCATTCTGACGGCGCGTCACGGAAACCCTGGCTGTCGTGATCACTGTTCGTGGTCACGAGAACGACAGCCGGAGGTTGCCATGATCCGACGGACCCTCAAGAGCGGACTGCTGGCCACGGTCGCGGTGCTCGCGTTGTTGCCCGCGGCGGCCGGGGCCGCCCCCGCGAGCGCCGTGGCCCCCTATCCGGTGCCCGGCGCCATCGCCCAGCACCACGTGCGCCACACCTACCCCGCCCCCTACCGCCTCCACCACCGCGGGCACGCGGGGCACTGGACGTCGTACCGTCTCGTCCGGCGTGCCACCGGCCGTGTCACCACCCGTCACGTCCGCCTCAACGTCCGCTCCGGTCCGGGCACCGGCTACCGGGTGATCGGCCACCGGCACGCGGGCCGGCTCGTGGGACTCACCTGCAAGACGCGCGGCTCGTGGGTGGCCGGGAACCGCATCTGGTACCGCCTCGCGCACCACGGGGGCTACGTCTCGGCCCGCTACGTCCGCGCCGACCGCGTCCTGCCCTGGTGCTGACGGGACGACAGCGCACGCCTAGCCACCGAAGGCCCGTTCGACGACCCCCGAACGGGCCTTCGGTACGCCCGCACCTCACCTTCCTCCTACCCCACCGCGTGTTGCGTGGGCGGCACTCCCGGGAAGCCATCCCGACAACAGGGGCTAAATCGCCCATAGCGGAGAGGGAGTCGAGGAGCACGATGCGGCACCCCCAAGCATCGACCACGCCGGACGACCCACGAGTGACGGGACTGCGCGAGCTGAGGGACCGTACGGGGCTGAGCCTCGCGGCACTGGCCGCGCGCACCCCGTACAGCAAGTCCGCGTGGCACCGCTATCTGTCCGGCGGCACACCGCCGCCCCGGCCCGCCGTGGAGGCGCTCTGCCGGCTCGCCGGCGCCGACCCCGACACCGTACTGGCCGCGTGGGACACCGCCGGGGCACCGCCGGCGGTCCCTGCGAGTCCGCCCGGGAAGTCCGCCAGGCGACGGACGGGATGGCGTGCGTGGCGATTGCGGCCGGCGGCTGCGCCCCGGACGCCGTCGGGGCCGCCGCCGCAGACTCCGCCCCGGGTTCCGGCGCAGGCTCAGTCGCCGGTTTCGCCGCCGGTTTCGCCGGCACGTCCCTCACGTGTTTCGTCCCGCCTTCCCTCGTGGCTCCCCTCGTGGCACCCCTCCTGGCTTCCGCTGTCCGCGCTCGCGGTGTTCGGTGCGGCCACGGCGGTGGCCGCCGCCGTCACGCTGGCCGCGCGCCCGGGTACGGCGCCCACCGCGCAGCCCCTGCCGACGGCGCCCCGCTGTCACGGCCGCTCGTGCCAGGGCGAGCTGCCCGACGCGTCGATGTGCGACCGGGACGCGCGGACCACGAGCACGGTCACCGATCCCGCCTACACGGTCCGGCTGCGCTACTCGGCGGCCTGCGGCACCGCCTGGTCCCAGGTGCGGCTGCGCTCGGCACGGGCCCGGGAGGTGTCGGTGCGCTCGGGCCAGAACGTGCTCTCGGCCGGCTATCCGGCCGACGATTCTGCCGGGGACAGCAGTCCGATGCTCCCGGTCTCCTCGCCCCGGGGTGTGGAGGCGTGCGCAGAGGTGGGCGGGGAGCTTGCGTGCACGGGCCGGGACGTGGAGCCGGACGAGGAGGGGTGACGCCCGAACGCACGCGTACGGTGCCGCACACCCGGGTTGCGGCACCGTACGAGGAGCGGGTCAGCCGGCCGTGACGAGCCTGCGCCCGCTGCCGCTGTGCTCCGGCCATCTCGCCCTGCGGGATCGCCTTCTGACGGGGTGGCTCAGGCCGTGCGATACAGCTCGGTGAGCAGTTCGAGGACGGCCTGGAGGGCCGGGGGCGGGTCCTCGCGCCACCAGGCGAGCCGTACGGCGACCGGTTCGGCGTCGCGCAGCGGCCGGTAGACGATGCCGGGCCGGGGGTACTGGTTCGCGGTCGACTCCGCGGTGACGCCGATGCCGCGCCCCGCGACGATCTCGGTGAGCCAGTCGTCGACGTCGTGCGTCTCCTCGACGGCCGGACGGGCGCCCGGCGGCCACAGCTCGGGAGTGGCCGTGCCGGTACGGCGGTCCACGAGCAGGGTGCGGTCGGTCAGTTCGGCGAGCCGCAGCGAACGACGCCGGGCGAACCGGTCGTCGGCGGCGAGCGCGCACAGCCGGCGCTCCAGGCCGACGATGGCGGTGTCGAACCGCCGGTCGTCCAGCGGTCTGCGCACGACGGCGAGATCGCAGGCACCCTCGGCAAGCCCGGCGGAGGGCGAGTTGACGCGCACGAGGTGCAGGTCGGTCTCCCCGTGCGCCGCGCTCCAGCGGCGCTGGAAGGCGACCGTGTGCCGGCCCACGGCCGACCAGGCGTAGCCGACGCGCAGCCGGGTGTGCCCCGAGGTCGCCTCCCGAACCAGGCCGGAGACGTCCGCGAGCACCCGGCGGGCCCGCTCGACCACGCGCAGTCCGGTCGCGGTCGGGATCACCTCGCGGGAGGTACGGCGCAGCAGCCGAACGCCCAGGGCCCGCTCCAGGGAGGCGAGGGTGCGGGAGACCGCGGCCTGGGAGACGCCGAGCGCGATCGCCGCGTCCGTGAAGGTGCCCTCGTCGACGATCGCCACGAGGCAGCGCAACTGGCGCAGGTCGATGTCGCGGTCGTGCATACGCTCAGCGTATAGATCGAGCGGACCATGCATTATGTGCAAGCGTGCGGGAGACGCACGATCCGGGTATGCGACGCGCTCTCCAACGCCCGGCCGTGGCCGCACCCATGACCACGTCCCCGTCCCCGTCCTCGCCCCCGTCCTCGTCCCCGGCGCGGGTCCGGCGGCTGACCGGGGTGGCCACCATGTTCGCCAGCGGGCTCTCCAACCAGACCGGTGCCGCCGTCGGCGCGCTGGCCTTCCCCGTCCTCGGCCCGCTCGGCGTGGTCGCGGTGCGCCAGTACGTCGCCGCGCTCGCCCTGCTCGCCGTCGGCCGGCCCCGGCTGCGGAGCTTCACCTGGCGGCAGTGGTGGCCGGTGCTGCTGCTGGCCGGGGTGTTCGGCACGATGAACCTCACCCTGTACAGCGCCGTCGACCGGATCGGCCTGGGGCTCGCGGTGACCCTGGAGTTCCTCGGGCCGCTCGCCGTCGCCCTTTGCTCCGCACGGCGCCGGCTGGACGCCGGGTGCGCGGTGCTGGCCGCGGCCGGGGTGGTCGTCCTGATGCGTCCGCGCCCCTCAGCCGACTACGCCGGAATGGCCCTCGGCCTGGTCGCCGCGTGCTGCTGGGCCTCGTACATCCTGCTCAACCGCGTCGTCGGGCGGCGCATACCCGGCGCGCAGGGCGCCGCGGCCGCCGCGACGGTGTCCGCGCTGGCCTTCCTGCCGGCCGGCATCGCCGTCGCCCTGCGTCATCCGCCGACGGCCGGGGCCCTCCTGTGCGCGGTGACGGCCGGCGCCCTGTCGTCCGCCGTGCCGTACCTGGCCGACCTGCTGACCCTGCGCCATGTCCCCGCGCAGACCTTCGGCCTGTTCATGAGCGTCAACCCGGTCCTCGCGGCCGTGGCCGGCTGGGTCGTCCTCGGCCAGGACCTGGGCGGTGCGGAGTGGGCGGCCGTCGGCGCGGTGGTGGCGGCGAACGCGGTGAGCATCTCGACAGCGGGAGACTGAAGCGCTCTCAGGGGCGCGGGAACCGCCCGGCCGGCCCACCACCGGGCCGCAGCCGCACACCTGCTTTCGCGACCGGCGGACCCTCGCGGGCACACACCCCGAAGGTCGTCAATCCGCAGGACGCGCCCACCGGGATCATCGGCTGCGGCGGACGGTATGGCGGCATGAGCGAGTACCTGCTGGTCGAGAACGCCGTGCCCGGCCGGAGCGTGGCCGTTTTCCCCGGCACCGTGCCCTTCGACGTCGCCTCGCTCAACGAGCCGATGGCCGTCGCCCTGCACTGCGTCAACCGGTCCGGGGCGCGGCCGTCGGAGAAGGCGGTGGTCTTCGGCGCCGGGCCGATCGGACTCGGCGCCGCGATCTGGCTGAAGCTGCGGGGCGTGGCGCACGTCGTCGTGGTCGACGTCCTGCCGGACCGGCTGGCGACGGCCCTCGCCGGCGGCGCGGACGCGGTGATCGACTCGACGCAGGAGGACGTGGCCGCCCGGCTGGCCGAACTGCACGGGCAGAGCGCCAACGCGCTCGGCCAGCCCCGTCCGGGCACCGACGTCTACATCGACGCGGCCGGGGCCCCCGCCGTCTTCGACACGGTCGTCGGCGCCGCCAAGTGGGGCGCCCGGCTGGTCATGGCCGCCGTGCAGAAGAAAGGCGCCGGGATCGACCTCGGCGGCATGCTGCGCAGCGAACTGACCCTGATCGCCTCCCAGGGACACCCGAGTGAGATCTTCGAGGTCACGCCCCAGCTGATCGAGCACCACGAGCGGTTCGCCCGGCTGATCAGCCACCGCGTGCCCTTCGCCGAGGCAGATCGCGCCTTCCGGCCGGCACGCACACCGGGGACCGCCGAGAAGGTCGTGGTCACCGTCGACGTCTAGGCGTCACGTGCGCGGGACACGGCGGGAGCCATCGCTCACCGGTGCCAGCCACAGGCCCACGATCGCGTCGGCGAGTCCGGTGGCCGCCTCCGCCCAACTGGCGCGCGGGGTCGAGGTGCCCTCGGCGAGGGCCCGTTCGCGCTCGGCGCAGGTGTGCAGGATCAACTGGCGCACCATCTGGCCGCGTTCGGCGCGTACCTCGGGCGGCAGTTCGGGCAGGGTGCGGTTCAGGGCCTCGATCGCCTGCCGGAGCGCCGGTGAGGTCATGGACTCCTCGACCATGATCTCGTGCAGCGCCGGGTCGGTCATCACCTGGGCGCAGAACCGGGCGTACCAGGTGGGGCTGCCGAGCCCGGCCAGGTGCTCGGTCACCGGGCGCACCAGGCAGTCGACCCAGTCGCGTACGTCCGTGGAGTCGCCGGCCGCCGCCAGCGCCCGCTCCCGGAGGGTCTCGATGTGTTCGGCGTGCCGCCGGGCGACCGCGCGGACCAGGTCGGCCTTGGTCCCGAAGTGGTAGCCGACCGCCGCGTTGTTGCCCTGACCGGCGGCCTCGCTGACCTGACGGTTGGAGACGGCGTACACGCCGTGCTCGGCGAACAGCCGCTCCGCCGCGCCCAGGATCGCCTCCCGCGTCGCGCTCACCTGTTCGGTCCGCGCCGTCCTGCGCGCCATGCTCACCACCGCTCCGGGACTGCGCACCGCCCCGGGGCGGCCAGTCCCGCGCACCCGCCCCAGGTCCTCGACCGGGGCGGCGAGGTCCAGCCAGTGAAGCCTACGGTGCGCGCCCCTCCCACCTGGGACAGGCCCCGCGTGCGGCGCCTTTTCGGCTCACTAAAGTAAGTCAATCACTTGACTTAAAGGATTGGCCGGTCCCGTCGGCCGATGTCCGGTTTCCTGCTCCTCGGAAGGTTCCCTCTCATGTCCGACGCCTCCGCCCGGCCCGCCAGGACCGGCAGATCCGCTCCGTCGCGGCCGGGTGCCGTGGTCGCCGTGCTGGCCCTGGCCGGTATCACCGTGTCGCTGATGCAGACCCTGGTGATCCCGATCGTCCCGGAGCTGCCCGTCTATCTGCACGCCTCGGCGTCCAACGCCGCCTGGGCGGTCACGGCCACACTGCTGGCCGCCGCCGTCGCCACGCCGGTCGCGGGCCGCCTCGGCGACATGTTCGGCAAACGCCGGCTGCTGCTGGCCAGCCTGGTGCTGCTGGTCGCCGGTTCGGTGGTGTGCGCGCTCAGCGACGCGCTGGTCCCGATGATCGCCGGCCCTGATCATGGGCGCGGTCCCGCCCTCGGAGACGGCCGCCGCGAGCAGCCTCAACACACTGATGCGGTCCATCGGCACCTCGGTGGCCAGCGCGGTCGCGGGGGTGATCCTCGCGCAGATGACGATCAGTCTCGGCGGGCACGCGCTGCCGTCCGAGAACGGCTTCAAGGTCGCCATGGCGATCGGCGCGGGCGCGGCCGCCCTCGCCTTCTTCCTCGCCTCCTTCCTCCCCCGCCACCGCCCGGCCACGCCGGAACCGGCACCTGCCGCGGCCGAGCCGTCGGCCGAGACGGTGGGCTGAGAGACAGCCCGCCGAGCAGCCTCGGCAAGGGTGGGCGCACAGGCGGACGCGCGGGCCGTGCAGGGACGCCGCCGCACCCTGGGCGCGCCCCGGCATCCCGGACACGGCGCCCGGGCCGCGGCGGGCAGGGGCCCACGCGGCGTGTTCCGGAAGCCGGGGCGACGGCGCGGCCGGGCGGCAGGAGGCACCGCCCGGCCGCGGGCCCGTTCAGGGGAACCGTCGGCCGAAGGCGCGTGCGGTCGCCGCATGTGGTCGAGACCTTCAGCCGTGACCGCCGTATCCCTGCCGCTCATCGCGCCGATGCTCGCCACTGCGGGCAGGCTGCCGCCCGCCGCCCAGGACGCGCGGTGGGCGTACGAGACCAAGCAGGACGGCCAGCGGACGATGGTCTACCTGCCCGGGGACGGCAGTGTGCGCCTGCGCGCCCGCTCGGGCGAGGACATCACCGCGGCCTATCCCGAACTCCGGCCGCTCGGCGGCGCCCTCGGCGGTGCACCGGCCGTACTGGACGGCGAGGTGCTGGCCCTGGACGAGCGGGGCCGGGCCGACTTCCAGCTGCTGCAGAGCCGGATGGGCCTCGCGCACTCCCCCGCGCGGGCGGCACGCCGAGCGGCCGAAGTGCCGGTCCACCTGGCCCTGTTCGACGTGCCCCACCTGGGTGAATCCCTGCTGCGGCAGCCGTACGCACGGCGCCGGGTCCGGCTCGAGGAGCTGGGTCTGGCGGGGCCGTACTGGTCGACGCCCGCCGCGGTCACCGGGCACGGTGCCGAGGCGCTCGCGGCGACCAGGGAACACGGCCTGGAGGGCCTCGTGTGCAAGCGGCTGGACTCGGTGTACGAGCCCGGCGTGCGCTCCCGCGCCTGGATCAAGATCCGGAACGTGCGGGCCGAGGACGTGATCGTCGGCGGCTGGCTGCCCGGCAGGGGACGGCTGACCGGGCTTCCCGGCGCACTGCTGGCCGGTCAGCGCGACAAGGGCGGCCGGCTGCGGTACGTCGGCGGGGTGGGCACCGGCTGGAGCGAGGCGGAGCGCGCGGAACTGGCCCGGCTGCTCGAGGCCGGCGCGAGCAGCCGGTGCCCCTTCGAGCCGGTGCCGCGGATCGCGGGGGCCCGCTGGGTGCTGCCACGGCTGGTCGGCGAGGTCGGCTACAGCACCCGTACCCGGGCCGGGCTGCTGCGCCAGCCGTCCTGGCTGCGGCTGCGCCCGGATCTCACCCCGGAGGAGTCGGCGGCCGACCTGCCCGAGGATCTCGGGTGAGGGGCGGGGTCCAGCGGGGTCTGTCATGAGCGAGCTGCCGTCGACGAGGTGCTGCAGGGCCGCCGCAAGAGCCCGGTCGCCGGGTACGCGCGCGTGGACCGCGGCGGGGAACTCTCCCTGCGCGCCTGTGTGTTCACGCCCGACGGCAAGACCCGCCCGAACGCCCACGAGTGGGCGGGCCGGCCCGATCCCGCCACGCCCGGCACCTCGGTCGCGGCGGCGCTGCTCCGGCAGGGCGCCCGGAGATCATCGACGGCATCCCGCGCCGGCCGTACGGGCCGGGCAGCCGGTGCGTTCCTGCGGGCGGGCGCCGCCGGCCCTTGTCAGGCGGTGCCGGGTTCCGTCTGGTCCCGCAGGAACGCGCTGACCTGGTGGGCCAGGCCGCCCTGGGCGGTGCCCGTGAGGGCGGTCGCGGCGGTCGCCTCCAGCAGGCCGATGCCGCCCGCCCACAGCCGGCGGTCGGTCCACTCCTCCTCCACCCGCAGCTGCACCTGCACGTCCACGTGGGAGAGGTCGGCCTCGGGGGCGGCGGCGTAGAGCACGGCGGTGGCCCGGCGCAGCGGATAGACGTCGAAGCCCTCGATGAACTGGGAGCTGCGCCAGTCCACGAACGCGGCCTCGCCGTCCGGACCGACGCGGACGTCGATCTGGCCGTCCTCCAGATGGATGCCGTAGTGCCGTGCGCCGCGGTTCTCGACGGTCACCCGGACACTGAAGTACGTCAGACCGGCGGCGGCGTCGTCGCGCCCGCGCGGCGGCTCGGCGGCCTCCAGGCGGTGGACGCGGACCCGCAGACCGGCATGCTCCTCGTACTCGTGCCAGTCCCCGACCACGTTCGGCTCGTACACAGTGCCCCTCTCGACCTTCGAGAGCTGCTGTCTATCTGTGTGCTCTGTGCACTGTCAAATGAGCAGAATGCGCTGTGGCCAGCCGGTTCGCCCGCTTTGATCGCTGATCAAGCGCTGCCCAGGAAGAATCCCTTCACGGCCGCTTCCGGCAAGGTACGCGCGCGTGCCGCACATCACGTCCGCGGCAAGATCACCGGGCCAGCCGGCCGAGCAACGACGAGGCCGCGGTGACGCCGAGCCCGGCGGCGACCGCCAGCACCGCGAAATCGAAGGCCAGATGCGACGGCGTGCCGAGCAGCAGCCCGCGCAGGGCGTCGACTTGATAGCTCAGCGGGTTGACCTTGCTGACGGCCCGGAGCCAGCCCGGCATCACCGAAACGGGGTAGAGGGCGTTGGAGCCGAAGAACAGCGGCATGGTGATCGCCTGGCCGATGCCCATCAGCCGGTCGCGGCTGATCACGATGCCCGCGATGGTCATCGACAGGCACGAGAAGAAGGCGGAGGCGAGGACGACGGCCGCGGCGACGCCGAGCAGTCTGAGCGGGTTCCAGGTCAGCGCCACGCCGAGGACGGCCGCGATGACGATGACGACGACGGCCTGGATCAGCGACTTCACGCCGGCCGCGAACGCCTTGCCGGTGATCAGCGCCGAGCGGGGCGTCGGGGTGACGAGGAGTTTGTTCAGGATGCCGGCGTCGCGCTCCCAGATGATCTGGATGCCGTAGAAGATCGCGATGAACATCGCCGACTGGGCGATGATGCCGGGCGCCATGAAGTCGATGTACGGGATGCCGCCCGTCGGTATCGCCCGTATGCGGGTGAAGGTCTGGCCGAATATCAGCAGCCACAGGGCGGGCTGGACGGCGCGCGTGTACAGCTCCGTGCGGTCGTGGCGCAGCTTTTGCAGCTCGACCGCGCACATGGCGACGACCCTGGCGGGCAGCACCCGCCAGCCCGCGCGGGGCACGGGCGGGGTGAGCAGGAGATCCGTGCGGTCAGCCGACTCGGTGCGCGGTGCGGCGGGTGCTGCGGACATCGCGGAATCCTCCTTGGGACGTGTCCTCGAGGCCGCTGCCGGCGACGTCGCGGAAGACGTCCTCCAGCGTGGGCAGGGTGCCGGTGCCCTGGCGTTCGGCCAGGCCCCGGCGCAGCTCGGCCGGGGTGCCGAGCGCACGGATCCGGCCGCGGTGCATCAGGCCCACCCGGTCGCAGTACTGGTCGGCCTCGTCCATGTAGTGGGTGGTGACGAGGACGGTCATGCCGGTCGCGGCGCGTACGGCGTTGATGTGCTCCCAGACGCCGGTGCGGGCGATCGGGTCCAGGCCGATCGTCGGCTCGTCGAGGATCAGCAGGCGTGGCGCGCTGACCAGGGCCTGGGCGAGTTCGAGCCGGCGGACCATGCCCCCGGAGTAGGTGCCGGCGAGCCGGTCGGCGGCGTCGGCGAGGCCGACGGCGGTGAGGGCCTGGGCGACGCGGGCGGCGCGCTCGCGGCGGGAGACGTCGAAGACGCGGGCGAACAGGGCGACGTTCTCCCGGCCGGTGAGCCCGCTGTCGGCGGACAACTGCTGCGGGACGTAGCCGAGGAGCCGGCGCACCGCCATGCGCTCCCTCGCGGTGTCATGGCCGAAGACGCGGACCATGCCGGCGGGGACGGGCAGGAGGGTGGTGATGCAGCGGATGGCGGTGGTCTTGCCCGCGCCGTTGGGGCCGAGCAGTCCGAAGACCTCGCCCGCGCACACGGCCAGGTCGAGCCCGTCGACGGCTTTGGTGTCGCCGAACGCGTAGGCGAGACCGCTGCAGGCGACGGCCTCGGTGACTCCCTCGGCGACGCCTTCTTCGGCTGGGCCGCCGGGCGGGCCGGCGGTGTCGCTGTCACTCGTCATGGCGCCTGGACCTCCGTCGTGATCCTCGGCCTGGGTCATGGTTCCTCGGCCTCCTCGTGCAGGGTGGCGGCCAGCTTGCGCAGCGCGGGCAGCGCCGCGCGGAGGGCTTCCCGGTCGGCCTCGTCGAGCCGGGAGACATGCCGGCCGACCAGCTCGGCCCGGCGGCGCTGCCAGTCGGCGAGCCTTTTCTCGGCGGCCCCGGTCAGCAGCAGGCGCGCGGCCCGCCGGTCGGCCGGGTCGGTCTCCCGGAGCAGGTATCCGCCCTTGACCAGCTGATTGACCAGGGTCGACACGGAGTTGCCCGCCAGGTGCAGCGCCTTGGCCGCGTCCGAGATGCCGATGCCGGGCCGGGACTCGACCAGCCGCAGCAGCTCCACCTCGCCGCCGCGCAGCCGCGGCAGGGTGAGTCCGCCGCGCAGGCGCCGCCGGATCAGCCGCTGTATCCGCACCAGCGTGTCGGCCAGCTCCTCCGGGAGGGCCTCGTGTTCCACATTCCAAGATTACCTCTGCTAAAGAGATATTTCCCCAAAGGTGAGGTCAAAGAGCGCGAACCGGCCCGCGCAGTGGACACTGGTGCCAGACCGGCCCCTAGAGGCAGGACCCGACCGCCATGAACCATGACACCCCCGCCGGCGGTGGACCACGTCGAGGCGACGTCGTGTCCACGCACTCCGTCTTCGGCGCCCCGTGCTGGGTGAGCCTGACCAGCCGCGACCTCGGGACCACCCAGGAGTTCTACACGGCCGTCCTCGGCTGGCGCTGGCGCGGCGTCAAACTCGGCGAGCACTTCCGCGTAGCGCTGGCGGACGGGGTGCCGGTGGCGGGGATCGCCGCCGTCGCCGCCATGTGGCAGATGGCGGTCGCCTGGACGCCGTACTTCGCCGTGCCCGACGCCGACGTGGCGGTGTCCCGGGCGCGCGAGCGCGGCGGTACGGCGGCCGTCGGCCCGCTGTCCTTCCCGCCGGGCCGGGCCGCGCTGCTCGCCGACCGGGACGGGGCGACCTTCGGGATCTGGCAGGGGGAACTGGTCGGCAACTGGGAGGCGTGGCGGCGGGCGTCGCCGACGTTCATCCGGCTGCACACGCGCGACGCCTTCGACGCCGCGATGTTCTACGGCGAGATCCTCGACTGGGCGACCGGGCGGCCGGGCTGCTGCCAGGTGGAGTACGAGGGCGGCGAGGTGGTGCTGCGCAGCCAGGGCGACATCGTGGCCCGGATCGACTCGGGCGCGGTGGAGTCGGCGCCGGATCCCTCCGTACGGCCGCACTGGCAGATCCACTTCGCCGTCGCGGACGTCCTGGACTGCGCCCGCGCGGCCGAGAAGCACGGCGGCAGTGTGCTGAGCGAGGCGGAGGACGAGGCGATCCTGCGGGATCCGGACGGGGCGCAGTTCACGGTGACCTCACGCCGGGGGCGTTAGCGAACCGCGTTCCGGCGCAGCAGGATCAGGCTGCGTGCTTCCACGCGGACCCTCGTGCCGGCCTTGTGTTCGCGTTCGTCCGGGATGCCGTCCGGGTCGGCGGTGTCGATGAGGGTCGTCCAGCGTTCGGCGAAGACGGTTCCGGGCAGGCGGAAGTCGACCGGTTCCCAGTAGCCGTTGACGAGCAGCAGGAAGGAGTCGTCGGTCATCCGGCGCCCATAGGAGTCGCGTTCGGCGATGGCGTCGCCGTTGAGGAACACCGCGACCGAGTGCGCGTCGCCGCGCTGCCAGTCCCGGGCGGTCATCTCGCGGGCGTCGGGTCTGAGCCACATCAGGTCGGGCAGCGGCTGTGCGGCGTTGGTAGCGGTCTCGCCGCGGAAGAAGCGGCGCCGGCGCAGCACCGGATGGGCGGCGCGCAGGGCGATGAGGTGCCGGGTGAATTCCGTCAACGACCGCTGTTCCGCGGTGAGTTCCCAGTCTATCCAGGAGATCGCGTTGTCCTGGCAGTAGGCGTTGTTGTTGCCCCGCTGGGTGCGGCCGAGTTCGTCGCCGTGGCACAGCATCGGGATGCCCTGTGACAGCAGCAGCGTCGCCAGCAGGTTGCGCTGCTGGCGGGCGCGCAGCTCGAGGACGGCCGGGTCCTTCGTCACGCCCTCCGCGCCGCAGTTCCAGGACCGGTTGTGGCTCTCGCCGTCCCGGTTGTCCTCGCCGTTGGCCTCGTTGTGCTTGTCGTTGTACGACACGAGGTCGCGCAGGGTGAAGCCGTCGTGCGCGGTGACGAAGTTGACGCTGGCGCGCGGCCGGCGTCGGCTGTGCTGGTACAGGTCGGAGGAGCCGGTCAGCCGGGAGGCGAACTCGCCGAGCGAGCCGGGCTCGGCCCGCCAGAAGTCCCGTACGGCGTCGCGGTACTTGCCGTTCCACTCCGACCACAGCGGCGGGAAGTTGCCCACCTGGTAGCCGCCCTCGCCCACGTCCCAGGGCTCGGCGATGAGCTTGACGCGGCTGATCACCGGGTCCTGCTGGATGAGGTCGAAGAAGGCCGAGAGCCGGTCCACCTCGTGGAACTGCCGGGCCAGGGTGGCCGCGAGGTCGAAGCGGAAGCCGTCGACGTGCATCTCGGTGACCCAGTACCGCAGCGAGTCCATGATGAGCTGGAGCACGTAGGGGTGCCGCATCAGCAGGCTGTTGCCGGTGCCGGTGGTGTCGTAGTAGTGCGCCCAGTCGCCGTCCACCAGCCGGTAGT